>JACJZD010000004.1 GCA_020635795.1 Flavobacteriales bacterium
AACATCCGAATAAATGCAATTGCATTTATTCGCACTATATCTTTTTCCAAATGTAATAAAAAAAACAATCCGTTCAATTGTTTTGATAATCAACAGTATAAGAATTTAACTGTATGTTTAACCGTAGAATAAACGTTTAATTAACGTTTATTCTACGGCTAATTTTTAATGGAAATCTTATTTGCTATTCAATAAATTCATAATCTCGTCTAATTTTGGCGACAAGATAATTTCTGTTCTACGGTTCTTCGCTCTTCCTTCAGGAGTAGCATTGTCTGCTTTTGGGAAAACATCTCCTTTACCCGAAGCTGTTACACGAGTTGTAGCCACTTTGTAATCGTCGGTAAGGGTTCTAGTAATTGATGTAGCACGGATAACACTCAAATCCCAGTTGTCTTTAAACAATGCAGTTTTAATTGGAATATTATCGGTGTGTCCTTCCACTAAAATGTCGATATCTGTATTTTTGTTTAACACATCAGCTAATACTTTTAAGGCTTCTATTCCTTTGCTTTCTACGGCAGCACTACCTGATTTAAACAACAGTTTATCCGACATCGAAACATACACTTTTCCGTTTTTAATTTCTACCGAAAGTTCGTCTGAGTTAAAGCCTAACAAGGCATTTCTTAAAATTTCGTTTAGTCTGTTCGTAATAGAGTCTTTTCTTGCAATGGTTTGTTGCAATTCTTTTAATGCTTTTTCTCTTTCAGCAAGTAATTTTTCTTTCTTGTTTAATTCGTCCGATTTTTCTTTTAACGATTTGTTGTATTGGTCGGTTTGCGACATGTTCACATCAATTAAACTTTTGTATTTAGCATTTAGGTTATCATGGTCGGTTTGTAAAGTGTTTAAGTCGGCATTTAATTTTGCATTTTGTGTTTCTTCCGTTTTTAAATTGGTACAAAGTTCATCGCGTTCGGCAACCAAATTTTTCAATTTTTTGCCGCCAATAATTTTTTTATCTGGTATAGGGTCGCCACATTTATAGGTAGGTACACAAGAAGTTAAAAATAGCACTCCTGCAATAATAAAAATTCCTGAAATTGATTTTTTGCTAGTCATAACAATTAATTTAAAAGTTTAATAAAATCAGTACAAAGGTTATGATATAATCAATAAATAAGCTAACAAGCAAGATTAAATATTGGTTAAAATTTTTCTTTGTATTTTTAGTAAAGTTAATAAGCTTACTATACCGTTTTCGCTCAATATTTATTATTTTTCAACAACAAAAATTTCTTAAATTCGCAAATAGAAAAATTAGAATAAAATGTTTGATAGTTTATCCGATAAGTTAGAGAGAGCCTTTAAAGTTTTAAAAGGACAAGGACAAGTAACTGAAATTAATGTTGCTGAAACAGTTAAAGAAATTAGAAAAGCGTTACTAGATGCCGATGTTAGCTACAAAGTGGCCAAACAATTTACTGATACGGTAAAGGAAAAAGCTTTAGGTGCTAATGTAATTAACGCCATTTCGCCTAACCAATTAATGGTTAAAATTACCCACGATGAACTTGCAAAGTTGATGGGTGGTGGAATGCAGGAAATCAACATTAAAGGTAACCCTGCTGTAATTTTAATTGCTGGTTTACAAGGTTCGGGTAAAACTACTTTTTCGGGTAAGCTTGCCAATTATTTAAAAACCAAAAAAGGCAAAACTCCAATGTTGGTAGCCGGCGATGTTTATCGTCCTGCGGCAATCGACCAATTACATGTACTGGGTGAGCAAATAGGCGTTGAGGTTTGGAGTGATAAAGAAAACAAAAGCCCTGTTGATATTGCTAAAAGAGCAGTAGCTCATGCTAAAAGTAAAGGTTACAATGTAGTTATTGTTGATACTGCTGGTCGTTTAGCGGTTGATGAGCAAATGATGAACGAAATTGCTGAGGTAAAAAAAGCAATTGACCCTCAAGAAACCTTGTTTGTTGTAGATTCCATGACTGGGCAAGATGCCGTAAATACGGCTAAAGCATTTAACGATAAAATAAATTTTGATGGTGTTGTATTAACCAAGTTAGATGGTGATACGAGAGGTGGTGCGGCTTTATCTATTCGAACTGTAGTTGATAAACCTATTAAGTTTGTTGGTACAGGAGAAAAAATGGAAGCGCTAGATGTGTTTTATCCAGAACGTATGGCGGATAGGATATTGGGAATGGGTGACGTGGTAAGTTTAGTTGAACGTGCCCAAGAACAATACGACGAAGAAAAGGCGAGAGCATTACAAAAGAAAATTGCTAAAAACCAGTTCGATTTTAACGATTTTATGGACCAAATTGGTCAGATTAAAAAAATGGGTAACGTTAAAGATTTGATGGGTATGATACCAGGTGTTGGTAAAGCATTAAAAGGTGTTGATATAGATGATGATGCTTTTAAAGGAATAGAAGCTATTATCCAATCAATGACTCCTCACGAACGTTCAAACCCGCAAGTGTTGAATGGTAACAGACGTAAAAGAATTGCCATTGGAAGTGGAACAAACATACAAGAGGTAAACAAATTAATCAAACAGTTTGAGCAAACCAGCAAAATGATGAAAATGATGGGCGATAAGAATAAAATGGCTAAACTGATGAAGAGTATGCCGAAAAGGTAATTTAGTGTCTAGTGTCTAGTGTCTAGTGTCTAGCCTTTTGATATACTACATACAAAACACCAAATACCATAAACAATATTCAAAATGAAAATAATTAGTGGAATAGAGGTTTCAGACAAAATCAAAAATGATATTGCAAAAGAAGTTGAAGCCATAAAATTGAAAGGTGGAAAAATTCCTCATTTAGCAGCAGTGCTGGTTGGTAACGATGGAGCTAGCCAAACGTATGTGAATGCTAAAGTAAAAGCTTGCGAAAAGGTTGGTTTTGGTTCGTCGTTGATAAAATTGCCAGAGACCATTTCTGAAAATGATTTGCTTAACGAAATCCATAAATTAAATAACGATAGTGAAATAGATGGTTTTATTGTGCAGTTGCCATTGCCAAAACACATCAACGAACAAAAAGTTACCGAAGCCATTTCTCCTATAAAAGATGTAGATGGATTTCACCCAGTGAGTTTGGGTAAAATGGTATTGAATTTACCAAGTTTTTTACCGGCAACACCTTACGGTATTGTAGAAATGTTGCGTCATTACAACATACCAACAGAAGGAAAACATTGTGTAGTTATTGGTAGAAGTAACATTGTGGGTTCGCCCATGAGCATATTAATGGCTCGTAATACCACTCCTGGTAATTGTACGGTAACACTTACTCACAGCCGAACAAAAAACCTGAAAGAATTTACCTTAAAAGCTGATATTCTTATTGTAGCAATTGGTAAACCAGAATTTTTAACTGCCGATATGGTTAAAGAAGGAGCTACAGTTATTGATGTTGGTATTCATCGTATTGAAGATACAACCAAAAAATCAGGATTTCGATTAATTGGTGATGTAAAGTTTGATGAGGTAGCACCAAAATGTGCATTTATTTCTCCAGTTCCGGGTGGAGTAGGACCAATGACTATTGCCAGTTTATTGAAAAATACCTTACTTGCCGTAGAGACGCATAATTATGCGTCTCAAAAATGAAATAGATAATTATCGTCTCAAACATGAGACGGATAATCATCTGTCTCTACTTTTTTAATTCAGCAATTTCTTTTTCCAAGTTATCAATTTTAGCATGTAAATCAGCTAAAGCTTTGATAATAATGATGTGCGTTTTCTTTGCATCAATCCCAACAGGACTGGCATCACTACCAATTAAATTGGCAATTTCGTTGTACGTTTTTTCGTCTAAATTGTAGTCCATGATTTTTAATGTTAATAGTTAATACATCACCCCTATAATCCCCTCAAGGGGATAAAAAAGGAATTAATAGTCATATTTATCCTTCCAATTATCTTTTAAAAACTTTCGAATACCTTCTTCTTTGGCATTTTTACCTGGTTCGTAAAGCTTGGTGTTTTTAATTTCATCGGGCAAATATTCTTGAGCTTTAAAGTTGCCTTCATAACTGTGCGAATAAGCATAATTCGTTCCATAACCAATGTCCTTCATCAATTTGGTTGGTGCATTACGTATGTGTAACGGTACCGACAAATTACCCGTTTTACGAACCAATTCCATTGCGGTATTTATTGCTTGATACGATGCGTTGCTTTTTGGCGATGTTGCTAAATAAACGGTGGCCTGAGATAAAATGATTCTCGCTTCGGGCATACCAATTACATTAATGGCTTGAAAACAATTGTTGGCAATAACCAATGCTGTAGGGTTGGCATTTCCAATGTCTTCGGAAGATAAAATCAATAATCGACGAGCAATAAACTTCGGGTCTTCGCCACCTTCGAGCATACGAGCTAACCAATAAACTGCACCGTTGGGGTCACTACCACGAATGGATTTGATGTAGGCAGAAATAATATCGTAATGTTGGTCGCCTGTTTTATCGTAACGTACCATGTTTTGTTGTACAATTTCAATTACCAAATCGTTAGTAATGTCTATCGGTTCGGTTTCAAAATTATTAACGACGATTTCTAAGGTATTGAGTAGTTTTCGAGCATCGCCACCCGAAAGTTGCAACAAAGCTTCGTACTCTAAAATATTGATTTTTTTCTTGCTTAAAAACTCGTCTGTGGTTAAAGCAATGTGCAATAACTTGGTTAAATCTTCTTTGGTTTGTTCTTTTAAAATATATACCTGACAACGCGAAAGCAATGCCGAAATAACTTCAAATGATGGGTTTTCGGTTGTTGCACCAATTAAGGTAACTGTTCCTTTTTCAACTGCACCAAGTAATGAATCTTGTTGCGATTTACTAAAGCGATGAATTTCATCAATAAACAAAACAGGGTTTTTGGTGCCAAATAAGGGTTGCGACTTTGCTTTTTCAATAATCTCGCGAATATCTTTTACTCCGGAATTTATTGCGCTTAATGTATAAAAAGGTTGCTTGGTGTGTGTAGCAATAATATTAGCCAACGTGGTTTTACCAACACCTGGAGGTCCCCAAAAAATCATGGAAGGAATAATCCCTTTTTCAATTACGTGGCGTAAGGTAGCGTTTTGCCCAACCAAATGCTCTTGCCCCACATAATTATCGAATGTGGTAGGGCGTAATCGTTCTGCTAATGGTGTTTGAGGAGTCAATTGAGTTTAAATGTTTATAAGGTTAGGAGTTTAGTGCTAAATTAGAAAAAGTAGTCGGCTTTAAAAAGATTCTTCACTTCATTTATTAACCCCGATTAATCGGGGAACAAATTTCGTTCAGAATGACAAGACTTTAAAAATCTCCATTTTCTTCGTACTCTTCAGCATCAGGTTTGGCTATTTTATCAATTAACTTTCCTAATCCTTTTTTTTCTTCGGTCTTTTTTCCATCTCCCGTCTTCCCACTTCGATCTTCGGACTTCCTTGTGTCTTCTTCCCATTCAATTAAAAAACCGTCTTTCTTTTGTTTTTTTTGGTCGGTTAAGGTGCTGTCTTTTTTAAACCAACCAAATTCCTCTTTTAAAATCTGTTTTAAATTGCGTTTTTCTTCTTTTAAATCGTCGCTCCATTTTTCTTTCAAACCTTTGGTGTCGTAGGTTATTTTGTAGTTTTTTACTGTACCTGTCATGTGTAAGAATAGGGCAGTTTTTCCCAAACCATCATCCTCAATATAGCCAAATTCCGTATTTTCTTTTTTCTTCGATTTGGCTTTTTTCCACAACAAATCATTCATCAATACTCTAAAACGGTAGTCGATGTTGTTGTTAAATGAGTGCGTACCAGCAATGGTTAAATCAATAGCAGATGATTTAATGTCGGTTTTTGAAATGCTAATGACTTGATTTTTTATTTCGATATGAGTTTGTAGTGTAGAAAATTTAATGTGTTTGAGTTCGTCAATTTCAATAAACTTAGCTAAAGCCATTGCTGGTTTGTAATCTACTAATTCACCTCTGTTTACTGTTAAATCAGCAACAACAAAAAGTTTGTCTTTGTTTAATTCTAAATTTTTATTCCAAACACCAGCAAGCTCTACCTGAGTGGTTGCTGTACCTTTTATGTTGTCAGCAACAAAATAATCTTGTCCAAAATTTTCGAATTGGTGAAACAGTTCTTTAATGTCAATATCTGTTATTGTAGTATTACTTGTTATGGTTATATCGTTGGCTTCGGTATCGTCTAAATAAAAATCGCCATTCACTTTACCACGCATGGCATTAAAACTTATGTTTGATGCTGTAAATTGCTTGTTTTGTAGCGTTAAATGTGATGAAAATTGCTCTGCTTTAAACTGTCTAAATTGAAAATGGTCTATTCGGGTATTAAGGCTAAACGAAACATTTTGAGGTAGAGATAGATTGTAAATGGTATCTTTTTTGGTGCTTTTATCGTCCATTAAAAGCTCATCTAAAATCAATTTTTTTGAATAAAATGTGGCATTTACCAACAGTTTTTGATTATCAACAAACAAATATGCCAACAAGTTTTTAAAACTGCCTTTTAACTCGATGTAACTACTGTTTAGGTTGGTAGCCAACGAATCAATAATAATTTCGTTGTTGTTAAATTGAAACGAGCTTTCTAAACCAGCTAATAAGTAAGGATAATTCACCAATTTTAAATTACCGTTAGAAATAGTAACATTTCCGGTAGCTTTCAGGTTTTGTAAATCTTTAGCAGAAACATTTCTAATTTCTTGCAAATAACCCAAATAATCTAGATTTAAATTTAATTGCCCTGAAGCAACTTCAAGGGTATCGAGTTTAAAAAATGTTTTCGCCGCAGCAATATCAACTATAGCTTTTGAGCTAAATTCAATGTAGGGATTGTTAAAGTCGGTAATGGTATAATTTCCAGCAATATTACCTGCACCGAAATTGGCATTAAAATTTTGTAATACCAGTTTGGTTAATGCTCCTTTCCTATTAAGGTAACTACCGTTAACACTTAATTTGGTTAACGATAAATCAGATTCTTTTTCGAGAATTTCGCCATTTACAATTTTAAACGTAGCATCAAAATCGGGGTTTTGAGTAAACGAGTAGTTGCCTTTTAAATTGGCGTGGTAGGTAATGTTTCCTTTTGCTTTGTACGATTTTAATTTTTCTTGTTGTTCGGGAGGAAACAGTGAAAAAATAGATTCAATAGAAAGGTTGTCACCTTCAGATTTGATAGATAATAACGTAGTGTTTTCTTTTACAGTAAAGCTTCCGAGTAAATTAAATTTTAAATCTTCAATGGCAATATTTCCTTTTTTTATATCACATTTATTGGTTTCGTTATTAACCGATAAGGCGGTGTTTATTGCCACTCGTTTGTTTTTAATCCACGATTGCTTATTGCTATTTAACTGCTGAAACAACAATTTTGCTTTGGTGTCCAATTCAAAATTTTGGTCCGAAAAATTTCCTGAAAGTTTAACATCTTCAAAAAGAATTAAAAAATCAATGGCTTTAAAATCGTTTACTGTAGAAAGCGATATGTTTTCAAACAGCAATTGAGTTAGTTCCAGTTTAAACGCTTCTTTGTTTTGGGTGGTGTCTTTTTTCCAAATATGAAAATTATCGTCCCCTTTTTTATCAATTTTTAAATTCACAAAACCATCTTCAACGGCAATTTTTTTAATGATGTAATTTTTTTTAATGATGTCTA
This sequence comes from Flavobacteriales bacterium, assembly GCA_020635795.1. NCBI lineage: Bacteria > Pseudomonadati > Bacteroidota > Flavobacteriia > Flavobacteriales > Flavobacteriales bacterium. The sequence continues at coordinate 7,638 of JACJZD010000004.1, forward strand.
AAATGTTAAACTGAAAGAAAATCGATTTCACCGAAAACAAATCGTCTTTCTTATCCTTTAAAGACATCTCTTTGGCAGTAACATTTTTAAATTCTACCGAAGCGTAAGGGAATTTTTTAAATACTGAAAAATTGATTTCTTCAATATCTACGGGAGTATTCAGGTTGTTATTGATTTCAGTAATCAGGTAGTTTTTTACTTCGTCTTCGTAAACAGAAGAAATGTAAAGACCAATGGCAGCAAACAATGCAACAATTATGGCAAGTGTTATGGAAAATTTTTTTAGAGCCGACATCTGAAATGAAACGGAAAAATTGCGTTTCTATTTCAAAATTAGTGTCGAATGTGCTTCGTTTGTGAAGTTTAGAAGATTTTAATTAACAAAGGTTCGTTAACGGTTAGGAAAAATTATTCTTTAATGATTTTATCTCGAGATATTATTTCCCCAAAAATATCTTTTGTTATGATAAGATAGAAGCCGGAATTAAAATTCGTAATGTCCATTTTGTTATCATAAACTTCAAAAAGCTTTTTACCATCTATAGAAAATAATTCAATATTTTGTTTTTGATAACCAATAGAAAAGATACCTGTTGTAGGGTTAGGATTTACTTGATTTCGATAAGAATGGTTGGATATACTTTCAATGTTTAGTGGACAATTATAAACAAAATATAAAGTAGTAATTCCACATAATTGTAGTTCAAAAGATTCATCACCATTAATTATAACATGGTCTTGTGTAGTAGCTACACCAATATTTGATGTGACGGTGTAATAGGTATTGTTTTGTGAAATAGAATTAAATATTGATATATAAGTAACTCCATACGCATTACTATTTAAGCTGTCACCAATATAGCGAATAGTATCGCCAATACAAACGTTTGTGATGTCACTACAATCCGTAATTATTTTTTCATGGATTGTTGCATTACTTTTTATCGGAAGAGTAAAAAGTAATAATACTAGAAAATTTAATAAGCATTTCATCAATTCAGGGACGAAATATTTTTAATAAAGGTTGTAATTCAAAAAAAGCCTTAATGAAGAAATGGTTAATCTAAAAAACTATTTCGGCAACATTTTAAAAATGTTCAATTCTTCAGTGGTTAAATAACGCCATTGTCCGCGAGATAAATCTTTCTTGGTTAAACCAGCAAAATATACACGATCAAGTTTAATAACTTGATAGCCTAAATGTTCAAAAATGCGTCGTACAATTCTATTTTTACCCGAATGAATTTCAATGCCAATTTCTCTTCTATCTTCTTTTTTACCAACATAACTCACTTCGTCAGCTTTAATCCATCCATCTTCTAATTCAATTCCTTCCGCAATTTGTTTTAAATGAGCTTGAGGCACATTTTTATCGAGGGTAACTTGGTAGATTTTTTTAATTCCGTGTTTAGGATGAGTTAGTTTTTTTGCCAAGTCACCATCATTGGTAAACATCAATACTCCTGTGGTGTCTCTATCTAATCTTCCTACTGGATATACACGTTGTTTTAATTTGCCTACCAGCTGCATTACCGTTTTTCTGCCTTGTGGGTCGCTTACCGATGTAATGAAGTTCTTTGGCTTGTTCATCAACAAATAAACTTTTTGTTCTTGTTTTATCGATTCGTTACCAACACTAACTTTATCATCTTCTTTAACTCGTGTGCCTAGCTCAGTAACTACAACTCCATTAACCGATACAGCTCCTGATAAAATTAAGGTGTCAGCCTCTCTTCGAGAACAAACTCCAGCGTGGGCTATGTAACGATTTAAACGCATAGTACCATCATCAACTCGTTTAACTGTTTTTGCAGCAGGGGTTGTTGACGGCTTGCTTAATGGTTTACGTTTAAATGGTAATTTAGAGCCCTCCCCACCCCTCCCGAAGGGAGGGCGAGAAGTTTTGGTTTCTTTTTTATCTGAAAATTCAGGTTTATCTGAACTTTTTGATGAAGAATTCTTTTTATCAGCAAATTTTGGTTTGCCTTTGTCTTTGGTAATAGTTTTTTTTCTATCCAATGATTTGGGTTTATCGTTTCGTTTTCGGTTTTCCATTTTGGTAGTTCGTGTATTGTAACTAGTGTTTCGTTTTTAGTTTTTTAGTCCCTCCTTCGGAGGGGTTGGGGAGGCTTTTACCTAATTTCTCCGCCATTATCTATGGCTTTTTCTGGTGAAATAAAAGCCAAGCTTCCTTCGTTGTTTTCTGCCATTAAAATCATTCCTTTCGATTCAATTCCTCTAATTTTTCGGGGGGCAAGATTCATTAAAATAGAAACTTGTTTACCAATAATATCTTCAGGCTTGTAGTGTTGTGCAATACCAGAAACTACTGTACGAACATCAATCCCTGTATCAACTGTAAGTTTTAATAATTTATCAGCATCAGGATGTTTTTCGGCAGCTAAAATGGTAACTACTCTAATATCCATTTTGGTAAAATCATCAAAAGTTATTTCGTCTTTCATTGGTTTTGCTTTTGGGTTAGATTGTTTAACGGTTGTTTTCTTTAATTTTTCAATTTGAGCATCAATGGCTTCATCTTCTATTTTTTCAAACAGTAATTCAGTAGGGTTTATTTGATGTCCAGTTTTCAGTTCAGTAGCATCTGAAGCATTTAAAATATGAATAAGTTTTTCGGAAGTTTTTGGTAAAAATGGCTTGAAAATTTCACTTAATGCCAAACACAATTGCAAGGAAACATTCAAAATGGTTTGCACTCGAACTTCATCGGTTTTATACAATTTCCAAGGTTCGTTATCGGCTAGATATTTATTTCCTATTCGAGCCAAAGTCATGGCTTCGGTTTGAGCATCTCTAAATTTGTAGCTTTCAATAAGTTCGTTTACTTTTTGTTGAGCGGCTGATATAGCTCCTAATACGTCTTTGTCGTTTTGTGTTAATGTATTTTGGTTAGGAACTTTCCCTTCGTAATATTTATGAGTTAAAACAACTGTTCGGTTTACAAAGTTTCCGAAAATGGCTACCAATTCGCTGTTAATTCTAGCTTGATAATCTTTCCAAGTAAATTCGCTGTCTTTGGTTTCTGGAGCTATAGAAGTTAAAACGTAACGCAATTCATCTTGTTTGTTCGGAAAATCTTCTAAATATTCGTGTAACCATACTGCCCAATTACGTGATGTAGAAATTTTATCGCCTTCTAAATTTAGAAATTCGTTGGCAGGAACATTGGTTGGCAAAATAAAATCAGCGTGTTCTTTTAATATAATGGGGAAAATAATTCCATGAAAAACAATGTTATCTTTTCCAATAAAATGAATCAACTGAGTATCTTCATTTTTCCAATAATCTTCCCAGTTTTTATTGTTGTCGGCAGCCCATTGCTTGGTTGCAGATATATATCCAATTGGAGCATCAAACCAAACGTACAACACTTTTCCTTCAGCACCTTCAACTGGAACTTTTACCCCCCAATCTAAATCGCGTGTAATGGAGCGAGGTTGTAATCCGTTGTCAATCCAACTTTTACACTGACCCAACACTTGTTTACGCCATTCGTTCGGGTTGTGATGTTGCTTTCCATCTAATATCCCAGTTTCTATCCATTTTTTTAACCAGTCTTCATGTTTGTTCATCGGTAAAAACCAATGTGTAGTTTCTTTTAAAACAGGAGTTTTACCACTCAAGGTAGAAATAGGGTTTATTAATTCGTTGGCATTTAAACTAGATCCACATTTTTCGCACTGGTCGCCATAAGCACCAGCAGAGCTACATTTCGGACAAGTCCCGGTAACATATCTATCAGCTAAAAATTGTTGGTGTTCTTCGTCAAAAAATTGCTCGTTGGTTTCTTGGGTAAAAGCTCCTTTATCGTATAAGGTTTTAAAAAATTCTGCAGCTGTTTCGTGGTGTAAAGGTGATGAAGTTCGGTGATAAATATCGAAATGAATGCCAAAATCGGCAAACGAATCTCTGATTAAAATATGATTTTTATCTACAATTTCTTGTGGTGTACAGCCTTCCTTTTTTGCACGCAATGTAATAGCAGCACCATGCTCATCAGAACCACAAATAAAAGCCACATCGTTGCCTTTTGCTTTTAAATATCTAACAAAAATATCAGCTGGTAAGTAAGCACCAGCAATATGCCCCAAATGTAAAGGACCATTGGCATAAGGTAATGCAGCAGTAACAGTATATCGTTTTGGTGTGTTCATAAATTTTTTGCTTGTCATTTCGACCTTGTGGAGAAATCTTGTTACTTTGGAAAGTATTATTTACAAGATTTCTTGGCTTTGCTCGGAACGACCTTTTTTGTTAAAAGCGATTGCAAAGTTACATTTAGTATTTTAATTTAATAATGTAAATATGGAAAAACCACCAAGTTTAAAAAAAGGAGATAAAATCGCCATTATTTCTACTGCTCGTAAAATCTTTAAAATAGAGTTAGAACCTGCAGTAGCTATTATAAAATCGTGGGGATTAGAACCCGTTTTTGGCAAAAACTTGTTTAATGAAAACCATCAATTTTCGGGTACAACCAAAGAACGAGTTGCTGATTTACAAAATGCGTTGGACAATTCAGAAATTAAAGCGATTATTTGTGCTAGAGGTGGTTATGGAACAGTTCAAGTTATTGATCAAATTGATTTTTCCAATTTTAAAAAGAACCCGAAATGGATAGTTGGTTATAGCGATGTAACGGTTTTACATAATCACATCAATACCAATTTTAACATACAAACTTTGCATGCTAGTATGCCAATTAATTTTGCTACAAATACTAAAGAGGCATTAGAAAGTTTAAAGGAAACCTTATTTGGAGCTTTACCTATTTACACTTGCGATGTTGATGAATTGAATAAACTAGGAGATGCTACTGGAGAGCTGGTAGGAGGAAATTTGTCAATTATTTACAGTTTAACTGGAACGCGGTCGCAAATTAATACGAAAGGAAAAATACTGTTTTTGGAAGATTTGGATGAATACCTTTATCATATTGACCGTATGATGATGAATTTAAAACTAGCTGGACTATTAACAGAGTTGAAAGGATTGATTGTTGGAGGCATGAGTGACATGAACGATAATACGGTTCCGTATGGAAAAACAGCTAAACAAATAATTTTTGATGTTGTTAAAGAGTACAACTACCCAGTTTGTTTTGAGTTTCCTGCTGGGCATATTAAGGATAACAGAGCTTTAATGATGGGTGCAGAGGTTGATTTAAAAGTTAGTAAAAATGAAGTTGAATTGAGTTTTAAATAAAATTGATTTGGCAAAGCACAATACTCTAGGACAAAAAGGGGAAGAATTGGCAGTAGATTTCCTAATAAAATTGGGATACACTATTGTAGAAACCAATTGGCACGAAAAGAAATTTGAAATTGACATTATTGCTCGTGATAATAACGAGTTGGTTTTTATAGAAGTGAAAACACGTTCAACCAATTATTTTGGAAATCCAGCAGAAGCAGTAAACTTATCGAAACAAAAACATTTGATTGAAGGAGCAAATTATTACCTCGAAACTAACGAAATTGATTTAGATTGCAGATTTGATGTTGTTGCCATTGTAAAAAACAATAATGAACAAAAAATAGAACACATCAAAGATGCATTCTACCCTGAAGCATAATTCTTAAAACTTCACCGATACGCCAATCTTACCACCCGAAGTAGCATTTCCACCACCAAGCTCTAGGTTAATACCAATTTTATCGTTAAAGTAGTAACGACCACCAATTTGTAGACCTAAGCCTAAGCCTGATGTACGTTTTCCTTTGTATCCGCTAGAAGAACTCCAAGCATAAAAACCAACATTTAACCCACCATACACATCGTATTTTGATTCAAGATCTAATAATCCATTGAAATGGTAATTGGCATTAGCAGAGAATCCGTAAACTTTGTGGCTGTATTTGGTATTAAAATATTCGTCATTATATGAACGGTATGAGAACTCGGCACCAGCAGTAATATCTTCGTGTACACCATAATCAAAACCAACATAAACTGGCAAACCATAAGTAGAAAATCCAAAACCTGCATTTAACTGTGCTTGACCAACAGCAATAGGATTTTGAGCAAATAATACTGACGATAATGCAAGGCAGATAATTAAGAATGTTTTTTTCATGTTAGCGGATTTTAGTTAATGCGAAATTAGGCTTAAAAATGGCTTAAAAACCTCTTTGATACTGTTTTCTTAAGTTAGCGATTTCTGGATGGTTGATAGCTAAATCGATTTGATTTAAAAAAAGTTGTTTGTCTTTTCCTAAAACACCTTTAAGCACCAAATGATTAGAGGCGTGGTCGCTTCTAAAAATGGTTTCATTTAATTCTAAATGCTCCATAAAAATTTTCATCTCATCAAACAATTCAGGTAAATGGAGTGGAATAAATTCTCCTTGATACCTTGATTTAAAATGTTCCATTCCTTTGTGGGCTGTTAAAACAAGAGTTGAAGCATATTTAGGTTGAGTTTCGTTAAGCACTTTGGCTGAATTTATAGCGTGTTGCTTCGTTAACATCTTTCCGCCAACTCCGTTTATTATCATTACCGAACTGTTTATTTCAGCTTTTTTGGCTTTGTTAATTCCCGAAACTATCGAGTCAAATGTTTCTCCTTTTTGTATAGCGTTTAATACTTCATTATCGCCCGATTCTATTCCAACATAAAGCAAGGTTAAACCAGCTTGTTGCAGTTCTTGTAGTTCAGTAGCAGATTTTCGATTAATGTTTTCTGGCGTAGCATAAGTAGATACACGTTGTAATTTTGGGAAGGTTTGACGTAGTTTATTTAATATCCTCAATAATCTATCGGTAGAAAGTACCATAGGGTCGCCATCGGCTAAAAATACTTTTCTAACTTCATTTTTATAAGGGATAAAAGCGTCGATATCTTTAAAAATATCTTCCTCTTTTCGAGGTTTAAATTTTTTTGAAGTGTACATCTCACAAAAAGCACACTTGTTGTAAGAGCAACCTAAAGTAACTTGTATAATTAAGGAGTAGGCTTCGCTTGGTGGACGAAACAAAGGCTCATCATAATTAATAGGGTAGTGATACATTAGTTTGGTTTGGTAAATTTTTTCTTGGTGTGAAATTTCTTTTTCTTAAAAGAAGGTCTTTTTGTTGGGTCATAGGTTGGACCTTCATCAAACCCTTCTGGTAAAGCTATTTTTGGAACTTCTTTTTCAATCAGTTTTTCAATTTTAGCAAAATCGTAGCATTGTTCAGCATTAATAAATGTTAATGCCACACCTTTGTTATCACCTCTAGCTGTTCTTCCAATACGGTGAACATAATCTTCTTCGTCACGGGGTACTTCATAGTTAATAACCAAGTTTATTCCTTTAATATCAATACCTCTGGCTAAAATATCGGTAGCAACCAAAACGCGTACTTTTTTGTTGGTGAAATCAAGTAAAACTTGTTCACGTTCTTTTTGGTCTAAATCCGATTGAATACCTTTTGCTTGGATTCCTGCTCTAGCCAAGGCATTGGTAATTTCTTTTACCATCACTTTTTTACCTGTAAAAATCAAAACATGCTCAAAATTTGTTTTGGTAAGTATGGATTTGATAAGTGCAATTTTCTGACCATCATGAACCAAATAAGCTCCTTGTTTAATGCCCTCGTTGGGCTTAGAAATGGCAATATTTATTGTAACAGGGTCTTTTAACAGTTGGTTGGCTAACGACCTAATTTTGGGTGGAAAAGTAGCCGAAAACAATAGGTTTTGACGGTTTTTTGGAAGCTGTTCGGCAATTTTCATAATGTCTTCGTTAAAACCCATATCTAACATACGGTCGGCTTCATCTAAAATAAAGTGTTTTACACCAGAAGTATCAAAATACCCCATGTTTAAATGCGACATAAAACGACCAGGTGTACAAACTATAATATCGGCACCGGTTAACAAAGCATTTTTTTCTGAGTCAAAACTTTTGCCATCACCACCTCCATAAATAGCAATAGAAGTAGCATTGGTAAAATAACTCAACCCTTCAATTTGTTGATCAATTTGTATGGCTAACTCTCTAGTCGGGACAATAACAATTGTACTAACTTTTCCTTGATTCGGGTTTTTACAAATTAAATTTAAGATAGGGAGTATAAAAGCTGCTGTTTTTCCAGTACCAGTTTGTGCACAAGCAATTACATCTTTTCGTTGTAAAACATGTGGAATAGATTGTTCTTGTATTGGGGTAGGCTTTGTAAAACCCATGGCATCTAGGGCTTCTATTACTTGAGGTTCAAAACCGAAATCGGTAAAATTCATTTATAATGTGGTATTTAAAATATTGGGTGTTAAGGTAATCAAATTATTTCTAGCATTTTTTTTGCGTGGATGTCGGCATTGTTTATCGATTTGGTTTTAGCCTCTTCAGAGTATCCGCCAATTTCATGTGAAACTAACGTGGTAATGTATTCCATTTTACAATAATCTGCCAAACCTTTAAACGGAAAAACTATTTTTTCAACCACTTCTACTGGGTAATCTTTTACAGAACTGCCCGTTGTGAACGAAACAATAATTTTTTTACCTTCAAGTTGATATATTCCTTTTCCAAAGGCAAAACCAAACGTAAAAACGCTATCAATCCATTCTTTTAGCAAACTCGGTACTCCATACCAAAACAAAGGGTATTGAAAAACTACGATATCAGCTTTTAAAAGAGCTTCTTGTTCAGCTTTTACATCAATTTTAAAATCAGGATATAGTGAAGTTAAATTTCTTACTTCAGTATTATCGTAAGCAGAAACAATATTGCTAATGTGTTTGTTTGCGATAGATTGCTCAATGTTTGGGTGAGCCAATATCATTAAAACGTTTGAAGACATTTAGTGGCAGAAATTTAATTATCAATCAAAGTTCGGATTTTGTTTCATAAAAAACACGAATAAAGTTAATTTTGCAAGCATGAGCGAAGAGTTGAAATATGTTCAGGTAGACGAAAAGGTGAAATTGGCTTATCAGTTAATTGGTAAAACTAATACCTCTTTACCATTAGTTATTTTTTTGCATGAGGGGTTGGGCAGCATAGCACAATGGAAGGATTTTCCTGAAAAATTGTGTCAAACATTAGGTTTGCCAGGATTGATTTACGAACGCTATGGCTACGGTCATTCAACACCTTTGCAAGAGGAAAGAGATTCAAATTATTTAGATGTAGAAGGGAATTATTTTTTACCCAAACTAATTGAAAAATTAAATTTAACCAACAGAGAACTTATACTTGTCGGGCATAGTGATGGAGCAAGTATATCTTTGATTTACGCTTCATTATTCCCTGAAAATGTAAAGTTGGTGGTTAGCATGGCAGCTCATGTTTTTAACGAGCAAATTAGTGTCGATAGCATTAAAAAATTAGAAGCACTCTACAAAAGTGATTCTCGACTCAAAAAAAGCTTTGAAAAATATCATTTCGACCACACAGATAGTACGTTTTACGCTTTTTCAAAAACCATCACTCATCCTAATTTTAAAGATTGGAATATAGAACATTATTTAACCAATATTATAGCTCCTATTATTGCTATTCAAGGGTTTGAGGATGAATATGGAACAGCGTTACAAGTAGAATCTATCGTAACAAAATCAAAAAGTAAATACAACAGAAATGTGATGATACCAAAGTGTGGACATTCGCCTCATTTGCAAAAACAAACCTTCGTTTTAAACCAAATTACCGACTTTTATAACACCATTTGTAATCTTCAACCTGTATTAAATACGATTCATGAGCAATAAACATTTTAAAAGTTTGGAGAACATGTTTTATGCTGCTCCAATAAATAAATTAATGAAACCAACCATTCAAGTAAAGGACGGAAAGTGTGAAATAAAAATGGACGTCGACTCGCAATTTTTTCATGCTGCAAATGCCTTGCATGGCTCTGTGTACTTTAAATTACTAGACGATGCAGCTTTTTTTGCAGCCAATTCAATTGTTGATGATGTATTTGTGGTTACAGGTTCTTTTGAAATTAAATTTTTACGACCAATTTTGGGAGGTAAACTTCTTGCTGTAGGAGAAATGACGAAGAATTTAGGAAACAAATTAGAAGCTCGTGCTAACTTGTTTGATGAGGAGGGTAATTTAATGGGTTCGGGTTCAGGAGTTTTTGTAAAAACAAAAATAGAACTAACAAGTATCGAAAGTTATAAAAATTAGTATTTTTGGTTGGTATGAAAAAATTCGCATTAATTCTTACTTTATGTTTTCCGCTATTCATCTTTGCTCAAGCAGATGAAGATTCTTATGTGTATGGAGATACCCCAAAAGCTAAAAAAGATGACGAATCATCGAAAGGAAAATTTGATTGGAAACGAGTTACTGTTGGTGGAGGTTTAGGAGCAACTTTTGGTGATTTAACGTATTTTGAGATTTCTCCAACAGTGGGGTATTATTTAACCGATAACATTTTAGCAGGTATTGGTGGAACATACATTTACTATTCTGATAATGTATATAAGTACAAAACCAATATTTATGGAGGAAGTATTTTTACACAGTATCTATTTAAAGACATTCCTATTTTGGCTCATGCTGAAACCAATCTGATGAATTATTTTTCATACAACCGACAAGAAAGAATTAATGCTGTAGGTGTGTTTTTGGGTGGTGGTTTAAAGCAACAGATGGGCGGTGGTAGATCGTACATTTCAATTTTAGTATTGTGGGATATCAACGAAACTCAAGATTCTTTTTATCCTAACCCTATAATCCGAGGGGGTATTTCTATAGGTTTGTAATTTAATAAACTACACTAATTTTTCCAGTTTATTTTTTTATTTTTGGGTAAACAAATATCCAATTATGATAAAAAATGTACTTTTTTTAGTTGTGTTTACTTTTTTTGGTTTTACACTATTTGCACAACAAAATAAATATCCAAACAACCAATTTCAAAATGAATTTAATCAAGCTTATTTGCAATATCCTGATGTGCCAAGAGGAGTTTTAGAGGCTATTGCTTATACCAATACTCGTTTTCAGCATTTAGATAATACCGAAGAAGCTTGTACAGGTATTCCTTTAGCTTATGGAGTGATGGGTTTAACCCTTGATGGAAAAAATTATTTTAGAAACAATTTAAATTATGTTTCACAGCTTTCGGGAGTTCCCGTAAATGATATTTTACAAAACCCTACCCAACATGTTTTGGCTTATGCTAGTGCTTATCAAACCTTATTAAATCAATCTACTTTTGATAAAAATAACATTGAAAACCATGTTCCTGTTTTAATTGCATTAAGCGAATTGCCATACGATGGGTTGGCTCAAGATTTTGCATTGAACTCACACTTGTATTCCGTATTCAATTTTATGACGGATGCTGAAGCTCAAAAAAAATTCAATTTTCCAAATCATAACATCAACATGGTTAATGTTTTTGGAGCAGAAAATTTAGCAATTTTATCTTCGTCTAAAATTGTTATTTCTGAAAACACTATAGCAACAGAAACTGGTAAAACTTATTCCAATTCTGGGCATACTATTAGTTCTGTGGATTATCCTCCTGCATTAACACAACTAACACCATGTAATTTTAGTTCTAGAAATGGTACTGCTATTTCAGCAGTAACTGTTCACACTATTCAAGGAACTTATGCAGGAGCAATTTCCTGGGCAGCAAATTGTGCTTCATCAAGTGTTTCTTACCATTATTGTTTAAGGTCGTCGGATGGACAAGTAACACAAGTGGTTTTAGAAAGTAACAAAGCTTGGCATGTGGGTTCTGAAAATCCTTATACCATTGGTATGGAACATGAAGGTTACGTGAGCGACCCAGCATGGTACACCGTTGCCATGTATCAATCATCTGCTGATTTAGTAAGAGACATTACACAAAGTGGTTATGGAATTAGTCCCTTGCGAACTGCTTATTTCCCTTGGGCACCTACAACCAACTACAATGCATCAAGCATTCCCGGAAGTTGTGTAAAAATTAAAGGTCATCAACATTATCCAAACCAAAGCCATACCGACCCAGGAGCAAATTGGGATTGGGATTATTATTACAAACTAATTAACAACACCACACCAATAACAACCAATACCAATTTAACTGGAACGGTAACCGATTTAGGTGGAAGTGGTGGAAACTATGGTAATGATGAACGAACGCTATTCTTGATTCAACCAACGGGAGCATCTTCAATTACCTTGAATATTACTGTTTTTGATGTTGAATCTACATGGGATTACTTGTATATTTATGATGGAATAACTCCTTTTACAAATCGAATCGGTTTTTATACAGGAACAACTATTCCATCAACCATTACCGTAAACAGTGGAAATGTGTTGATTGAGTTTCGTTCGGATTGCTCTACTACAAAACCAGGTTTTGAAATTACTTGGAACTCGGTTGCACCCGATGCTATAAAGCCAACAACAGCTATTTCAGCAGCTCCAAATCCTGCAAATACAGATTTTACTAGTACCTTTACCGATGCCGATAATGTTGGAGGTAGTGGAGTAAAACACCAGTTTTATCAGGTTATTGATAACGATGGTGTAGAATGGAGAGCCAACAATAACAACGGATTTTTTAGCGATAATTTTGATACAGCTATTCACCCTGATTGGACTGCTGTAACAGGAATTTGGAACATTGCAGGGGCTTACTTGGTGCAGTCGGAAGACACCAATACCAACACCAATATTTATGCAGCAGTGAATCAAAATACCTACAACAAGTATTTGTATCATTGGGAAGGAAAATTAGAAGGTTCAGGAACAAATCGAAGAGCAGGCTTTCATTTTTATTCCGATAACGCTTCATTAACCAATCGTGGAAATTCCTACTTTGTTTGGTTTAGATTGGATAACGACAAAATTCAGATTTACAAAGTGATAAACGATGTGTTTACTTTAGAGCAAGATGTTTCGTACAATTTTAATGCAGCTACTTTTTACGATTTTAAAGTTACGTTTGATAAAACCAATGGTGAAATTGATGTGTTTGTTAACGATGTGTTTAAAGCATCGTGGCAAGATGCTACACCACATACCACCAATGGCGATTTTGTTTCGTTTAGAAGCGGTGATGCAGTTTATACAGTAAACAATTTAAAAATTTACCACGACCGAAACAGTACTGCATTAATAAAAATTGGAAACGGACCAAATGATGACGTTAGGTACGAAGGAACTCCAGCAGGTAAAATAAAATCGATAGTAATTGACAATGCTAAAAATGTATCAACCATTGCAGAGGAATTAGTAAATGTTGATTGGATTACAGGCATCAATGAGATAGATGAAAACGAAGTAAAAATGTATCCAAATCCAGTAAAAGATTTGTTGTACTTAGAATTTAACCAAGCCTTGAGAGCAAATAGTACTGTAATTGTTAGAGATGTATTAAATCGAGAAGTCATTACTCATACCCTACAAAATTCAAACAGACAAAAAATTGATGTTTCGGTTTTGAGTAATGGGCTTTACTTTTTAGAGGTTAACGACAACAACGCTAAAAAAATCTTCAAATTTTTGAAGGAGTAAATCTAACATTTCATACAATTTTCTATTCATTGATATTGTAATTACTACATTATCACATCATTCAATTAGCTAATTAAAACGATTGTTGGTAACTCGGTTAATTATTAATCATTATAGATAAAATTTCGCTGTAATTAATACTTAATTTCCTATCGTCTTTAAGTGAAATTATAAACCGAAAACCCAGTCTATGAAAAAGAAGAAACAATCGAGAATTTATGTTTTAGATACATCAGTAATACTTCACGACCACAACGCAATTAATAATTTTGAGGATAACGACATTGCTATTCCAATTACAGTTTTAGAGGAGTTAGATGATTTTAAAAAAGGTAACGATACTAAAAACTTTGAAGCTCGAGAGTTTATTCGATTTTTAGATAAAATAAGCGAAGACAATACCCTTCAGCAATGGATAAAGTTGGATAAAAACAAAGAAGGAAAGTTTAAAATTATTATGCACCACGAAAAAACCAAACGTGATGCCGAATTTATTTTTGATGACACCAAAGCCGACCATAAAATTTTAAACGCAGCACTTTCGTTGCAAGAAGAATACCCCGATAGAACAGTAGTTTTGGTCACTAAGGATATTAACTTACGTTTAAAAGCTCGTGCGTTAGATTTACCGTCAGAAGATTATTTAACAGGTAAAATACAAGACGTTAACAATTTAGTGGTAAAGGGAAAGGAAAACATTGAAGATGTTGACCCAGAAATCATCAAGAAAATATTTAATGGTGGTAAAATCGAAAACCCAGAAATAAATGGGTTTAAGTTTCAAAAAAACTCGTTTTACATTTTACGAAACGGTAAAAATTCGGCATTGTCGTTTTACAATCCGTTAGACAATACTTTAGAACGTGTTGAAAAAGAATACGTTTACGGTATAAAACCAAAAAATGCCGAACAAGCTTTTGCAATTCACGCTTTGCTGAACAACAACATAAAATTGGTAGCATTACAAGGTGTTGCAGGTACGGGTAAAACCTTGTTGGCATTGGCAAGTTCGTTGGAGCAACGTAATCAATACAAACAAATAATATTAGCTAGACCAATTGTGCCATTAAGCAACAGAGACATTGGTTATTTACCAGGCGATGCCAACGATAAAATTGGACCGTACATGGAGCCATTGTGGGATAACTTAAAATACATCAAGAACCAATTTGGCGAAAACGAAAAACGCTACCGACAAATTGACGATATGCAAAAGGACGAACGTATTGTAATTACTCCATTGGCATACATTCGTGGGCGTAGTTTAAGCGATGTGTATTTTATTGTTGATGAGGCTCAAAACTTAACTCCACACGAGGTAAAAACCATTATTACCAGAGCAGGAGAAAACACTAAAATAATATTTACAGGCGATATCAATCAAATTGATTCACCTTATTTAGATGAACAAAGTAACGGTTTATCGTATTTAATTGACCGACTAAAAGGACATGAATTGTTTGCACACATTACCCTCGAAAAAGGTGAACGTAGCGAGTTGGCTAACTTGGCAAATGAAATGTTGTAGGGTTTAAAATAACATATAAATGAGAAAACATATATTACTTTTTTTGTTGATAATTGGTAGCATATCTATCCATGCTCAAGATGTTATTCATTTTATAAGATTAAACCCCGACTCGGCGTTAAACAATATTCGTTTTTCTTGTTTGGATGTATTAGATGCTAGAACAAATACCGAAAATATTGGTAACTCTATAGGTCCTGCTGGAGCTGTTGCACAATTAGAAGGTGGTTTTACAGAAAGTTTAAAAACAACGCTTTTAAAAATGCTGCCTCAACAAGAAAATAAATTAGGGCTAGTTTTTATTATTAGGGAATTAGAGATTTCAGAAAGGGTTGACGAAATAAATAGTTTTGGATTTTGTAATCTTGAAATAGAGTTTGCAAAGAAAGTCGATACACTATTGTTTTCATTAGGTGTTTTTGATGCCCATATTGTTAGTAAAGGATTAAAAATCACAGATTCACATGACAAAAGAATTTTAATGGCATTGGAAGAATGTGTTTTAAAATTAGATCAAACCAATTGGGAGAATGCCCAAGAAATACTTATTGACGATATCCATCATAAATTAGTTTATGATTACAAAAGTGTGCCACCAAAAGGAGCTTACTTAAACTTTCAAAGTATGCTTCGAAGAACTCCAATCGATAGTAATGAGTTACAAATTAGGCAATATAATGCTTCAAAAAAGAACCCAATTTATGCAATAAAGTCAAATAATACTGACCTTCCAAAAAATGTTCAGTTTGCTTCTGATGGAGAAAATATTTATTTACACATTAGCAAATATGAATTTGCAAAATCTACTGTAATTGGGAAATATATTTATTTTCAGGGTAAATTTCCACCAACTACTAATCCAGAAATAGATGCTGCTGCAGCTGCTGGATTTGTTGTAGCTGGTGTTATTACTGGAATTTTAACTGGGGTAGTTTTTCTTCCAGCAGGTGGTGGTTCAGGAAATAATGCTCCTATTAACGGACTTGTTTTGGATACCGAGACAGGTCAGTTGAAAGGACTAACTGATTATAATTTAGTAAATTATACCAAACCTTATCCCGAAATCCTTAAAGAATACAGATCATCTAAACGAAATTTAGAAGCAAAAGAAAACGTTATTAAACAGTTGAATGCAAAATTTGAATAAATTTATTTAATTTCTTCATCCATTTGGTTAAAAGTAGCTTTATGTTCAAAGTTTAAATTCAGTTCCATTTCTATCTTTTCTTTTGTTGGTCTTATTGTTATAAAATATACAATTAATACACCAGCCATAATTAGGAAAAGTAAATTACCTGTTAGCATATAAATAACAATACTAAACATGGCAGGACCCTCAAGTAAAGCAAACCTAATTATACTTGCTGTTTGATAACCCATTAGTTTGTCTTTTAGTAATGATACATTAGATAATTCATTTACTTTTTTAGTAAAAATAAAATTACTAGCAAATGCCATGCTTATTGCCATTGCTGGAACAATTACAGTGAAAAAGTTACTATCAAAATCGAAAACCAATACATTGGTTTCAACTGTAGAATATGTTACACCTGCAAAAAGTAATAGCCCAATTATTAGTGCTAAATGTATAATTGTAATTCTTTGGATAAAGCTTTTTGGAGTAAACGAAATAGGTTGATTATTTTCCATAATAACAAGTGTGTATAAAATAAAATTAATTACTATTCGAATGTACAAATTCTGCGGCAATAATTGAAAATTTATTACTTTTAGTGAATGAATTGAATTAATAAGCCCAAAAAACAAATATGTTACAATTAATCATCGACATTATTATTAGTAAGATTTTTCTGATTCAAAGTAATGATTCTTTAGAATTTTATAACAACATGATTCAACAACAAGAAAAGATAAAGAAACTTGATGAAGAATATAAAGTTTTAGAAGAGGATAATTTTGACTACAAGTTAAAGCTTGGATTAATTATTTTACTTGTCATTATGGTTGTTGCAATAGTTATTGTAATGTACTCTAAAAGTAAAAATAAGAGGTAATGAAATTAATTATGGAAATACCTAGTAGTCCACTCCGTAAAAATGTAAAAAGGTATAAAACCAAAAAAGTCCCGCAGTATTGCGGGACTTTTTGATGGTGGTGCCTCCAGGAATCGAATCCCATAAATACGGAAATTTATAATTTCCAGTATTTATGAGGACTCTCGAAAATCTAACAAATTGGAAATTTGAAGATTTTCGGAGCCAGGGACACAAGGATTTTCAGTAATAAATTGAATGGTTTTAATTCGGGATTTAAATTTTTTTATCTTTTGCTCTAAAATATAAGCCTCACTTCTAGATTCAACACAAATAAACCAAACAAGATTCCAAGGTAAAAATTTTGATGTATATGTTGATTTACCATTATTATGGTCATATAATCTTTTTACAACATTACCTGTTTGACCGATATAAAACCTGCCATCAACATTACTTTGTAATATGTAAACATAAAAAAGCATAAGCATAAAAACCAAAAAACCTCTGTGGTTAAACAGAGGTTTTTGATGGTGGTGCCTCCAGGAATCGAACCAGGGACACAAGGATTTTCAGTCCTTTGCTCTACCGACTGAGCTAAGGCACCAGTTATTTACGGTCGGCAAATGTATTAAAATAAATCAATCATCAAAAAAAAAATGGATACAATTTGTACTTTTGATGTTCAATTTAGGTCTTAAGCATTGAAAATCAATTGAATTTAGTCATCGACATAGGCAACACATTGGTTAAATTAGCCGTGTTCAACAAAAATGAACTCATTTTTAACAAAAATTATGATTCATTAACACCTTTAGAGGTGCAAGAAATCCTTAAACGGTTTAATATTGTTCATTCAATAATTTCTAATGTGCGAAATACTGACATCAATTTAGAAAATTTGTTGAATACAAGCACAAACTTTTATCAACTAAACGAACAAACTTTATTGCCTTTTCAAAATTTATATGCTACACCAACCACTTTGGGTAAAGACCGCATGGCTTTAATTGCAGCAGCATGTAATTTATTTCCACAACGAAACGTTTTAGTGGTTGATATGGGAACTTGTATTACTTACGATGTTGTAACAGCAGATAAAAAATATTTAGGAGGTGCTATTTCTCCGGGACTAAACATGAGGTTTAAAGCCTTAAACCAATTCACAGGCAATTTACCTTTGGTTGAATTTACCGAAAACGAAAAGCCAAATTTAATAGGAGATTCAACAATCAACTCCATAACATCGGGAGTTTATAATGGTGTTAAAACCGAATTGGAAGGCACCATTGCTAGTTATAACAAGCAATACGAAAATATTCAGGTGGTTTTAACAGGAGGAAATGCCGAAATGTTTGATTTAGAATCAAAAAATCGCATCTTTGCAGACAAATTTTTTCTGCTGAAAGGATTAAACGAAATTTTAGAATATAATGCAAAAAATTAGTAGGGTTTTAGTGTTTTTGATGGTAGCTTTTTTAGGTGTTGAGGGTTTTTCTCAAGCCACTACTAATTCGCCATATTCTCGTTTCGGAATAGGTCTTTTACGCTCCGAAAGCTTTAATCAAAACTTTGGCTTAGGAGGAACAGGTATAGGTTTACGTTCTTACAACAACATCAATTTAATCAATCCAGCTTCGTATTCCGAAGTTACTATTACTACCTTCGAAGTGGCTGGAACAAATAATGCCTTATGGTTGTCTGATGGTAAACAAACACAGTACAACAATAATCCACACATCAATTATTTAGCTTTTGCCTTTCCAGTTATTAGTAACAAATGGGGTATGGCTTTTGGAGCTAAACCATACTCGAGCGTTGGTTATAATTATAACACAGTTCAAGCCGATTCTATTGCTGGTAATGTAAGCTATTATTACCAAGGCGATGGAGGTATCACTAAAGTGTTTTTTGGGAATGCCTTGAAATTTAAAATTGACTCGACATCGAGTATTTCTGCTGGACATAATCTATCTTTTTTGTTTGGAAACATTAATGCAGATAAAAAAATTATTTTAGGTAGTGTGTCAAATTCATTCAATCTGTGGGAAGTTACCAATAGCCATTTAGCCGATTTTACTTCCGATTTTGGGTTGCAATATCAAAAAACATTTACTAATGCAAAAGACGAAAAATACTTTTTAACCATTGGGGCAACTTATGCGTTAGGAGCAGATTTAAAGACAAAAAGAACACATAATGTGAGAACATTTACTGGTAATATCGATTTTGGAGCAATAAAAGATACTGTTGAATATGTTGCAGATGCAAATGATGTAACATCTATACCTTCTCGCTTGGGTGGTGGTATTGCATTAGAAAAAGCTAACAAATGGACTTTGGCAGTAGATTTTAAAACCATTAATTACGGAGATATCAAATCAACAGAGCCAAATGTAAGTTTCAAAAACAATTATACGATTTCTTCTGGTTTTGAGTTTATTCCTAAGTACGATGCGTTTAATAATTATTTTAAACGAGTAAAATATAAATTCGGCGCTAGATACTCAACTGCTTATTTATCAATAAATAATACAGATATTACAGAGTATGGCATAACTTTTGGGATAGGTTTGCCAATCAAACGAACTGACACCTCGATGCCTGGTTTAAATTTAGGAATCGAATATGGTAACAGAGGTGTTGAAAGTAATGGTTTAGTAAAAGAAACATTTGTCAACTTTAATGTTGGAATAACAATAAACGACAGATGGTTTATAAAAAGAAAATACGATTAAGAATAAAAACAGATTGAAATGAGAAAGTTAACATTAACATTAGTAGCAATAGCAATAGCAAGTTTAACCTTTGCACAAGGTAAATACGGTAAAACTCCCGAAGATAGTATTGTTTGTATCGAAAGTTTAATTTATAAAGATTATTTAAAAAGCGACCCAGCTTTAGCAATGAGCTTATGGAAAAAGGCTTACAAAACTTGTCCTGAGTCTCAGTTAACGCTTTATATTAATGGTGTTAAAATGTATCAAGATTTAATTAGAGATGCAAAAGACGCAAAAACCCAACAAGCTTATAAAGATACCATGTATTCTATTTTTGACCAACGTATTGCTGTATTTGGTGATGAAGCAAAAGTATTGGGTATTAAAGGTCAAACCATGTTAGTATTTAGTAAAAATGAAACACAAGCTACATTTGACGTGTTAAATAAAGCAATTGATTTAGGTAAAAACGAAACTGAGCCAGGAACAATGGTTGCTGTTATGTTTGCCGTAGTTAATTTGGAGAAAGATGGAAAAAAAGCAAAATCTGATGTAGTTGAAATGTACGAGAAATGTTTAGACATTATTGCTAAAAACACTGATGATAGTTATGGCGAAGCACAGAAAAAAGTAGAAGCGTTAGCTGCTCCATATTTAGATTGCGAAATATTAGTACCTATGGCTGAAAAAAACTTCGAAGCTAATAAAGGTAATGTAGATTGGTTAAGAAGAACCATGAAACTGTTACGTTACAAAAAATGTTACGATGCTGCTGTTTTTGCTAAAGTTGCTGAATCATATTTTGCTCTTGAACCAAGTGCAGAAGGAGCAGAAGGAATGGGTAAATTATTTTTAGGCAAAAAAGACTATACTAAAGCTATCGAGTTCTTTAATAAAGCTGCAGAGATGTCTCAAAAAGATGAAGAAAAAGCTCAATTTATGTTGAGTATTGCAGAAGCTTATTTATATGCAAAAAACTACTCTTCAGCACGTAGTTATGCAAATAAAGCATTAGCACTAAAAAGTAATTTAGGTGATGCTTACATTGTAATTGGTGATGCTTATTTATACAGTGCAAGTTCTTGTGATGATGGAGAGTTAGGTAAATGGGGTGCGTACTGGGCAGCAGTGGATAAATACCAAAAAGCAAGATCTGTTGACGAAGCAGCAGGAGAAGAAGCAAATAAAAAAATAGCAAGAGTTTCTTCTAGTTTCCCAACAACCAAAGATTTGTTCTTTTATGGTAAACAAAAAGGCGATGCTTATACCGTTGCTTGTTGGATAAACGAAGGTACATCTGTTAGAACAAGTGATTAATGATAAATAAAATTTTCATTCATATAAGTAAAGTAATCCCGATTATATTAATCGGGATTCTTTGTTCATGTGAAAATAATATGGATGAAGTTAATGCGCTTACGAATAAAGTTAAAGAGCCTATTCGAAGAGGTAAAAATGTAGAGTTGATTTATTCAGAGAATGCCAATGTAAAAGTAAAGGTAAATGCTCCGTTACTTGAAGAATATGCTGGAGAAGACAATTACACTGAAATGACCAAAGGAATCGAAGTCAATTTTTTTGATTCGCTTAAAAACGTGACTACTACTTTAACATCAAATTATGCAATACATAGAGCTTCTAAAAACATCATGGAAGCCAAAAACGATGTAGTAGTTACAAACGAAAAAGGAGATAAGTTAAATACCGAACATTTGATTTGGTTTCAAGATTCTGCTAAAATTTTCACCAATGAGTTTGTAAAAATTACTACGAAAGATGAAATTATTATGGGAGAAGGGTTGGAGTCGAATGAGAAGTTTACCAAGTATAAAATCTTAAAGATTAAAGGAACTATTAACCTGAAAGACGAAGAAATAAATCAATAAATAAAACGATGCAAAAAGTAATACGATTTTTAGAACTAATGTGGCTGTTAATAGCGGTGTTTTGTATAATAATAGGTACATATAAGCTTTTTACTAACCCTGATATTGCTGATGCGTTGTTTTTCTATATTTTTTGTGGATTAGCTGTTATACTTTACTTTTTACGAAGAAGACAGCGAAAAAACATGGAAAACTCCTCACAACAGTAAAAAAATGATTTATTTTGATGCTGTAATTATGTCAAAACACAAATGACCATTAGTTTAATTTACGTTTTAATTGCCATTTTCTTTTCAGCTTTTTTTTCGGGAATGGAAATTGCCTTTATTTCTGCCAACCGTTTAAAAATAGAGTTAGAAAAAAAACAAGGCGATTTTTCAGCTAAAATTCTTTCAAGTTTTATACAAAAACCCGCAAGTTTTATTGGGGCCATGTTAATTGGCAACAACATCGCATTGGTTGTTTATAGTATAATGATGTCGCAATTGCTAGAACCACATATTTTGGTTTATACCAAAAGCGAAACAGTGGTTTTGTTAGTTCAAACATTAATTTCAACCTTAATAGTATTGTTTTTTGCAGAGTTTTTACCAAAGGCACTACTTCGTATAAACCCAAATTTTGCCTTAAAAGTTGCGGCAATTCCGTTAAAATTAATCTATTTGGTGTTGTTTCCTTTTACTTACGTGACCAGTAAAATTTCTAATGGAATTCTATTTTTGTTTAAAGTAGATACTTCTAATAGTAGCTTGGCATTTACAAAAGTAGATTTGGAGCATTTTGTTATGGATATCCAAGAGAGACAAGAGAGCGGAGAAGAAATTGAACACGAAATCCAAATTTTTAAAAATGCATTGGAGTTTACCGATGTAAAAGCCCGTGAATGCATGATTCACCGAACCGAAATAATTGCAATGGATATTAATGATTCTATTGAAGAATTGAATCAAAAATTTATAGAAACCGAACTTTCCAAGATATTGATTTATAGAGATTCTATCGATAATATTATTGGTTACGTTCATTCTATTGAATTATTTAAACGACCAGAAAGTATCAAGTCGATTTTGTTGCCCATTTCAATTGTTCCTGAATCGATGTTGGCAAGCGAAATTTTAAAACAGTTTATTAATCAGCGTAGGAGTATGGCGGTGGTAGTTGATGAATTTGGAGGAACATCTGGCGTTATTACTACCGAAGATATTATTGAAGAAATTTTTGGGGAGATTGATGATGAGCATGATGTGGAGGAATTAATCGATAAACAATTGGATGATAACACGTATCAATTTTCTGCTAAAACAGAAATAGACTACATCAACGATAAATATAAACTAGAATTACCTGAATCTGAAGAATATGAAACTTTAGGGGGATTAATCTTTTATTATCACGAAAGTATACCTGAAAAAGACGATAAAATTTTCATTGAAAAATTTGTTTTAACTATAGACGAAGTAAGCAACAATAAAATAGAATTAATTACCCTTCAAATTTCTGATGAATAAGAACTGAGGGAGTGTTTTAAACTACTTTTGAAAATAAAAAAATAATCACAAATAATAAACAAAAAACTGCTTTTATATTTCGAGCAACAATCGTATATTCGCAGCCCAAATATTTTTTAGAAAATGGCAGTAATAGGAAAAATTAGAGAAAAATCAGCGTTATTGTTGATTGTTATAGGTGTAGCGATGTTAGCTTTTATCTTAGGTGACTTGTTCCAATCAGGACAATCATTTTTTGGTGGCGACAACAATGTTGGTGAAATAGGAGAAGATAAAATCTCTGCAATTGATTTCAATAACCAATACGAAGTGGCTATTAGCAGATGGGAGATGCAAAATAAATCTACTGCAAATGAGCAAGTTAGAGAGTCATTGTTGGAGCAGGTATGGAATGATATTATTAGAGAAAAAGTGGTGGTAAGCCAAATTAATGAATTAGGTATTGCGGTTTCTCCACAAGAATTATTTGATATGATTCAAGGTAATGAGCCACATCCTCAAGTAAAACAAGCATTTTCTAATCCTCAAACAGGAGAGTTTAGTCCTGCACAAGTTTTACAATTCTTAAAAAGTTTAGAAACAATGCCTGTTGAAAATAAAAATCAATGGTTATTGTTTGAAGATGGTATTCAAAAAGAAAGAGTGACTTCAAAATATTTTAACTTGATTAAAAAAGGGTTTTATGCTCCACAAGCTTTTGCTAAAAGAGTTTACAACGAGCAAACCGAAAAACGTAACATCAAATTTGTTGCAAAAAGATATTTTACAGTTCCTGATAGTACGGTAACAGTTACAGATGCTGAAAAATTAGCATACTATAAAGAACATAAAAACGAATACAAACAAGATGCATCTAGAACGATAGAGTATGTTAAGTTTGACGTAACTCCATCAGCTGTTGATATTGAGGAAGCAAGAAAATGGATGGTTGAAGCTGTAGAAGAATTTAAAGCATCTACCAACGATTCTGCGTATGTAATGTTTAACTCTGATGTTCCATTTGATGCTAATTACTATACGCAAGATAATATGCCTTATGTTGAAGATTCTAATTTCTTTAATGTTGAAGTAGGTACAGTTTCTGAGCTTTTTGAAGAAGATAATTCTTTTGTTTTAGCAAAATTAGTTAATACAAAATTGGTTTCTGACTCAGTAAAAGCAAGACACATTTTGTTGAAAGTTGCTCAACCAGGTGATTCAACTGCATATTTTAAATTGGATAGTATTAAAACAGTTATTCAAAAAGGTGGTAAGTTCGATGAATTGGCAAAAGCAATGTCAGAAGATGTTGGTTCAGCAATTGAAGGTGGAGATTTAGGTTGGTTTAGAGAAGGTCAGATGGTTCCTGAGTTTAACGATGCTTGTTTTAATGGTAAAAAGGGTGATTTAACAATAGTACAAACACAATTTGGATTTCACTTAATTGAAATTACTGGCCAAGGAGATAAAGTGAAAAAAGTTCAAGTTGCTAAATTGTATAGAGCTATTGAGCCTAGTAACGCGACATTTGATGAGGTTTTCGCAAAAGCTAGTGGCTTTTATTCAGCAAATAGTTCCTCAGAGAACTTTACTAAATCAACTGAAGATGGTGAGTTTATGAAACGAATTGCTGAAGTTAAAGCAAGTGATAAAACAATTGCCGGATTAGATTCTCCTAGAGAATTAATTAGATGGGCTTACAAAAATGAAAAAGGTGAAGTTTCTGCACCATTTCAATTCGGACAAAGTTTTGTTGTAGCTCATTTAGCCGAAGTAAAAGAAGAAGGAATAGCTCCAATGGAACAAGTTGAGATTCAAGTAGAATTGGGTGCTAAGAAAATGAAAAAAGTAGAAATGTTTACCAAAGAAATGTCAGGATTTAAATCGTTAGATGAATTGGCTGCTAAAATTGGTGGACAAGTAGAATCTACAGCTGATGTTACTTTTGCTAGTTTTTCAGTTCCGTTTTTAGGAAATGAACCAAGAATTTTGGGAGTTATACCTACTTTACAAAAAGGACAGTTAAGTGTTCCAATTGAAGGAAAAGCTGGAGTGTTTGTTGTTTTTGTAGAAGAAGTTGTTCCAGCTCCAGAAATAAAAGATTTTGCTCCTTATAAAGTTCAATTAGAACAAATGTATTCTAATAATGCTAGTAAAGCATACGAAGCTCTACAAAGCAAATTTGGAGTGAAAGACGAAAGATATAAATTCTATTAATATATTTAAAAGCCTCATTTTTAATGAGGCTTTTTTATTTGTATAATTTTGTAAAACATCAATTTTAAATACCATGTCAACATTTAATTATCAAGATCCATATCCGTTAAGCAAGGATAAAACCAATTACAAATTAATTTCTAGTGAATTTGTTTCTACTGTTGAAGTTGATGGTCGAAAAATCTTAAAAGTTGACCCTAAAGCTATTGAGTTATTAGCACAACAAGCCATGGTTGATGTCTCATTTATGTTGAGAACTGCACATTTAGAAAAAGTAGCCAAAATTTTGGACGACCCAGAGTCTACCGATAATGATAGATTTGTTGCTTATACGTTACTGGTGAATGCTCAAATTGCTGCTGAAGGACAATTGCCTTCTTGTCAGGATACTGGAACGGCTATAGTGATGGCAAAAAAAGGAGAGGATGTTTATACCGGTGTTAATGATGTGGAATATTTGTCAAAAGGTATTTATCAAACTTATCAAGATAAAAATTTACGCTATTCTCAAGTTGTTCCGATTACGATGTTTGAAGAAAAAAATTCAGGAAACAACTTGCCCGCACAAATTGATATATATTCGACTCAAGGTAACGAATATAAATTTTTGTTTTTGGCGAAAGGTGGAGGTTCTGCAAACAAAACATACTTATACCAACAAACTAAAGCAGTGTTGAACGAGAAAAGTATGACTGAATTTGTTATCAATAAAATAAAAGATTTAGGTACTGCTGCTTGCCCACCTTATCATTTAGCTTTTGTAGTTGGTGGAACATCTGCCGAAGCTAATTTAAAAGCAGTAAAGTTAGCTTCTACTGGCTATTATGATGATTTACCAACCGAAGGAAATATCGGAGGGCAAGCATTTCGTGATTTAGAATGGGAAGAAAAAATTCATAAAATTTGTCAAGAAAGTCAAATAGGGGCTCAGTTTGGAGGTAAATATTTTACGCACGATGTTAAAGTAATTCGGTTGCCACGACATGCAGCATCTTGCCCAGTAGGTATTGGAGTAAGTTGCTCGGCGGATAGAAACATTAAAGGAAAAATTACCGAAAAAGGTATTTTCTTAGAACAATTGGAGACTAATCCTGGAAGATTTGTTCCGGAAAAAGCACCACATTTACAACCAGCAGTTGAAATAGATTTAAATATGCCAATGGCTGAACAGTTGAAAATACTTTCTAAATACCCGATAAAAACACGGTTGAATTTGAGAGGAACCTTGATTGTTGCTAGAGATATCGCTCACGCTAAAATCAAAGAATTGTTAGAAAGCGGAAAACCAATGCCAGAATATTTTAAAAATCATCCTATTTATTATGCTGGTCCAGCAAAAACGCCAGAAGGAATGCCTTCAGGTAGTTTTGGACCTACAACTGCTGGGCGAATGGATTCTTATGTTGCAGAATTTCAAGCACAAGGTGGTTCAATGATTATGTTAGCTAAAGGAAATCGATCACCACAAGTTCGAGAGGCTTGTAAAAAATTCGGAGGATTTTATTTAGGCTCAATTGGTGGTCCGGCTGCAATTTTGGCAAAACAAAATATTAAATCGGTTGAAGTAGTTGATTTTCCTGAATTAGGCATGGAAGCAGTGCGTAAAATTGAAGTAGAAAACTTCCCAGCTTTTATTATTTGTGATGATAAAGGGAATGATTTTTTTGAAAATATGTAAAAAAAGAATCCATCAATGATGGATTCTTTTTATGATAAAAAACATTGTAAGTTGACTTGTTTTTTTTACTTTTACAGTGAATAATTAAAACTCAAACAAATGGTTTCTCTAGGTTGGATATTTTTCTTTGTAATTTTCTTAATGGCTTTGTGGATGTTGATTTTCCTATTCACAGTTGTTGTTCCAGGTTCTATTAAGTTATTTATGCTAAACAAAATGGCTCCTAAGTTTATTAGAGAGTTGGCTGGTTTAGAGGACGAAAAATCAAAGTAGTTCTAAAACTTTTTCTGGTGGTCGTCCAATAATAGCTTTATTATTGGCTACTACTATTGGTCGTTCAATTAATTTTGGATTTTCAACCATTGCTTTTATCCATTCTGAATCTTTCAGCGTTTTTCCCTTAAATTTTTCTTTGTAAACATCTTCACCTTTTCTTACCAATTCTTCTGGTTTAATCTTTAATAGTGTTATTATTTCGGTAAGTTCTTTTACTGTCGGAACATTATTTAAATATTCAACAATTTCTATTTTTTCTTTAGTGTTTTGCTGAAGCAATTCTAATGTTTGTCTGCTTTTGCTACATCTTGGATTGTGGTAAATTTTCATTTCTTTTAGTTTATAAGATTATTGGTTTAGAAGTTTAGAGGCTGTATTTATGGTTTAACCAAACTTTTAAACTTCTTTTTTAAAATGTTCAAATACTAGTTTAGCTCTTGTTTTACTGATTACTTTTTCTAATTCTGTTAACGAAGCCTGTTTTATTCTGGCAACCGATTTAAATTTCCACAATAACTCCTGTGAAGTTTTAAATCCAATGCCTTCAATTTCTGATAATTCTGATTTTATTAATTCTTTTGACCTGCGGTTTCTATGGTGTGTAATTCCAAATCGATGTGCTTCGTTTCTTAAATACTGAATTAGCTTTAACGATTCTGATTTTTTATTTAGATACAAAGGAATGGAATCGTTTGGAAAATAGATTTCTTCTAATTTTTTAGCGATACCTATTATGGTAATTTTACCTCTTAAACCTAATTCGTCAATACTCTTTAATGCTGAACTCAACTGACCTTTTCCTCCATCAATAATAATCAATTGGGGTAACGGCTGCTTTTCTTCCAACAATCTTTTGTAGCGCCTTAAAATAACCTCTTCCATACTTGCAAAATCATCAGGACCTTCAACCGTTTTAATATTAAAATGACGATAATCTTTTTTGCTTGGTTTGGCATCTTTAAAAACTACGCATGCTGCAACAGGGTTTGTCCCTTGTATGTTTGAATTGTCAAAACACTCAATATAAATGGGTTTTTCGGGCATTCGTAAATCCTTTTGTAGTTGTTCTAAAATACGGTCGCTATGTTTGGTAGGATTTACATTTTCCTTTTGTTTTTTCCGTTCTAATCGATAATATTTTGCATTTCGTTCTGATAAATCCAGTAAATGTTTTTTATCACCAATAGCTGGTACAATAAACTTTAGATTTTTGTCTGCTATGTCAGGAATAAAAGGAACAATAACCTCTTTCGATTGACTATCGAAACGTAAGCGGAGTTCAATAATTCCAATTTGCAAAAGTTCATCATCAGTCTCATCTAATTTCTTTTTTAATTCAATAGTATGCCCCTGTATAATTGCTCCATTTATTACTTTTAAGTAGTTGATAAAAGCATGTGTTTCGTCTGATATAATGGAGAAAACATCAACATCGTTAATGGTTGGGCTTACTACAACTGATTTGCTCTGGTAGTTTTCTAAGGTTTTAATCTTTTCCTTTAACAAATGAGCTTTTTCAAAGTCTAATTTCTCAGCACTTTCAGCCATCATTTTTTTTAAATGCTTGGTAACGCTATGAATGTTTCCTTTTATAATATTTTTTATATCGGTAATGTATTGTTGATACTCATCTTCTTGCTGATATCCAACACATGGTGCTTTACAGTTTCCAATATGATACTCTAAACACACCTTGAATTTTTGGGATTTTATATTTTCAGGAGTTAAACTGAAACTACAATTTCGTAAAGGAAAAAGTTCCCTAATTAAATCTAAAATGGTAGTCATCATTTTCCCAGAGGCATACGGACCAAAATATTCGGAGCCATCTTTAATTAAATTTCGAGTGGAAAATATTCGTGGAAAAGGTTCGTTTTTTATACAAATCCAAGGGTAAGTTTTATCGTCTTTTAATAAAATATTGTATTTGGGTTGATATTTTTTAATCAGATTATTTTCTAGCAACAACGCTTCAATTTCAGTTTCAACTACAATTGTTTTAATATCTGCAATTTGTTTAACTAAAATGGCAGTTTTATTATTTTCATGGTTCTTGGAAAAATAAGATGTAACTCTTTTTTTGAGATTTTTAGCCTTGCCTACATATAAAATTTCTCCATCAGTATTGTAATATTGATAGACACCTGGTTTGTTCGGTAGGTTTTTTATAAAAGTGTTCAGACTCATTAATTTCCAAATTTAATTAATATCTATTAGGATAATACTTTAATATTTTAGAAAAATCTAAGTACAAATACGCAACCATAAACACTAAACTTACGTAATCTCTACAAACTTAATTTCTTAAATTTTAATATTAATTACATTATATGAAGCAATTTACAATTGTTATTACCTTAGTATTTGTATTTTATTTGTCCAATAGTTTTGGCCAGGGAGGTGGAAAATTATTAGTTTTTGATGGCACCAACAATAATGTAGAGTTGAAATCCACTTTTCAAAATCAAGATGGAACCAAAAGTTTTAGTTTTTGTGCATGGATTAAATCTACCAATGTTGGAAAAGCTGGTCAAAGAGTATTGTGTGATGATGAAAATAATACAAAAGGATATGCTTTATCATTAGGAGATCCTGGTTCTGGATTGTTAAGGTTTTATGTAAGAGGACTTTCAACTGTTAGTCTTGATGTTCCCTCTGGTGCTAACCAATTATCTAATAATATTTGGTATCATGTTGCAGCGGTTTATGGATCAAAGTTCTAGAACTAGATATATTTATGTAAATGGTGTAGTAGCAGCTTCTCATACTCATGGAGTGGGTGAATGGACAAGTAGTGAAGTTGATGCTGGACCTGTTACTATTGGAGGAGAATCCGATGGTTCGGCAGAATCAACAAATAGATTTCAAGGACAAATAGATGAAGTAAGCTACTGGAATAAAGCATTGTCTCAAACCGAAATTCGTGATTTAATGTGTAAATCATTAATAGGTAGTGAACCTAATCTTTATGGTTATTGGAATTTTGATGGTGCTGGAATGGGAGTGAACAATGTTCCTGATTTATCGAGTAATGGGTTGACCGGAACAATGAAAAATATGAATGCAACAGAGATTGTTGTTTCTTCTATTCCACTTGGTACTGCAAGTGCTTACTCTTACCCTGTTTCTTGGGCGGGATTTAGTTTAACACTAGGTTCTACTTCTAAAGGTAATATGGAGGTTAAGACAGTATCAGGAACACCAGTTTCAGTGCACATTTATAGGGTTGATAATGTTCCAAATTATACAACAGGATTAAGTGGATTAGGAAATAACAATACTTATTTTGGAGTTTTTATTGTTGGAGGAACATCTCCTACATACACAAGTGTTTTTGATTATAGTAATTATCCAGATGCCAATACAAATGAAGCTACTTTGATATTAAATTCGAGGATTGACAATTCAATAACAACTTGGGCTGATGCATCAGCAACTTTGAATACAGGATTAAACACATTAACCAAGACTGGAAATAATAATAGAGCTGAATTTATTTTATCTAATCCCTCAAGTCCTTTGCCAATAAAACTTTTAAGTTTTGAAGCTAATTTTAATGTAGATAAAGTTGATTTGAAATGGATTACAGCATCAGAAATAAACAACGATTACTTTACTATTGAAAAAAGTAAAGACTTAAAAAATTGGGAAATTGTTTCTAATGTTAGCGGAGCTGGAAATAGTAATACTACAATAGAATATTTAGATGTAGATTATTCCCCTTTTCAAGGTATATCTTATTACCGATTAAAACAAACAGATTTTGATGGGGCTTTTACTTATTCTAATATAGTTCCTGTTAGGGTTGAAAAAAAACAAAGTGGTGAGTTTAGTTTATTTCCAAATCCATTACAATCAGGTGAGCATTTAAAAATTCAGTTCTCTGAAATAATTGAAAGCGAAGTTTTAATCGTATTGCGAGATACAAAGGGAGAAGAGTTTTTCTCAAAGGTAGTTTTAAATTATGAAGATAAATCCTTAATTGCGATACCAATTGATAAAACTATTCCTTCAGGAATTTATTTAGTTACAGCATCTTCAGAAAATCAAATCTATAATCAAAAGTTGATTATAAAAGGGAGTTCTAACAATTAATCTTTTACGTATCCGCAATCTAGAGGGATTAAGGGAATGTTACTTTAAAAATAGAATTTTAGAACATCCTTCAAGTAATATCCCTTTTAGCAATTGAAATAATATGTTTATTAACATAATAGATAAAACTATATCTTTAATTTTTTTTGTTTCGTATTTACTTTTTTATTTAGTTTTATACCTTTAAATGAACAACTTAAATTAATAGTTATGAAAAAAATATTATTACTCTTTTGCATTGTTTTTACTAGTTTTTTTGGATTTAGTCAGATAAAACACATCACTTTTACCGATTCAATAAAGGTTGATGTTAATGGATTTGGGTATGTAAATAATTATAGAATTAATGCTGTTCCAAATTCAAACGACTATTTTTTAGCTGGTACTTATGATAATTTAAGTTACGGGATGAATTATTATATTGCTAATCTGGATTATCAAGGTGCTGTAATTTTTGATACAGTAATTGAATTTTCCACCGTTTCATCAATGCCTTACCCTTACTTAAATGCTACAGTAGCATCAGATATAGACTTTACTATTTTTTCTAATTATGAGAATACAAACTATAAAAATCAGCCATTTATAGCCAATTTTGATTTATATGGAAACCACAATTGGAATAAATATTATGAAATAGATACCTTAAATTTTGAAGTTAGGGGTGGGATAAGAACTGATGATGGGGGTTATGTTATTTATGGCTTTGCATCTAATTGGACTACGATGAACATGTCTTACATCATTAAAACAGATGGTTCTGGAGGTGTTATTTGGTCAAAATTTTATGGAAGTAAAAATGCTGGTGATGTTGATTTTAAAAATGACATAAAAACTTTAGAACAAACTAAAGATGGTGGATTTTTATTTGCCTCATCGGAGTATAGTGATTTCTTCGAGGTGGGAGCATCTTTAATGAAATTAACTAAAATTGATGAACTTGGAAATATTGTTTGGAGCAATGCTTTGAGTTTTGATGCTCCTTATGAAAATATGGATGGTGGTGCAGGTATAGTATCAGTAAATGTTATTGATAGCAATAATGTAATAATTTCAGCTACAATATCTGATACTTCTTTATTTACAAGAAGATTGGTTCTTTTAAATGTAGACCCTTTAAATGGGAATACAAATTGGAAAAAATCATATTATCTGAATGCAGGAGAAGGAAATTTTAACGTAGAAAAAATAATCCAAACTACTACAGGACATTTAGCCGGGTATTTCAATAGCGATACGTATGGAAGTGTACTTTTTAAACTAAACACAACTGGTCAATTTTTAGAAATGAGAACCAACCAAGAATTGCCAATAGGAAATGGAAATACTTATTATGTTTCAATTGCAAATACGAGTGATGGTGGAGTAATAACTTCTGCAAATCGGAACAGCGGTAGTGGTGTTATGTTGTTTAAAACGGATGGGTATTTAAATACAAACTGCCCAGAAACCATGAGTTTTTCATTGCCAATAGAAGATACTTTGGGTTTTGTAAATTATTCTTTTATTGATACAGTTTATGATGTAGTAGTTAATGAATTATCTACCACCGTACTAACGCCTTCTAATTCTATAGAAAGTATAAATGACAATTATTGTTCTTGCGAATTGAATGTTTACGGAAACATTGATTACTCTAGTACTTTTGCTGATAGTGTGATGGTTTTTCTTTACCAAATAACCGAAACAGGTAAATACGTAAAAAGAGATTCAGTAGAAACAGACGTTGCAGGATATTATCAATTTAATTATTTACCTGATGGTGCTTATGTTGTAAAGGCAGTTCCATCAACAATTAAATACCCCAACTATTTACCATCCTATTTTGATTTTTCAACACCAA
Source organism: Flavobacteriales bacterium (assembly GCA_020635795.1). Lineage (NCBI taxonomy): Bacteria > Pseudomonadati > Bacteroidota > Flavobacteriia > Flavobacteriales > Flavobacteriales bacterium. The sequence continues at coordinate 40,843 of JACJZD010000004.1, forward strand.
CAACTCAATGGGATAGTGCATTTGTTTTAAACTTAGCATGTGGTAACAATACAATAGCTGTCGATATAAGCTTAATACCAAAATTACCTCAAACAGGTTCATGGCAATGTAATGGTTATGTTTTAGAGTATTATGGATATAATTCTGGGTTGAGAAGAGCTCCTGGAGAACCAATACCAGATATTGATATTACAATTGATCAATCTCCAGGGGGTTCAATAAATTCAGCTACTACTGATCAAAATGGATTTTTTCAATTTACAGGATTAAACAATAATGCCACGTTTGTTGTAAGAGCTGATATACCAGGGTTACCTAATGATTCTATTTATACGTTTACGGTTAACCCAGGAGATGGTCCGCTAGATTCGTTAAATTTCTATGTAGATACTGTTGGAGTTTATATTTTACCAGAATATATATTTACAGGTATTGATTTGATTAATTCAGAGGATATTGACGTAAGTATTAGACCAAATCCAACCGCATCATCTTTTAATTTAGAAATAAATTCTATAAGCAATTCTAAAATAGAAGTTAAATTAATGAATAGTATAGGAGAAGTTGTATTAACTAAGTCTCCAAATATTAATATAGGATTGAATAGAATAAGCTTTGAACTCCAAAATCAACCAGCAGGAATCTATTTCCTTTCAATAAACTATGAAAACCAACATTTTATAAAGAAAATAGTTAAGCAATAAAAAAAAAGCCTCGTTTTTGCGAGGCTTTTTTTTATATTTACCAAGGTGAAAAAGCATATCATTTTTATATTGTTGTGTGTGTTAATAGGGTATAATTTATCCTATTCACAAACCTATAATTATACAAATTATAACGTTGCAGAAGGGTTAGAACAATCAGATGTTTTAACCATATCACAATCTAAAAATGGATTTTTACTTTATGGAACAAATGGTGGTGGATTAGGTATTTATGATGGCTATTCTTTCAAGTCAATAAAAGAAAAGCATGGCTTAGCTAATAATGTTGTTTTTTCAATTGACGTTGCAAATGATGGGGGAGTTTGGGCAGCAACTAGAGAAGGGATAAGTTTACTTAATCATGAGGTAACTAAAGTTTCAAAAAACTTTGCGAAGGATATTTCATTTTATTGGGTTCATGTGAATAAATCAACTGAAGAAGTTTGGTTTGGTTCTGCCAAAGGTTTGTATAAGTATTTTCCAAAACTAGATTCTGTTGAATCAATCAAAACAATTAATGAGGTTTTAAACACATCATTCATCAATTGTATTTATACCGATAGTAGCAATAATGTTTGGATAGGAACAAAAAATGCGGGTGTATTCGTTTTAAATCCATCTGGAGGTGTAACTAATTATTCTGTCAATGAAGGTTTGTCCAATAACTATATTAAAACAATAATAGAGGGTAAAACGGGAGAAATTATTGTTGGTACAATTGATGGACTTAACTTAATAAAGAAAGAAGAAGTATCTATTATCGATTTGCCAAAATTACCTGGTATTAGCTTGACGTTTACATCGTCAACCAACTATAAAAATCAAATCATTTTTGGGGCGTTAAACAATCAATTATATGTTTTAAACAAAGATACTTATGCACCTATTTGGATGACCCAAAATAATGGATTTATCTATAAAAAAATATGGTCGGTTTTTACAGATAAGGAAGAAAACTTATGGTTAGGTTCTATAGGTGAGGGTTTAGTAAAGTTTAATCCAATTTTCACCTTTTATAATATCCAAAATGGTTTGTTAAGCAATTATATTAATGCTGTTTATGAAAATAATCAAGGCGAAATTTTTGTAGGAATCAATGGTGGGTTTAATATTATTGAAAAGAACAATTCTATAAAAACATTTCAAACGCTTAAAGAATTAGGATTTAGTAGTGTTTATCATATTAATGAGTTTAAAAATGAACTTCTATTAGGAACTAATAATGGATTGTTTAAGTTACTTGGAGATAAAACCAAACCAATACCATTTTCTGATAAGGAGATTAAAGACGAAAATATCTACCATACTTATAGGCATAAGAATAATTTTTACGTAGGTGGTAAAACTGGGTTTTATGTGTTGAAAGATGACACTTTACATAGTGTATTAAATTCACCAAAAGAGTTTGTTTATAATATTGTAGAGTACAAAGGGGCAATTTATTTAGCTTCAAATAAAGGGATTTATAAATACAATAAAAATAGTTTTGAATTTTTGTCGAGCGAACAAGGATTGGTATGTGATAGGGTGAAGTGTTTTAGAATAGATTCTAAATATAATTTGTGGATTGGAACTAGTGAGGGAGCTTATGTATACAATGGTAAAAGCTTTAAAAAAATTGATGAATCTAGTGGGTTAACTTCCGAAAATATTTATTTAATGGAATTGGATGGGAAAGGGAATATTTGGATAGGAACTAATAAAGGTTTAGATAGAATAAATATTGAGAGTGTTTATCAATATTGGAATAATTCAAATAATAAGATTGAAATAAGGAATTATGGTAAGAATGAAGGCTTTAATGGTGTAGAATGTAACCTGAATGCTGTTTATAGAAATAAAAAAAATCAACTTTATTTCGGTACTATTAACGGTGTTTATAAGTATCATTCTGAAAATGATGAAATCAATCATCAGGCACCAATTGTATCATTTAAAACGATTAAACTGAATTTTGAAGATGTTGATTGGAATAACTATTCTTCAAGTATAGATGATAATAATGGATTACCAACAAATCTAGAATTACAATACAACAAGAATAATTTAATATTTGAATTTGTAGGGGTTTCTTTAACCAATCCAAATGAGGTTTATTACCAATACAAATTGGAAGGATTAGATGAAAACTGGTTGCCATTAACAAAAGATAGAAAAGCGGTATACACTGCAATACCACATGGTAATTATTCATTTAAACTTAAAGCAAGAAATAGTGATGGAGTTTGGACTGAAGCTGAACAAGTATTTAGCTTTTCAATTTCTCCTCCTTGGTATAAAACTACTTGGTTTTATATTACTGTAGTTTTAACAGTGCTGTTATTAGGTTATACTATTTTAGTTGTTAGAACAAGAAATCTTAAAAAAACACAAATTATTTTAACTACTAAGGTTGAAGAGAGAACAAAAGAATTACGCGAGGAAAAAGAAAAAGTTGAAAGTGTTAATTCAGAATTGGCTGAGCAGAAAAAAGTAGTTGAGGTGGTTAATAAAAACATTACCGACAGCATCAATTATGCAAAAAAGATACAAGAAGCGATTTTGCCTAAACCTACCAAATTAGAAGAATTAAAGGATAGTGTAGCTATATTATACTTGCCTAAAGATGTGGTTAGTGGTGATTTTTATTGGTATGAAAAAGTAGGTAACAAATTAATTTTTGCAACAGCCGATTGTACTGGTCATGGTGTTCCTGGAGCTTTTATGAGTATGATAGGTGTTAACAATTTGAATCAAATCATTGTCGAAAATAAAATTACCAGCCCCGATAAAATTTTAAAAGAGTTAAATATTGCAATTAAAAAAGTATTAAAGCAAGAAGACGAGGATAGTGAAAGTAGAGATGGTATGGATATTTCTATTTCTTGTTTCGATTTAGATAAAAAAATAATTTCTTATGCTGGTGCTTTCAGACCTCTTTTATATATTAGAGATAATGAGTTACATGAGCTTAAAGGTAGTCGTCAGCCAATTGGGGGTAGTGCTCCTATCGATTTTGAGTATGAATTGAGTGAGTTTGAATATTTAAAAGATGATGTTTATTATATGTTCTCCGATGGATTCCCTGATCAGTTTGGTGGACCTAAAGGAAAAAAATTCATGAACAAACAATTAAAAGATGTGTTTATGAAGATTTATAAAAAAGAACCAGTTCACCAAAAAGAATTATTAAAAAATGAATTAGTTAAGTGGATGGGTGATAATGAACAGATTGATGATGTGCTTGTGATGTGCGTGAAGATTTAGTCTTCAGTTCACAGTTTTCAATTCTCAGTTCAAAGTTCTGCCTCTAAATTTCTGTCTTCCAACTTCCATCTTCTGACTTCCAACTTCAAACTTACACTTCTTAATTACAATACCTCGCAATCAAATCATAAGAAGTTAAAAAACCTAATTCCCCAGCTTTACTAAAATCTTTACAAGCTTGTTCTCTGTTGTCTAAAACCAATAGAATCAATCCTCTATTAAAATAAGCTTCTGCAAAATTTGGATTTACTTTAATTGATGCAGTATAATCGTCAATCGCTTCAAGATATTTTCCATCTTTAAACTTTAAATTACCTCGATTAAAGTAAACAAAACTAAAATTTGGGTTTTCTTTAATACACTTTGCGTAGTCGGATAAAACCATTTTTAAAGTATACTGAACAGTTTCTTTTTCCGTTTCTTCAATTAGTTTGTAAAGTAGGTTTGCTCTACTAAAATAACTAATGTAATTGGTAGAATCTAGTTTTAATGATTTATCAAAGTCGGCTAATGCCTTGCTATATTCGTTAATAGAGGCGTATAATATGGCTCTTTTTAAATACAATTCAGCATCATCGTTGTTTTGCGCTATTGTTGTATTTAAATCGGCTATTTCAGATAAGTTAAATTGTTCTAATGAAGTTTCAGATTCATCGCTATGAATTAAGAAATAGGAAGTAAAACTCTTCTTTGTTTTATTCCAAGAATCAATAATTCTTTTTTCTTTTAAATTGGAAAATAGTTGGATAGAATAGCTCGGTAATAGTGATATACTATTGGTTTTGAAGTTCTCAGCATTATTGGAGTTATTGCCACTATTAAACGAAGTTATTTTAGCAATTAAAAGTTCTTCAGCTTGTTTTAAGCTGTCAGTGATGTTAAGTTTTGATTTGTTTATAATTTCAGCCGTTTGATTGTCGGCATCTCCACCTTTGTAATTACCCATGGCATATCTTATGGTTGCTCTTAATTTGTAGGCATCAACAAAATCAGGGTACAGTTCAATGGCTTTTTCAATATCTGCATTAGCAGCTTTGTTGTTTTTTAATTTTTGATGTAAGATAGCTCTATTGTAATAAGCCAAAATGTTAGTATTGTTAATTTCTAAAACTTTATCGTAATCTTTAATTGCGGTTTTCGTGTTTCCTTTTTCAGTATGTAATAATGCTCTATTGTAATATCCTGAAGCTGAGTTTGGAGATAATTCAATCAACTTGTTTAAATCAGCTAAAGCTTCGTTTTGTTTGTTTTGTTTATTGTAAATCATTGATCGTTGGAAATACGCATAGCTATTTTTGGAATCTAAATACAACGATTTTTGAATGTCATTTAATGCCAATTCATAATCTTCTAAAAAATAATAAGCGGTTGCTCTTCTCACATAATTGGTAGAGTTGTACGGACTATTTTCAATAACTACATTAAAATCGCTAATAGCTTTGTCGAAGTTTTTTAAACCAATTTCAGCCATTCCTCTTACAATGTAGATGATTTCTTTTTTTGAACGATACCTCAACGCGCTCTCACAATCTTTAACCGCATTGGTAAAATCATCTAAATTGCTATAAGTTATAGCACGATTAATATAAATATCAGGGTTTCTTGCGTCAATTGAAAGAGCTTTGTTGAAGTCCTCAAATGCCTTTTGATAATTCGATTGTCTGTCGTTTATTGAGCCACGTAAAATATACAAATCAACATTTCTAGGCTCTAATTCAATGGCTTTGTTTATGTCGTTTGCAGCACCAATTACATCACCTAGTTCTATTTTTGCTATCGACCGAAAATAATAAGGTTCGTAATTTAAAGGGTCGTTGTTTGAGGCAATATTAAAGCTTTCAATAGCTTCTTGGTAGTTTTTATTCGACATTTCAATACGTCCAATCAACAACTTGTTTTCTTTTTTTATTTGGCTAAATCCATTTAAAAAAATGAAGAATAGTGCAACTAAAAATGTTGGTTTGAGAAACGAACTTCGAGTAGATATGAGGTTGTAATTTGCAATCACTTCTATTAATTATATAACAAAGGAATGAAATATAACGGAAAGCGTATACTTAATAGTTAAAGAAGATGTTAAAAAAACATAATCTTCATTCCAAGTTGTACATGTAAATAAGGTTTTTGTCGCCAACTATTAAATTAAGTGTTTTGTCGTTAGAAAGATGTGTAATACTAAATGGAGTAGAACCAGTTAAAGGGAAGCCTCGTTCAATTTCACCTGTATGATTAATCAAATAAATAGAGTTTGAAGCCACAATACCAATTCTATTGGTTTTATCTGGCATTTTAAAAAACAAAGGAAAACTCGAGATTTCACTGCTGATATCAAGTTTAAACAATTCATTTTTTTCGGCATCAATTACTTTTACCGATTGTTTATTGGCAAAAACATATTCATTGGTATTGTCGTTGTTTACATCAAAATAATCGAAATAGGACGTTGGTTCAGTATTGTTTATTGGGCTATTTTCGATAACGTCATTAAAATAAAGCTTCACTACATTCCCCAACGAATCTAAAGTTGAAGCATATATTTTTTTCAAATCTGCATTTACTTTTATAAAGATAGGATTGTTTGTTTTTGGCAGCTTGTTTTTTAATATTAACCGGTCTTTTCCGCTACGTTCAATAATTTTTAGTTTACCATTTTTTAGTGGAATAACAATGTAATCTTTACCAGCAAGTTGAAAATGAGAGATGCTACTATGAGCAGGAGCTTCGCCCATTTGGTATTCCCAACCTTTAACTAAGTTTCCTTCTATGTCGTAGTTGTAAACCATATTGTTTTGACAACCAATTAGCAGCCTGTAATTTCTATTTTTTTCATAGTCCATTGGTGCTACTCCATTTGAGGCTAGAGTAGTAAGTTGTATAGGGAATTTTCCAACATCTTTACCATTTCTGTCTAACAAATAAAGTTTTTCGGAGGTGTTAAACAACAATTGTAGTTTGTTATTTTTTAATGCATCTACCTGATGAGTTTTGCCAATAATTTTTGAGCTTAATTGTTTAGACCAAAGTATTTTACCAGTATTACTGATAAGATATATTTTGTTGTTGTCGTCTTGAACAAAAATTTCTTTAGTATTATCATTGTGGTTTAATACAATTTCGGGTTTGCTGCTTACAGTAGCTTCAAGTGCAGTTTCCCAAACCGTTCTGGTATCTTGTTTATAAACAGGGTTGTATTTTAAATAGATGTTGTTGTAATACAAATTGTTTTTCTGGCTGTTTATTTGAATGGCAATAGCTTCAAATTTTCTTAACAACTCAACTTTACTTTCAATGGTTTTATGGTGAGTTTCTTCAATAAAATTTGGATACAATTTAACCGAACGGGCAATGTTGTTATAGATAAAAATGTTTGAGCTAGAAGATAAATTTTCTTTAAATGCCTGATAATTTAAATCGTATTGCAATGTTTTTTGATTTTTATTGTCGGCAATAAATTGTTGTACAGCACTTTCAGAATTTCCAAAAACTAAATAATCATCAATAATGGTGTAGTAAGGGTTGTTAATGTTCAAGAAAGGTTTTCCAAAAAAAGTAGAGAAGAAATTATTAAAATCTATTTTGGAAATGGTGAAATCATTAAAAGTTGTAGTAGGATGATTTTCTTCGTTAATTTTTGAAGCAATATTATTTAAAGAAACAAGTGCTTTTTCGCTATTTACTACTTTAAAAACTAGAAATTGATTATCTGTATAATCCAAATCAGCAAAAGGTTCGGTAATAATGGATGCCATTTCATTACCTAAAAAACCACGCCATTCCTCTTCAATATCTAGTTGATTATTTATTGAAAAATCATTCACTAAATTTTCGAATGCCGTTGCTTGATTTTGAATGGTTAATATTGTTTTTTTCTTTTTCCAAAAACTTTTTAAATCGCTGAAGCTGTTGTAATAAATATAAGCAGTGTTGCTTGGTAAAATATTAACCAAATCCATCTCCTGTGGCTTTTGATTGTTGAATAAACTAAGATAAAAACTAGCCGAATCTTCTGCTAAAGAAAAACCGTTTAACATTAAAGCGTTGCTTTTTATTGAAGCATCAAGAGCCATCCAACTACTAAATAATTCTATACTTTTTAAAGCAGATTTAGATGTTTTGTTGGATATAGAGTTGAGTATTTTACTGAAATTGGAAGGGTTTACAAAAATATTTCCAAAGTCAGATTCTCCAGATGTGCTTAGTACTTTTCCGAAAGAAACATCGTCTAATAATGAAGTAGAAGTATTAAGTTGTCGAACTACATCTTCAATTAAAATAGCACTAAAACTAATGGCAATTATTCCTTTGTGGTAAACTAATGCCAGTTTTGATGTTTCATCAATTTTAAAATTGTAAATCGAGACTTCGTCATAAATTCTCGACTCAGGATTACGTTTTGTTATCGTTTTTAAATGATTAATTAGTTGTTCTTCTTCAATTGATGATGAGGTGGAAAAATAATAAATAGCGTCAAAACCTGTCGCTCCAAGCTGATGAACGGATGCTAGTACTGGTTGGTTTAAAATGAGTTGATGGATTAGCTGATCGTTAGATAACGAATCTAAAAATTGGATTTTTTTATTGTATTCATTAATGCTTTCGGTATTAGCAACCAATTCTTCCCAAATAATATTTGATGAGGTTAATTTTTTAACTAAATCTTTAAAGTTTTTTCCTTGAACAATAATTGAAGCATTAAGTGGAACAGCCACTAATGAGTTAGTGTTAAGTGGTTGTTTAACATTTTTATAAAAATTATAGGAAAATATTGATATTACTATCAACAACAAAACCAGTAGTATAACTAGAATTTTTTTAGTCATTTTATTTCAATTTTATGTAATAAAATTACATGTAAATAAAGCGGTCTAGAAGTAAATTATAAGAAACAATTAACAAGTATGTTTTAATAAAGTATTTAAGAAATCTACTTGTTAAGATTATAATATTAGATTGAATATTGCTTGGTTACTAAAACAAAAAACAACTAATTTCACAAAAAGTAAAATTAAATTTCACTAATAATGTTCAATTTTAATTGATTTTTAATATTAAGGCAACCTTGTTGCATAAAAAATCGACTATAAAATATACATAGACAGTAACTTATGAAGAAATTAATAATTCTGCCCTTACTATTATTGATTATAAATGGATTTTCTCAGTCAGATAATTGTGTGACTGGTACCATTTTAAATTTAGATGCCACAGGTAATGGTTGTGCAACAGGAACTACTACAGGGTCAACTTCTGAAAATATAATGTTTGGAGCTTGTAATGCTGCTCCAGCAAATGAAGTTTGGTATACTTATGTGGTATCTGGCTCACAAAATGATTTTACTTTAACTCCTTCTGGTTTAACAAACTCAGAAATTGTTCTTTATACAGGTGGTTGCCCTTCAACAACAGGCTCATTAGTAACATGTGGTGTTGTTACAGGATCAAATACGTTGAATTTAAGTTGGGGTTTTACTGTTGGTACTCAAGTATGGGTTGGAGTTATGTCTAATGCTGGTAATGATGGTGGGTTTGACTTATGTGTAAATTCGTATAATCCTCCAGCTGGTGGAGGTAACGCTTGTGCAGGAGCTATCCCTTTATGTGATAAAAATGCTACAACAAATATTCCTGATATGTCAATTTTTACCTCTTCAGGAGCTGCTCCATCTTGTTTTCCTGGTGGGGGAAATCAAGATGTTTGGTTTCAATTTACTGTAACTCAAACAGGAACATTAGAATGGGAGGCAGCTGCAACAATAGGTGGGTCTGGTGTTGAGTGGGATTGGACAATCTATGATATAACGAATGGGTGTGTAGGAACTGGGAATGAAGTTGAGGTTGCTTGTAATTATAATTATGGAAATGAAGCGAGCCTTGCAGGGATGTTGACTGGAGCTGCAGGTAATTGTCCTGAGAGTGCTATTTCAAATGATCCTGCTTTAGAATATTGTGACCCAATTGTAGTTACTGCAGGTCAAACTTATGCTATTCAAATTGATAACTATACCAATACTGTTGTAACAGGATTAGATTTTTCTTTTGGACCAGGGATGACAGCAGAGATTTCTCCAGATGTTGATTTTACGATTAGCCCTACGACTGTTACATGTGGAGCCTCTGTTTTAGTTACCATTACAGATAACTCTACAGGTATTCCTGATTGGGACTTTGGAGATGGATCTACTTTTACAGGAAATAATCCTCCAGCTCATAATTATACAACTCCTGGTACATATGCTATTACTGCAACAATTGCAGGAGCTTGCTCAGATTTTCAAACTGAATTTGTTCAGTTGTTTGGCCCGGTTACTACTGTTCCTGATACGGTGACAGAAACATGTGCTGGAGATTGCGATGGTTCAATCTCATTAACTACTTCTGGAGGAAGTGGACAATATTCGTATTTGTGGGCTCCAGGAGGAGAAACAACTCCTTCAATTTCAGGTCAGTGTGCTAATAATTATTCAGTTACTGTAACAGATGCAGTATGCGGTAATACAGTTGAAAATATTGTATTGTCTACAGGACCGAGCTGTTCAGTTCCATGTAACATGGATTCGATAATAATATCACGAGGATTTTGTATCAATAACTTGTTTAGTGTTACATCTAATACATATTTTACTGATCCACCTACTACAGGAACATTAACAATAACAATTGATGATGGAACAACTACCTACGACACAATAATTAATGCTCCATTTAGTTCGCCAGCAAGTTGGACTACTGATATACCAACAGGTGGAGGTGCATATACCGTTACATCTACTTTTTCAGATGATTTAGCTTGTACTATAAGTATTGGAGATACTGCTCCACCGAATTGTGATTGCTCAGCTAATGTTGGAACATTTACTAATGATGTGGATGGGACTCCTGCAACAAATAATGTAAAGTTGTGTTTTGGAGAAAGTTTCACAATGACTACAAATGGAGATATGATTCCTCCAGCAGAAGCAACTTCACCACCAATTACAACATACGATCCTGCTGCAGGGTACAATCCCGGAATTGGATACCTAGTTTATAGCTGTTTACCAGCAGTGTTTCCTCAAAATGATTTATGGGATGCTATGGGTAACCCTATAGATCCATGTTTATTAGGGTTAGTTGGGTATGGAAATAGTTTTAGTGATTTGAATACAGGTGCAATTGGAGCTCCATTTACAAACAGTACATTGTATTTTGTTCCAATTACTTTTTATGATACGATTCAAGGTTATTACAGTTTTACTAATACAGTAAGTAATTGTTATTCAATGGGAGTACCTGTATCAGTCCAATATTTACCTGAATTGGTAAGTTCAAACCCTACTCCAAATTGCCAAGATAGTAGTTTTACTATTACTATTAACGGTGGAGCACCTCAAATAGATGGGTCTCTATACACTGCTTCAAATTTATTACCTGCAACTGCAAGCTTTGTAAATACAACTACTACTAATGGTGGAACAATACAAATAAATGGCTTGCAAAACGGAGATATGTATAGTTTTGATGTGGCTGATACCAATGGGTGTCCACTAACCATTTCAGGAGGGCCTTTTATTGGATTACCTCAAGCAAATGCTGGTGTAGATGACACAACTTGTACATTAACTTATAATTTAAATGCAGTACCGAGTTTTGGTACAGGTACTTGGACTGGACCAGTTGGAATTACTTTTGCACCAGCAAACTCTCCAACGGCAACAGTTACAGCTACTACTTCGGGTACTTATAATTTATTTTGGACTGAAGATAATACCTTGGGTTGCACAGATGTAGATACTGTTACAATTACGTTTTCTGACCCATCATTTACAACTACTATAGTTGATGCAACTTGTGGTCAAACTAACGGGTCAATAACAGTTAATGCTTCAAATGGAGTTTCACCTTATACGTATAGTAATGATAATGGAATTACTTTTCAAGTATTAGACTCATTTGTAAATTTAGTATCTGGTCCATATGATGTTGTAATCCAGGATGCTGTTGGTTGTCAATTTTCGAATGTTGAAAATGTAAATAATTCAAATTCACCTATTATAGATAGTTTGGTGTTAACTGCACCTCTTTGTAATGGAGATTGTAATGGTGAAATTTTAGTTTATGCCTCTCAAGGTATCAACCCATTACAATATAGTATTAATGGAGGAGCATTACAGTTAGGTAATAATTTTACGGGATTGTGTGCTGCAACACCTTATACCATTTTAGTTGAAGATAATTTAGGTTGTCAGGTTACAAAAGACACTATTTTGACCGACCCACCATTAATGGTTTTAGATTCAATAGTAACAACAAATGAAACTTGTAATGAAAGTGATAATGCTTCAATTTCTATATATGCAAATGGAGGAACAGGTCAATTGAATTATAGTATTGATAATGGAGTGTCATTTGTAACAACATCTTTATTCTCTAACCTTACTGCTGGAACGTATGATATAGAGATTCGGGATGCAAATGGTTGTTCATTAACTGATCAAAGAGTTTTAACAGAGCCATTGGCTTTAAGCATACCGAATGTATTAACCCATGTGAGTTGTTCAGGAGGAACAAATGGACAAGTAGTGGTTGCCCCACAAGGCGGCACATCGCCATACACTTACAGTTGGACAACATCAACAAACACAACACCAGTAGAGAATAACTTGCCAACAGGAAGTACAACAGTAACCGTTACAGATGCAAAGGGATGTACACTAGACTCAACCTTTACCTTAACCGAACCAGCGGCATTTACTTATACAACAGCTACACAAAATGCGAACTGTAATCAGCCAGATGGATGGACAGCAGTATTAAATTTTGCGGGAGGAACAGGAGCATACACATACGATTGGGGAGCTGGACCAACATCAAACGATACCCTTTTTAATCAAGTTCCAGGTAGCTATTCAGTAACAGTAAGAGATGGAAATACATGCGATACTACCTTTACACTAACAATAGGTAATAACCCAGGCATTACAGCAGACGTAACAAGTAGTACTAATGCGACCTGTAAAGGAGGAGCAGATGGTACAGCAACAGTAACAGGTTCAGACCCATTAACTACCTACGATTACAGTTGGTCAACCGTACCTGCACAGCTGACACAAACAGCAACAGGACTGTCAGCAGGCACATATTATGTTACCATTACAGATCAAGCAACAGGATGTTCAGCAAGTGATAGTGTAATAATAACCGAGCCAACACGAGTAACCATAAGCAGTGTAAGTCCAAATGTTACGATATGTGCAGGACAAACAACAAACATCACATCCACAGCCACAGGCGGTTCTGGAGCAGGATATGTATACACATGGAACAATGGATTGGGAGTAGGACAAAATCATACAGTGAGTCCATTACCAAACACGACCACGAATTATGAAGTAACAGCAGTAGATGCCAATGGCTGTCCATCAGATACAGGACGAGTAACGGTGATAGTACACCCATCATTAAGTGTAATAGCATCCACTACGAAGGACACTGTTTGTCCAGGAGTAAGCACAACCCTAAATGCACTAGCAAGCTTTGGTAATGGAGGACCATACACCTATAGTTGGTCACCAACAACCAACATGACAGGGTCAAACACATCAAACCCAACAGTAACCCCAACAGGAGCTACTACCTATACAGTAACATTAAATGATGGCTGTTCACCATCAGTAACAGACACAATAAGAATCTACCTGTATAACTTACCAAACCCACAAGCAAGTGCAGATACCTTGAGTTTATGTATAGAACCAAGAGAAGCGATAACATTTTATAACTTAACCGATACCACAAATGGGATGTTAGATACCAATAGAGTGACATGGAATTTTGGAGATGGTACAACAGCAACACAGCCATGGGATACGATACAACACACCTACAATCAAGTAGGAACATATACAGTAAGCATGACCGTATACAGTCAAGCGCCACGAGGAGGATGCTCAAAAACAAATGTGGTGGTGAATCAGATAGACATCAACGCATTGCCAGTAGCAGACTTTAGTTCAACACCCAACCCAACAAGCATGTTTGAAACAGAGGTTCAGTTTGCCGACCAAAGTGGAAGTGCTATAGATAATTATCATTGGGATTTTGGAGGACTAGATACAAGCAACTACCCCAATCCAATATATATATTTCCAGACGACACCAATGGCGTGTACCCAGTAACCTTAACAGTAATAGACATGAATGGCTGTACAGATGACATTACAAAATTAGTAACGATAACAGCAGAATATGGAATTTATATACCCAATGCCTTTACCCCAGATTTTGACTTTAAGAACGATATGTTTGGGCCCACAGGATTTGGTATCTCACCAGAGGATTATCACTTTATGATATTTGATAGATGGGGAGAGAAACTGTTTGATACAGATGTATTGTTTAAGCCATGGGATGGATTTTACAAAGGCACCAGAGTACAAGAGGGAGTGTATGTATGGAAACTCTTCTTTAAAGATTACAACAATAAAAAACACGAACGCATAGGACATGTTACTATTATTCAGTAGTTAAACATCAATAAAAAAGAGGCGGTTATTTTACCGCCTCTTTTTTTATAGTGTATTTTGTTGCCAATTTCATACTTTTGTCACTCTAATAAAAAGCATGGACATAAAATACGATCAGCAAAAACAATTACGCTATGATAAGGCTTATTTAAAAATGGCTTTAGAGTGGGGAAAACTATCGCATTGTAAAAGAAAGCAGGTTGGTTCTATTATCGTAAAAGATAGAATGATTATTTCAGATGGCTACAATGGCACACCAACAGGATTTGATAATTGTTGCGAAGATGAAAATGAAAAAACGCATTGGTATGTTTTACATGCCGAAGCTAACGCAATATTAAAAGTAGCAAAATCTACACATAATGCTGATGGAGCAACACTTTATATTACCTTATCTCCATGTAAAGAATGTAGTAAATTAATACTACAAGCGGGTATTATAAGAGTAGTTTATTATAATTCTTACAAAGACGATGCTGGTATCCATTTTTTGAAAGAATCAGGAATACAAGTTGACCAAATTTCAAATTTAGATTAGCCCTAACAATTACTAAGGAATGAATAAGAATAAAACCTTTCTCTATTTTATATTGCCAACAGTAATTGCATTTTGTGTGGTTATAGGGGTTTATTTAGGTGCATATCTATCTCAAAATTCGGTTGATAAAACCATCATTTTTCCAGTAAATGCTAAACTCAAAAATTCAAACAAACTCAATGAGATTTTAAATTTCATTGAAGACATGTATGTAGACACTGTTAATAAAGGAGAATTAACCGAGATATCTATTGCAAGTATTTTATCAAAGTTAGACCCTCATTCTTATTATATTCCTGCAAAAGAATTTAATGAAATGAACGATCCATTGGAAGGGAATTTTCAAGGGATAGGTGTGGAGTTTAGAATAAATAATGATACGGTTATGATTCTTTCTGTTATCGCAAACGGACCATCAGAAAAAGTTGGTTTAGAAGCAGGTGATCGAATTATAAAAGTAGGTAAGAAAACAATTGCAGGAAATGGTATAACTAACGAAAATGTGATTAAATTACTTAAAGGACCTAAAGGAACAAAAGTAAATGTTAGTGTTGCTCGAAAAGGCATAAAAAAACTGATTGATTATACCATTACCCGAGATGAAATTCCAATTTTTAGTATTGAATCACCTTATATGATTGATGACGAAATTGGTTTTATTAAAATAAATAGGTTTGCTAAAACCACTTATGGAGAGTTTATGTCGGCAACTAAAAAACTCTTAAAATCAGGAATGAAAGACCTTATTATTGATTTAAGAGGCAATGGTGGTGGTGTGATGGGAGCCGCTACAAGCATTGCCGATGAGTTTTTGGCTAAAGATAAAATGATTGTTTACACCCAAGGTAAATCAAGAAATAAAGAAGCATTTTATGCTACTGATAGAGGAATATTGGAAAAAACGAATATCATCA
Source organism: Flavobacteriales bacterium (assembly GCA_020635795.1). Lineage (NCBI taxonomy): Bacteria > Pseudomonadati > Bacteroidota > Flavobacteriia > Flavobacteriales > Flavobacteriales bacterium. The sequence continues at coordinate 56,747 of JACJZD010000004.1, forward strand.
TTTTAATTAATGAGAATTCAGCTTCAGCAAGTGAGATATTAGCTGGAGCTGTTCAGGATAACGACCGAGGGACAATTATTGGTCGTCGTTCTTTTGGTAAAGGGTTAGTACAGGAGCAAGTAATGTGGCCAGATGGATCGGCACTTCGTTTAACAGTTGCTCGTTATTATACCCCATCAGGTAGATGTATTCAAAAACCTTATGATGATGGGATGGATAACTATAATATGGAATCGTACAATCGCTATTTAAATGGAGAGTTGTTAAGTGCCGATAGTATTCATTTTCCTGATTCATTAAAATTTTACACCCCACTTGGAAAAATTGTTTACGGAGGAGGAGGTATTATGCCTGATGTTTTTGTGCCAATTGATACTGTTGGAAACACTAATTATTTTTACGAGTTACGTTATCGAGGAATTTTACAAGATTTTTCTTTACAGTATGTAGATAACAATAGAAAAAAACTCAAAGACCAATACAAAAATGCTATTGAGTTTAAGAAGCAATTTAGAGTTTCAAACGACTTGTTTAATAGCTTAATTAAATTTGCAGAGAAAAACGAATTGCCTAGGAATTTAGGCGAAATTAAGTTGTCGAAAGAAATCATCGTTAGAGCTTTGAGAGCATCGATAAGTAAGGATTTGTTCGGTAATTTTGGTTACTACGTTATCATCAACGATGAAGATAATACCGTGCAAGAGGCAATTTCTACTTTTAATATTACCAATAAATAATGAAGAAAGATATTAATCCTTCCCAAATAAAAGACGTTGCTATTACCGTTGTAAAGGAAGTGAATGAACTTAATCAAGATGAGTGGAATGTTTACTTGATTAATATGACTAATGAAAAACTTCAACAAGTATTGGTATCTTCCAGGGGTTATTTGAAACTTGAAAATGGTGAAGAAACCAAGACCACTACACTTCGTCATGCTTTAGGAGATGTTGAACCCATGAGTTTTGTTAAAATTGAACCCATAATGGAGAATGTTTTTGGATTACATAACGAGTATTGGTTGAGTTTTTTTAAAGACAATGAATTGTTAGATAAGAAATACATTTTTTTGGCAGAAACCATAAAAGAGGAGAATTTAATAGCTGTACCTATTATTTTCAAAAAAGGCATATTGATTAAGTAATTTTCTATCAAAACTTTTTTCATACCTTTGGTTGTCACTTAATACTGATTAAAAATGCTTGACAACATCAATCTCGAAAAGATTTTATTTTTAGATATTGAAACCACTTCGGCGGTTAAGTCGTTCGATGAGCTTTCTGATGATTTCAAGAAACATTGGGAGCATAAATCAAAATTTATTTCTAAAGAAGACGAAACTCCATCAGAAACATACTCTCGTGCTGGTATTTATGCCGAGTTTGGTAAAATCGTATGTATTTCAGTAGGTTTTATTAAAATTGAATTGGGAGTTAAAAAACTAAGGTTAAAGTCGTTTTATAACCATAATGAAGCCGAGCTTTTAGCCGATTTTTTTGAATTGTTGAATAAACATTACGATACACCTCAGCACATACTTTGTGCTCATAACGGAAAAGAGTTTGACTATCCCTATATTGCTCGGAGAGGGTTGGTAAATGGTTTGAGTATTCCTTGTATTTTAGATTTAGCTGGTAAAAAACCTTGGGAAGTTCAGCATTTAGATACCTTGCAATTATGGAAATTTGGTGATTATAAACATTTTACTTCGCTAAGTTTGCTGACAACTCTTTTTAATATTCCAACTCCAAAAGATGACATTGATGGCAGTATGGTAAATCAGGTTTATTGGCAAGAAAATGATTTGGAGAGAATTGCAAATTATTGTCAAAAAGATGTCGTAGCTTTAACCCAGTTATTTTTGAAATTTAAAAACGAGCAATTAATCGATTCAGCACATATTTTTTATAGCTAAACAAATGAAATTCAAAATGTTAAAAAAGAAAAGCCTTTTTTCGTTAATTATTATTCTAACTATTTTTTCGTGTAAAAAAGCTACATCTCCGCATTTCGATGCTATAATAAAATCAGACCAAGGAGTTTTTAGAGGAGTAGAAATTGGTAGTACAATCGAAGAGGTTCAGCAACTAGAAAACAAAGAGTTTTTGGTTGATAACATGCCTGAATATTTGTATTACGATTACAATATGGATATGGGTAATAGTTATACCATTTCATACGATTTTTCTGAAAACAGTTTGTACGAAATTGAACTTTCGGCTTATTTTGATAAAATTGAAGATGCCAACAATTTGTTTGTTGAGTTAACCAAACATTTTACCGATACTTATGGTACTGGAAAAGTTGCCGACGATGGTTACACCTCTTGGAGAACAAAAAGTAAAAAAACTGCTAATGGAGTAGAGATAGCTATGATTAACGATAGCCAAGAGTATGGATACATTTCTATACTAATTAGCGACTTAAACTATTGATTAATAAGCTATAATAGGGCTTTCATCTAATCTTTTGTTAGGTAATGTCTTCAATAGTTGTATTAATTCGTTTTTACACTTATCTTTAAAGCCTTTTTACAGTATATAAGTCTATTTATGGAAAACAGAACATTACTAGAAATTAAAAATTTAGTTACTGAATTTAGAACTGAAGACGAAACGGTAAAAGCCGTAAATGATATCTCTTTCACTTTAAATAAAGGAGAAACAATTGGAATTGTTGGTGAATCGGGTTCTGGTAAATCGGTTACTTCACTTTCTGTAATGAGATTAATACCAAACCCTCCAGGAAGAATTGCTTCTGGAGAAATTCTATTTCACACATCGAGTGGAATAGTAGATTTAGCAAAAGCGAATGAAAAAACAATGAGGACTCTTCGTGGTAACGAAATTGCCATGATATTTCAAGAGCCCATGACTTCGTTAAATCCTGTATATACTTGTGGAGATCAGGTTGCTGAAGCAATTATTGTTCATCAAAAAGTGAATAAGCAAGAAGCGAAATTAAGAACCATTGAGTTGTTTAAAAAAGTACAATTACCTCGTCCAGAGGCAATTTTCGATACTTACCCTCATCAAATTTCAGGTGGACAAAAGCAACGTGTAATGATTGCTATGGCGATGTCGTGCAATCCTAAAATACTTATTGCCGATGAGCCTACTACAGCTTTAGACGTTACAGTTCAAAAAACCATTTTGGAATTGATGAACAAATTGCAGTTAGAGCATGATATGGGTATTATGTTTATTACACACGATTTAGGTGTAATTGCTGAATTGGCTGATAAAGTGGTAGTAATGTACAAAGGTAAGGTGGTTGAGCAAGGATCGGTGTTAGACATTTTTAACAATCCACAACATCCATATACAAAAGGATTATTGGCTTGTCGCCCACCACTGAACAAACGTTTAAAATGGTTACCAACGGTAGCTGATTTTATGACGGTTGATAAAGAAGGAGTAATGCATGAAACCAACAAATCGGTTGAAGAAGTTACCAATAGTTTGATTATTTCTGCAGAGGAAACTGCTGCACAACACAAAGTATTGTATGCAAAAGAGCCAGTTTTACAAATAAAAAATTTAAAAACATACTTTCCAATTAGCAAAGGCTTGTTTGGTAAATCTACCGAATATGTTAAAGCAGTTGACGATATTACTTTTGATGTTTACCCTGGTGAAACTTTAGGTTTAGTTGGTGAGTCGGGTTGTGGTAAAACCACTTTGGGTCGAACTATTTTAAAATTGTTGGAACCAACCGAAGGACAAATTATTTTTGAAGGTCATGATTTGACCAATTTAGGTGCTAAAGAAATGAGGGAGTACAGAAAAAAAATGCAAATTATTTTTCAAGACCCTTATTCATCATTAAACCCTAGAATTACCATTGGTGAAGCTATTATGGAGCCAATGAAAGTTCATAATGTATTGGCAAATGATGCTGAAAGAAAAGCAAGAGTAATGGAGTTGTTAAGACGAGTAAATTTACCAGAACATCATTTTTACCGTTATCCACATGAGTTCTCAGGCGGTCAACGTCAACGTATTTGTATTGCACGTTCGTTAGCATTAAACCCTCGTTTTATTATTTGCGATGAGTCGGTTTCTGCACTCGACGTTTCTGTCCAAGCCCAAGTACTAAACTTGTTAAATGAGTTAAAACAAGAATTTGGGTTTACTTATATTTTTATTTCTCACGATTTATCGGTGGTTAAGTTTATGAGCGATAGAATGGTGGTAATGAACCAGGGTAAGATTGAGGAAATGGGACTTGCTGATGAGATTTACAACAATCCACAAACGGAATACACTAAAAAATTAATTGGAGCTATACCAAAAGGTGAGTTAGATGATATTAAGGCTGCAATTGCAAAAAAGAAAGCAAATGCAGGAATGATAGCTTAAAGATTTAATTTTTGCTGTTTATTCTTTACCAGTTTTAGTTTAATTTCTTCCATGTCTTTTAGCTGAGAAGTAATTGGCTTGTTGTTAAGTCGAATGAATTCCTTGATAATATAACTTTTTAGATTTTCTTTATCCAAGAGCATATCCTTTAGCTCAAAATCTTTATCATCGGCATTTACAATAATAAGGTTAAACAAATCTTCCATCAAAGCAATTTCCATCGATTCTTTAAGTATCAAGTTGTACTTTTTTATCAAGGCTTTGAGTTTTATTTGTTGGGCTTTGGTCATAATCAATAAATTTAATCAAATATTCAAAAACATCTTGTCAACTAATTAAAAAATATTATTTTTGCAGTCCTTTTGCAGGCGTGGTGGAATTGGTAGACACGCTAGACTTAGGATCTAGTGCCGCGAGGTGTGAGAGTTCGAGTCTCTCCGCCTGTACAAAAGAAAAAGGTACGAGTCCCGATAGCTATCGGGATTGTACCTTTTTTAAATTTAGTGAAACTCCACTCCTTATGTAGTGGTTAGTAGAACTTATTCTGCTGAAAAGCGGAATCGTATTAAAAAATTGAACAATTACTGGACTAAAGCCAAAACTCAAATGAACATTACACAAGAAAAAATTGACAATTTAAATGCTGTAATCAAAATACAGTTGTCAGAGTCGGATTATCAAAAAAATGTAGATAAAGTATTAAAAGACTACAGAAATAAAGCTTCGGTGCCTGGATTTAGAAAGGGTCATGTGCCAATGGGAATGGTAAAGAAAATGGTTGGTGTTAACGCTATGGTTGATGAAATTAATAAAGTTTTATCAGAATCGTTACAAAAATACCTTGCTGAAGAAAAGTTGGATGTTTTAGGAAATCCACTTCCAAAATTAGACGAGCAAGAAAAAATTGACTGGGAAAATCAAAAAGATTTTGAATTTAGATATGATGTTGGATTGGCACCTTCGTTTGAAGTTGAACTTTCTGATAAATTTAAGTTTGACCAGTACATTATAAAAGTTGCTAAAGCTGATATTGATAAATATGTTGAAGATTTATCGAGAAGATATGGTAAAATGACCAATCCAGAAGTTGCAGATGCAGATGATATGTTGTTTGGTAAATTTGAAGAGTTAGAAAACGGACAGGTAAAAGAAGGTGGAATTACCAATTCATCAGTAGTTATTATCAAATCAGTTACCGATTCGTCGCTTCAAAAATCGTTAGTTGGAGCTAAAGCTGGTTCAGTTATTGAGTTAGACCCTAAAAAAGTATCGGAACACGAATCGGATGTTGCTGCTGCTTTAGGTGTTAAACCAAACGAATTAAAAAACATCAACAACAAGTTTAGATATACCGTTGAAAAAATAAACAAAATTTTACCAGCAGAAGTTAACCAAGATTTGTTTGATAAAGTTTTTGGACCAAACAATGTAAAATCGGTTGAAGAATTTAGGGGTAAAATTGAAGAACAAATGTCGCAAGGTTTGGTTGTGGATAGCGATAGAAAACTAAAGACAGATATTCAAGATGAGCTGTTAAGCAAGCTAAGTCTACAACTTCCTGATAGTTTCTTAAAAAGATGGATTGCCTCAAGTAATGAGAATCCAGTTACTCCAGAACAAATTGAACAAGAGTATGACCAATACGCTAAAGAATTAAAATGGCAGTTGGTGGAAAATAAAATCATTAAAAAATACGACATTAAAGTTTCTTTTGAAGATGTTGTTGAGCATACCAAAGGGTTGCTAAAACAACAATTAGCAAGCATGGGATTACCAAGCGATGACGATAAAGATTTAACAGAAACTGCTAACAGAGTGTTGCAAAACCAAGAGGAAGCTCGTAACATTTATATGATGATGTACGATATGAAAATGATGAAGTTGTTTAAAAGCATCTTTAAATTAAATAAGAAAGAAATTTCTTATGAAGATTTTGCCAAAATAGCTTACGGCAAAAAATAACACGAAAAGCCTCGCAATTTTGCGGGGCTTTTTTGTTTAAATCTTTGTATAAAAATCATAAATAAATAAATCTTAAAATACTAAATTAGAGGCTTCAATTTAATTACAATTTAAAACCATAACAACTATGTTTGACAAAGACGAATTTAGAAAATATGCTATTAAACACAGAGGTATAAGTAGCTCAGTATACGATCAATATCAATCGATTCATGCCGATTATATTTCTCCAACTATTATTGAAGAGCGTCAATTGAACGTAGCTTCTATGGATGTGTTCTCTCGATTAATGATGGATAGAATTATATTTCTTGGAACAGGAATTAACGATTACGTAGCAAATATTATTCAAGCACAATTGCTTTTTTTAGAGTCGGTTGATGCAAAAAAAGATATTCAAATTTATGTAAACTCACCAGGTGGTGGTGTTTATGCAGGTTTAGGTATTTATGATACCATGCAGTATATTGCACCAGATGTAGCAACTATTTGTACGGGTATGGCAGCTTCTATGGGTGCTGTTTTATTGTGTGCTGGTGCGGCTGGAAAAAGAACAGCCCTTCCTCATTCAAGAGTGATGATTCACCAACCTTTAGGTGGAGCTCAAGGACAAGCATCCGATATCGAAATTACTGCAAGAGAAATCCAAAAATTAAAAAAAGAATTGTACGATATAATTGCTAAACATTCGGGTAAGGATTACGATACTGTTTGGAAAGATAGCGATAGAGATTACTGGATGATTGCACAAGAAGCCAAAGAATATGGTATGATTGACGAAGTTTTAGTAAAAGAGAAAAAATAAGCCCACCCCATCCCTCCCGAAGGGAGGGTGAGCTAACTCTAAAATAAGGATTAAGTTTTTTTAATATTAGAAAAATTAAGAAATAATATGAATTTCGCCTCATTTCCCCCTTCGGGGGATTAAGGGGGCTTTCAAACTATAAAAATATGAGCTATATTGCACAAGTACATGCACGACAAATTTTAGATTCTAGAGGTAACCCAACTGTTGAAGTTGATGTAATCACTCAAAATGGTGTTTTAGGTAGAGCAGCTGTTCCTTCTGGAGCATCAACTGGTAAATACGAGGCAGTAGAATTACGAGATGGAGATAAAGGCAGATACATGGGTAAAGGGGTTTTGAAAGCGATTCAAAACATAAATACAGTTATTAATGAAGAATTAATGGGAGCTTATGTTTTAGATCAAGCTGGAATTGATAAAGCATTAATTGCCTTAGATGGTTCTGAAAACAAAAGTAACATAGGTGCTAATGCCATTTTAGGAGTATCAATGGCTTGTGCTAAAGCTGCTTCTGAAGAGACAGGAATTCCGTTGTATAGTTATGTTGGAGGGGTCAATGCCAATATGTTGCCTATTCCAATGATGAATATTTTAAATGGAGGTTCTCATGCTGATAATAGTATTGATTTCCAAGAGTTTATGGTTATGCCAGTTGGTGCATCATCGTTTAGTGAAGGGTTAAGAATGGGAACAGAGGTTTTTCATCACTTGAAAGAAGTACTGAAATCTAAAGGTCATTCTACAAATGTTGGTGATGAAGGTGGTTTTGCTCCAAATTTAAAATCGAATGAAGAGGCGATTGAAACAGTTTTAATGGCGATTGAAAAGGCAGGATACAAACCAGGCGATGATATGTTTATTGCAATGGATGCTGCTAGTTCAGAGTTTTACAATGCCAAAGAAAAGGTATATCATTTCCATCAATCGACAGGAGATAAATTAACCTCTTCAGAAATGGTAAGTTATTGGAAAGATTGGACAAAAAAATATCCGATTCTATCGATAGAAGATGGTTTAGATGAAGATGATTGGGCTGGATGGGCACAATTAAATGCCGCTATTGGTAATAAAGTTCAGTTAGTTGGTGACGATTTATTTGTTACCAATGTAAAAAGATTAAAAAGAGGAATTGAAGAAAAATCAGCCAATTCTATTTTAATTAAAGTAAATCAAATAGGCTCATTAACAGAAACTATTAATGCTGTTGATATGGCAAATAGAGCTTCTTTTACGTCTGTTATGAGTCATCGTTCGGGCGAAACTGAAGATACCACCATTGCTGATTTAGCGGTAGCGTTAAATACTGGTCAAATTAAAACGGGTTCAGCATCTCGTTCTGATAGAATGGCAAAATATAACCAACTATTGAGAATTGAAGAAGCGCTTGGTTCAACTGCCAGATATTTGGGTAGAGATTTGAAGTTTTTGAAATAAGCGGATTTTAAAGATAAATTGTTAACAAAGCCTTTAGTTTTCTAAAGGCTTTGTTAGTTTTTAGAAGAAATGAAAATATTACATTTATTTTATTCCAATTGTTTGCTAATTAATTTTAGCTTAATTAAATTCGCATGAGCCGAATAGAACATTCACATCTTAATAATATAAAACATGTCTGAAATAGCAAAATTAGAGCTTAATGGGAAAGTTTACGAATTTCCTGTTATAGAGGGAACTGAAAACGAAAAAGCAATTGATATTACTAAATTGAGAGGAGCAACTGGTTATATAACCATGGATCCAGGGTATAAAAATTCAGGTGCTTGTACAAGTGCAATTACTTTTCTTGATGGAGAAGAAGGAATATTGAGATACAGAGGATATTCGATAGAAGATTTAGCTGGAAAAGCTACATTTTTAGAAGTTTGTTATTTATTAGTTTTTGGCGATTTACCAACAAAGGCTGAATTAGAAAAATTCGAAAACAACATTCGAAAATATACTTTAGTAAATGAGGAAATGAAAGACATCATTGATGGATTTCCTAAAAGTGCTCATCCAATGGGTATTTTATCTTCATTAACAAGTGCATTAACAGCTTTCAATTCTAAACCAGTTGATGTAACTTCTGAAGAAGCGATTTATAATGCTGTTTGTAAAACATTAGGAAAATTTGTTGTTTTAGCAACGTGGGTTCATCGAAAAAGAGAAGGTTTCCCTTTGAACTATTACGATAATTCAAAAGGATATGTTGAGAATTTTATGCACATGATGTTTGCTATTCCAACCGAAAAATATACAGCAAATCCAATTATTGTGGATGCATTGGATAAATTGTTTATCCTTCATGCCGACCACGAACAAAACTGTTCTACATCAACCGTAAGAATTGTTGGTTCTTCTCATGCTGGATTATTTGCTTCAATTTCTGCTGGAGTTTCTGCATTATGGGGTCCATTACATGGTGGTGCTAATCAAGCTGTAATTGAAATGTTAGAAGCAATTAAAGCTGATGGTGGAGATGTTGAAAAATACATTCTTAAAGCGAAAGATAAAGATGATCCATTCCGTTTAATGGGCTTTGGACACAGAGTTTATAAAAACTTTGACCCAAGAGCAAAAATCATTAAAAAAGCAGCTGACGATGTTTTAGATGCTTTAGGTATTGATGATCCAATTTTAGATATTGCAAAAAAATTAGAGAAAACGGCTTTGGAAGATGAATATTTCAAATCAAAAAATCTTTACCCAAATGTTGATTTCTACTCAGGTATTATTTACCGTGCATTAGGTATTCCTTCAGAAATGTTTACTGTAATGTTTGCTGTAGGTCGTTTGCCAGGATGGATTGCTCAATGGATTGAAATGAGAGTTAACCAAGAACCAATTGGAAGACCTAGACAAATTTATACTGGACATACTTTACGTCCATTTAAAGAAGTGTCAAATAGATAAAAGACAAGGTTTGTTTAACTAAAAAAGGTGATTCATTTGAATCACCTTTTTTGTTCTTAATAATTTTTGTGGTTTATCTAAATAGCGTTAAGGCACCTTTTTTAGTAATTCCATTAATTTCTACAATGTAGTAATAGGTTCCAGCTGGTACTTCATCACCTGTTGTTGTTCGTCCATCCCAACCAATATTCTGATTGATTGCTTCAAAAACCAACATTCCCCAACGGTTAAATATTTGAACATTTACGCAAGTACTTAAATTCTTAGGTAAATCGAGTCTAAACAAATCATTAAATCCATCCCTATTAGGAGTAAAAACACTTGATGGAGTAACATCAAATAAATCTTCAAAGTTGCCATTAACAATTGGTAAAGAGAATGTACTAAAACATCCGTTTAGATTTGTTGCAGTTAAAACGGTATTGTTGCTTGTTCCATAATTAAAAACATGGCTAGGATTTACTAATGTAGATGTTTGACCATCTCCAAAATTCCATAAAAATGAATTTGCCAATAAACTTTGGTTATTAAAGTTAACTAATATTCCATCACAAGCTAAAGATGTTTCAAAAGTGAAATCTGCAATTGGTTTATCAACAGCAACAACGGTTAACGAAGTAGAATCTGAGCAGCCATTGATATCTTGTACTGTAACTGTATATGTAATAGTATTAGGTGTATTGGTAAATGGATTAGAGATGTTTGGATTAGATAAATTTATAGTTGGAGACCAGGTGTATGCCGCATTTGACGGACCAAAAGCATTTAACTGTAGACTATCGCCAATACAAATTGTGGTATTAGTAAGGTCAGGAATAGTAAATACAGAAACAATAATAGAATCAGTATTAGAGCAAGAATTGGCATCTGTTCCTTTTACAAAGTAGGTTATTGTATTTGGTGGATATACAAATGGATTAAAAATTGAATTATTTGTAATAAAAGTATTTGGTGTCCAAACGTAATTTATTCCGCCTGTGGCAATTAGTTGTATTGAGTCTCCAATACAACGATAAACGGTATCCGTTGTTCCTATAGTGATAGTTGGCAGCGAATTAACATTCACGACAACGGTATCGGTATTAACACAAAGGTTAATATCCGTACCAGTAACGATGTAAGAAGTAGTAGCAGAAGGGAAAGCAAGCGGGTTACTAATGTTGGGGTTTGATAATCCAGCACTAGGCGACCAAGCATAAGTATTACCTCCCGAAGCATTAAGCTGAGTAGTATCCCCGACACAGATGGTAGAATCAAACCCAGCAGAAATGATAGGCAGCGAGTTAACCGAAACAATAACAGAATCGAAGTTCGCACAAGAGTTGATATCGGTAGCAAAAACAAAATAAGTGGTAGTAGCAGTTGGCGAAGCAATAGGATTACTAATGGTGGTATCCGACAAGCCAGCCGAAGGCGTCCATAAATAATTTGTACCCCCAGTAGCATTAAGCTGCGCAGAAGAGCCGATACAAATAGCGGTATCATTACCTGCATTAATAGTAGGAAGCGGATGAACAGTCACTAAAACGGTGTCGGTATTAACACAAGAATTACCATCAGTACCCGTAACCATGTAGTTGGTAGAAGAACCAGGGCTAGCAATAGGATTGCTAATGGTAGTATCCGATAAACCAGCCGAAGGCGTCCACAAATAAGAAGTAGCCCCCGAAGCATTAAGTTGTACCGAACCACCAATACAGAACGAAGTATCATTACCAGCATTAACAGTTGGCAGCGAATTAACATTCACGACAACGGTATCGGTATTAACGCAAAGGTTAATATCCGTACCGGTAACGATGTAAGAAGTGGTAGCAGAAGGGAAAGCAAGCGGGTTACTAATGTTAGGGTTCGATAATCCAGCAATAGGTGACCAAGCATAAGCATTACCCCCCGAAGCATTAAGCTGAGTAGTATCCCCGACACAGATAGTAGAATCAAAACCAGCAGAAATGATAGGCAGCGAGTTAACCGAAACAATAACAGAATCGAAGTTCGCACAAGAGTTGATATCGGTAGCAAAAACAAAATAAGTGGTAGTAGCAGTTGGCGAAGCAATAGGATTACTAATGGTTGTATCTGACAAGCCAGCCGAAGGCGTCCATAAATAATTTGTACCCCCAGTAGCATTAAGCTGCGCAGAAGAGCCGATACAAATAGCGGTATCATTACCTGCATTAATAGTAGGAAGCGGATGAACAGTCACTAAAACGGTGTCGGTATTAACACAAGAATTACCATCAGTACCCATAACCAAGTAGTTGGTAGAAGAACCAGGACTAGCAATAGGATTGCTAATGGTAGTATCCGATAAACCAGCCGAAGGCGTCCAAAGATAAGAAGTAGCTCCTGAAGCATTAAGTTGCACCGAACCACCAATACAGAACGAAGTATCATTACCAGCATTAACAGTTGGCAATGAATTAACATTCACGACAACGGTATCGGTATTAACACAAAGGTTAATATCCGTACCAGTAACGATGTAAGAAGTAGTAGCAGAAGGGAAAGCAAGCGGGTTACTAATGTTGGGGTTTGATAAGCCAGCAATAGGCGACCAAGCATAAGCATTACCCCCCGAAGCATTAAGCTGAGTAGTATCACCAAAACAGATGGTAGAATCAAAACCAGCAGAAATGATAGGCAGCGAGTTAACCGAAACAATAACAGAATCGAAGTTCGCACAAGAGTTGATATCGGTAGCAAAAACAAAATAAGTGGTAGTAGCAGTTGGCGAAGCAATAGGGTTACTAATGGTGGTATCTGACAAGCCAGCCGAAGGCGTCCATAAATAATTTGTACCACCAGTAGCATTAAGCTGCGCCGAAGAGCCGATACAAATAGCAGTATCATTACCAGCATTAATAGTAGGAAGCGGATGAACAGTCACTAAAACGGTGTCGGTATTAACACAAGAATTACCATCAGTACCCGTAACCATGTAGTTGGTAGAAGAACCAGGGCTAGCAATAGGATTGCTAATGGTAGTATCCGATAAACCAGCCGAAGGCGTCCACAAATAAGAAGTAGCCCCCGAAGCATTAAGTTGTACCGAACCACCAATACAGAACGAAGTATCATTACCAGCATTAACAGTTGGCAGCGAATTAACATTCACGACAACGGTATCGGTATTAACACAAAGGTTAATATCCGTACCAGTAACGATGTAAGAAGTAGTAGCAGAAGGGAAAGCAAGCGGGTTACTAATGTTGGGGTTTGATAATCCAGCACTAGGCGACCAAGCATAAGTATTACCTCCCGAAGCATTAAGCTGAGTAGTATCCCCGACACAGATGGTAGAATCAAACCCAGCAGAAATGATAGGTAGCGAGTTAACCGAAACAATAACAGAATCGAAGTTCGCACAAGAGTTGATATCGGTAGCAAAAACAAAATAAGTGGTAGTAGCAGTTGGCGAAGCAATAGGATTACTAATGGTGGTATCCGACAAGCCAGCCGAAGGCGTCCATAAATAATTTGTACCCCCAGTAGCATTAAGCTGCGCCGAAGAGCCGATACAAATAGCGGTATCATTACCCGCATTAATAGTAGGAAGCGGATGAACAGTCACTAAAACGGTGTCGATTCCAGAACATCCTAATGCATCTGTAACAGTTACTTGATAGGTAGTTGTAGTTAATGGTGTAGCTACAGGATTAGCAATATTAGGATTTGATAATCCTGTAACAGGGCTCCAACTATAAATATTTCCACCTGTTGCATTGAGCTGAACCGAGCCACCAATACAAACACTGGTATCATTACCAGCATCTAACGTAATCGAGCCAACGGTAATATTTATGGTATCTTTTGCAGTACAAACACTATTTGTAACGGTAACAATATAACTTCCAGAAATACTAGGCCAAACTAATGGATTTGGAACAGCAGTATTATTAATGTTAGTATTTGGTGTCCACAAATAAGTGGAGCCGAATGGACCTGTTGGACTTCCTCCAATTTGGATAGTATCACCCAAACAAATATTGGTGTCTGAACCAGCATTTACAATTGGAGGAGCTATTATGGTAACATTAGTATCAATAATTACAGAAGGGCATCCACAAGCACTTAGACTGTTTACTTCAACAGTTCCAGTTCCTACCGAACCCCAAGTTACATTAATTGAATTTGTACCTTGTCCTGAGTTTATGCTTCCTCCTATAATATTCCAATTATAAGTGGACCCAGTTATGGTGTTGGTGGTATAAGTTGAGGTACTATTGGCACAGACTGTATTTGTTCCATTAATAATGGTTGGAGGTGTGGGAGGGGTTACTGTAATTTCATAAATTACGTTAGTTGTTTTAGGGGGACAACCATTATCCGTAACAGATATATTAAACAAATAAGGCAAGGCTTGTGATGTTCCACATGATGATTGCCAATTAAAACTTGCTGTAACGGTGGAATCTCCAACAACTAAAGAATCGATGGTGGCAGGCGGATTAACAAAAGATGAATTGAATATTTGTCCTGTAGCTGTTAATGTCAAACTATCGCCATTGGCATCAGTAAATGTTACAGGGAAATTTAAACTTCCACACTCTTCTATACTATATTGAGTAGTACCACTTCCACCCGTAGATGATAAATTTGGAGCAGGGTTAGGAGGACAAGTTATAACTAATAATTGCAAATCTCTACGAGATACACCTATTAATCTCCCAGCTCTAAACTCTCTAATTTCCACAGCTACAACGTAATTGCCAAGGTTTGGAGCCATATATTGTGTTAAACCATTTCCGCCATTTATAAATGAGAAACCACCAGCACCAAAGGGTTGTGCAGTAGAGTACCCACCATTATAAAGTGTTGGTGTAATAGCCCAAGGTAGTGGACTTGGATTTGTTCCGTTACCAGCCATTGGAGTTACAAAAGAAAAAATCAATTGATCGCCATCAGGATCTATTGCTGTGTTTAGAATAGATACCGTATCGTTTACACATAAAAAAGGTACGGGATCATCAAGAAAAACTGGGGTACTATTGTTTACTAACGAAGGTGCAATGTATGCATGAAATGCCATTGCAGTTCCTCCAGGATTAGACAAATTTGTAATAGCTGCATTTCTAGCAAAATTTTCGAAATACAAATGATAACCATTAAAATTTAGAGGTAAATCAACAGTAGCTTCATAAACTCCCTTGAATATACAAACAGATTGGCCAATAGCACAGCCACTTGATGTAGGAGGTATTACTTCATTACTGTCAATTAAATTTAAGGTTAATGATTGGAAAAATGTTTTGTTTCCTCCCCCCATAGGGTTGTTAGGTATATCTTGAAGATAGATACCAACGGTTTGGGTTGGAACTGGTAATGGGATTTGAGAATTGGTGTCACAGTTGTTGTAAACGGTTAGCTTTACTTTGTAACGGTAATTTGCCCCGACTTTACCAAGGTATTCATATCCAAGGCTACCACCAATTAGATGCGATGCTAATAGGGATGTTCCAAAGGAAATAAATAATAAAAATGCTAGAAACTTGCGAATCATTGTATGTTTAATTTTTTGATTACTTCAGTATTATTTGAAGAGATGTTTATAAAATACAAACCTTTAGGTAGTCCTTCAACATTAAGTTGTATTGATGTATCCGAAATTCTATAATCTTGTATTACTTGTCCAACAGTATTAATTAGCATTATGCGGTCAATTTTTATATTAGTTCCGCTTGGAGCTTTAATATTTACAATGTTTTTGGCTGGATTTGGATAAACCTTAAATTCAGTTTCGTTTGTTGCAACAGCATCAATACCTACAGGTAGACACGACCAATCCAATTCAAATCCAGCTCTGTTTAATGTGAAATCACTTTTTTGTCTAATTGTTATACTATTTCCTGTAGAAGTAATCGGAAATGGTATGGTAGTTCCAGTAAACTTAGCAATACGTGGGCTTGCTATTGATGGTCCGTCATAAACAACTATCGAATCAAAGTTGTTTTCAAAATCGAATGAAATAAATGTTAAACTCACTTTTGATGCTCCAACTGGTTGAATAGTAACTGAACCATCAGAGTTGTCAGCATAGTTAGATAAACCTCCATTGTCCATCAACTTTCCATTACATTGAGTAATTAAATTGTTACCAGTAATCGGAATAGTATCAAAACAAACTATTCTAATGTAGTTGATAAAAGCAGTAGAATCAGAACCAAAAGCATTAGTGGTAACCAAACTTACAGTAAAGTATCCTTGTGTTAAATACAAGTGAGATGGATTTTGTAAATTACTTGTAGTTCCATCGCCAAAATACCACTTCCAAGTTGTAGGTAAATTAGTGCTTAGATCGGTAAAATTGATAGTTTGAGAGCAAGCAGTAGTTTGAGAAGCAGTAAAATTGCTATTTGGAGCAGTATTATTTGGTTGAATGATTATTCCATAATCTTCGGTTTGACCAAAATCGTTATTGGTACAACCCGATTGAGCCGTTCCAACTACATCAGAAGAAATTCTCATTCTCAATGGAGTGTTTAAAACAGCTCCAGTTGGAATTACTATATTTCCGCTAGGGTTATATTGGCTAGAGGAGTTTAAAACCAATTCATTAGTGTTGTTAAATACTCCATCATTATTAAAATCAATCCAAGCTCTGGTATCTTGTGCATTACTTATTCCTGTTGAAATAGAAAGCAAATATGAATTACCTTCATTTACGGTAGTTTGTTTTGTACAAGAAAAATCTTTATACCCTTCGGCAGCATCATTACTACTGTTAGAAATGGTGTTAAAATTAACATTAGTTATACCATAACCACAACAATAAGCTAAGGTTGAAGGTGAGCAAGATGCACTAACGACTTGTGAAGCAGTATTAACTGTAATGTAATTAACAATTGAATCTGTATTTGTTCCATTGGTATTAGAAACTGTTAATGAAACGGTATAAACACCGCTTGAACTGTATGTGTGACAAGGGTTTTGTTGATTAGAGGTATTACCATCTCCAAAATTCCATAGCCAACTTGTAGGAGCATTTATTGATTGGTCGGTAAAACATATTGTTCCACTACATGATGTAGTATTGTCCGCCACAAAAATTGGTGTTGGAGGATTGGAATTTTGATTGATAATAACAGTATAATCTTCTGCTTGTCCGTAATCTAAATTTCCACAAGCAGTTGGTTGTGCACTAAAATCGTAATCAGCAGAAATCCTCATTCGAAGAGGAGTATTTAGTACTGCTCCAGTAGGAATATTAATAGTTGAGGTAACATTTAATTGTGATGTTTTGGTTAACACTTTTTCGTTGGTATTATTAAATACACCATCGTTGTTGTAATCAATCCATGCTGTATAGTTTTGTGTTGAAGGTGCTGTAGTTTCAATTTTCAACAAATAAGACTGACCTTCATAAACAGTAGTTTGGGCACAGGTAAAACTGCTATAACCATCTATTCCATCGTTTGAAGAGTTATTTATGGT
Source organism: Flavobacteriales bacterium (assembly GCA_020635795.1). Taxonomy (NCBI): domain Bacteria; kingdom Pseudomonadati; phylum Bacteroidota; class Flavobacteriia; order Flavobacteriales; species Flavobacteriales bacterium. The sequence continues at coordinate 74,203 of JACJZD010000004.1, forward strand.
GTTAAAAATGACTTTACTTATACCAAAACCACAACAATACGTTAAAGTTGATGGAGTGCATGAAGCAGCAACTGGAAATGATCCTGAAGTATTTACAGTAATATAATTTGGATAATAAACCGAATCGCAACCATTAGCATTACAAGCTTTAAGCGAAACATTATAAACACCATTGCTTAAGTAAGTGTGCGATGGATTTTGTGAATTACTTGTAGTACCATCACCAAAATACCAAAGCCAACTTGTAGGGTTGTCAGTTGATGAATCAGTAAATGAAACTAAACCTGAACAACTGGTTGTTGGATTTGCAGTAAAACTTGCAGTTGGAGGTAAGTTTAAACCATTCCATTCAAAAACCATATTTGGTCGTTGAGAAGCAAATCCATCCACAGTAGTTCTTCCACAAACCCCAGCTTGGTCGGCATAAGTCCAAATGGAACTTTGGAAAGAAGTCGAACTTAAAAGAAACATAGCATTTTGAGTATAACTGGTATTGTTAAAACAAGTTTGCACAATAATATTAGATGTACCATTCCACACAAAAGGAGTTGTAAAAGTATGGGTATTCAATGCCGTAACATCGGTGTAGCTTTGTGGTACTAATACAGTTGTTAATCCGGTTTCAAATGCCGAAATTGTGGTTGAGGCAGTTTGTTTCATAGCAATGGTAAATCCTTGCATGGTAACGCCATTTGGAGTATTAACTTTAAACGAAAGTTTTGTAATAGTACCAGCAGTCATTCCTGCAGCATTTAATTCACTCGCTAAAATTAAAAACTGATGTTTTGCTCCAAAGTACCAGTTTCCATATGGTGCGGGGTAGGTGGTGGGAGTGTTTGTAGAAACACCATTACCAATAGTGATAGCTGTAGCGTTTACTTTTAGTATTGAGAAGATTAGCACAATACATAAAACAAAATAAAATCTTTTCATAACTTACTGATTTTAAACAAATACAAATTTAATATACTTCGTTATATTCTTAAATTTATAGTGCAATTTAGTTAAATAAAATAGATTAAAATATGATTTACGTCTATTTTAAAGACTTTGGTGTTATTTATTTTTTAAACGGTATGTTTTATGGGTAAAATGTGCATTTTAACACCTTTTTTTGCCATTTGTGTATTTCTTATTAAAAACAATTTTTAAACTATTAATTTTACCCTCATGGATATTTTACATGTAAAAAGGGTTTATAAAAATTATGCATCTCATACGGCTCTACATAATGTGTCGTTGCATATCCCTCAGCAGAGTATTTTTGGGCTTTTAGGTCCGAATGGAGCTGGAAAAACTTCGTTGATTAGAATTATAAATCAAATAACTGCACCCGATAAAGGGGAAGTTTTTTTTGAACGAGAATTATTATCGCCAAAACATATTGGACAAATTGGGTATTTGCCAGAAGAGAGAGGTTTGTATAAAAAAATGCAGGTTGGTGAACAAGCGTTGTACCTTGCTCAATTAAAAGGGATGAGCAAACAAGAAGCTACAATTAAACTAAAGCAATGGTTTCAAAAATTTGAAATAGATGGTTGGTGGAATAAAAAAGTAGAAGAGCTTTCGAAAGGGATGGCGCAAAAAGTACAGTTTATTACTACGGTATTACACGAACCTAAATTGTTGATTTTAGACGAACCGTTCAGTGGTTTTGACCCCATCAATGCCAATTTAATTAAGAAAGAAATTTTAGAATTGAGAGAGAAGGGTTCTACCATTATTTTTTCTACGCACAACATGGAATCGGTGGAAGAAATATGCGACCATATTGCGTTAATTAACAAATCAAAAAAAATTTTAGACGGAAAAGTAACCGAAATTAAAGATGCTTATCGTTCAAATAGTTATGAAATAATTTTTGAAGGCAACATGATTGCTTTTTCAACGGCATTATGGACTGGTTTCGAAATTTTATCAACCACTACCGATAGGGGTAGAACTCATGTGAAAGTAAAAGGAACAGATGATAAAATGAGTGTGAATGCTTTAATAGGAGCATTGCTTAACCATGTCAGAATTATTTCTGTTCATGAATTAACACCTAGTATGAATGAAATTTTTATTCAAAAAGTAGGCGAAATTAATCCAGCAGATTTAAGTGAAGGAGGTTCAGATGAATAAAATATTTTTAATCATAAAACGCGAATACTTAACAAGAGTCAAAAAGAAATCATTTGTAATCATGACCTTATTAGGACCGTTATTAATGGCTGCATTAATGATAGTTCCTGTTTGGATAGGCATGAAAGATAAAGACTTTCAAATTATTGAAGTGATTGATGAAACAGGCTTGTTTATTGACCAATTTGAAGACACAAAAACACTACGTTTTGAGCAGCAATTTGTAGATATTGAAATGGCAAAAGATTCATTTTATGAATCAAAATACACTTCCATTTTACATATAACTGGGATAGGAAAAGAGTCGACAGCGAAGATGTATTACAAAAAACAGCCAGGAATCAACACAGTATCAAAAATTGAAACAACCATTGAGGATGGGATACGAAATATTGAATTGAAAGAGCAGTTTAATATATCTCGAGAACAGCTTGAAAAAATTCAACCCAATGTTACGGTCGAAACCATTTTTAGAAACGCTGATGGTGCTGAAGAAACCAAGAGTTCCACAATTAGTACAGTTTTGGGATTTGGTGCAGCCATTATTATTTATATGTTTATCTTCTTATATGGTGTTCAAGTAATGAGAGGTGTTATTGAAGAAAAAACAAGTAGAATTGTTGAAATAATTATTTCTTCGGTTAAACCTTTTCAGTTAATGTTGGGTAAAATAGTGGGTATTGCTATGGTTGGCTTAACACAGTTTTTACTCTGGATTATTTTAACAGGAATTATTATTTCTATAGCACAAGTGCTATTAAATCAAAATATTGAAGTGGCTGATACTGCTGCAATAGAAGAAGTGATGAAAGCACAAGGAGCAGGAAATGTAAATACAACAAATATGGCTGGACAAATCCAATCCATAATTGATGAAATTCCGATTGTTAAGTTGCTAGTTTCGTTCTTGTTTTACTTTTTAGGAGGGTATTTGTTGTACGGCGCTTTGTTTGCAGCAGTAGGTTCTGCGGTTGATAGCGAAGCGGATACGCAACAATTTATGATGCCTATAACCATTCCTCTAATATTTGCTTTTGTGGTTGCACAAACCGTTATTCAAAACCCTGATGGAGCAATGGCATTTTGGTTATCTTTATTTCCATTAACTTCACCTATTATTATGATGGTTAGAATTCCATTTGGAGTAGAAACTTGGGAGTTACTTTTATCAATGGTTTTATTGATATTAGGGTTTGTTGGCACCACTTGGATGGCTGGAAAAATTTACCGAACAGGAATTTTAATGTACGGAAAAAAGGTAAGTTATAAAGAGCTTTGGAAATGGCTTTTTTTTAAAGGATAAATTTGGTGTATAGTTTTTAGTGTATGGTTATTGGTTTTTCAAATAAGCAACTACTAAACACTAAACACCAAGAACTAAAAACAAAAAGATGGCAAACATATTAATCATAGACGACGAACGACCAATTAGAAATACCCTGAAAGAAATTTTAGAGTATGAAAAATTTAAGGTTGATGAAGCAGAAGATGGTCCTTCGGGATTAGAAAAAATTAAATCGGGGAAATACGATTTGATTATGTGCGACATTAAAATGCCAAAAATGGACGGCTTGGAAGTATTGGAAAAAAGCATCGATTTTGGAATAGATACTCCTATTGTAATGATTTCGGGGCATGGAACCATTGAAACTGCTGTTGAGGCATTAAAAAAAGGAGCTTATGATTTTATTGCCAAGCCATTAGATTTAAATCGGTTGTTAGTAACCGTTCGTAATGCCATTGATAGAAAAGAACTGGTGCAAGAAACCAAAAAGCTCAAACGTAAAATAAGCGATAAATCAGGAACTACTCAAATAGTTGGCGAATCAGAAGGGATTAAACGAGTAAAAGAAATGATTGCTAAAGTTGCTCCAAGCGATGCTAGGGTTTTGATAACTGGTGCAAATGGAACGGGTAAAGAGTTGGTGGCTCGTAGTTTACACGAACAATCTGAACGTTCCAAAGCTCCTTTTGTTGAAGTAAATTGTGCTGCTATTCCATCCGAATTAATTGAAAGTGAATTATTTGGACACGAAAAAGGAGCGTTTACATCAGCCATAAAAGACCGTAAAGGTTGTTTTGAACAAGCCGAAGGCGGTACGTTGTTTTTGGATGAAATAGGTGACATGAGTTTATCTGCTCAAGCCAAAGTATTGCGAGCTTTACAAGAAAGTAGAATTACTCGAGTTGGTGGCGAAAAAGAAATAAAAGTAAATGTTCGAGTGTTGGCTGCAACCAACAAAGATTTGGTAAAAGAAATAGCTGAAAATAATTTTAGAGAAGATTTATATCATCGTTTAGGTGTAATCCTTATTCATGTACCGTCATTAAATGAGCGTAAAGATGATGTCCCATTGTTGGCAAATTATTTTTTAGAAATGTTGTGCCAAGATCATGGTGTAGCGCTAAAATCTTTTGATAAAGCGGCTTTAGAAGAACTTAAAAATGTAAACTGGACAGGTAACATTCGTGAATTACGAAACATCATTGAGCGTTTGATTATTCTTTGCGATAAAACCATTACAGCAGCTGATATAAAAATGTATGCCAATCCGAAAGGATAAAAGTTTTTTTAGGTCGTCATTGCGGGTCAAGCCCGCAATCTTTTCTTCCTAGTCATCAAGACTGTCTTTTCGTTATCTTCGTCCCTGCAAATGCAGGGAACCAGTTTTTATAAGGTACCTTCGCAGGAGATTAGAAATCGAAGGGAGAAGTGAAAATAGTGATAGAAGAATAACGATATTTTCTACCTGAGTAGTTATGGATATTTTTTTTGGTACCATAAAAATAATCAGTACATTTAGTTTTTTAAATTACTGATTATGAGAAAAATCATACTTTTTCCACTACTTTTTATAAGCTTATTAGCTTTTTCGCAAAACGACTCCTTAGTTAATGGTAATTTTGAAACTGGTGATTGTTCTGGTTGGCAAATTATTAAAGGAACAGTGCCCGCTTCTACACCGCCTCAGCCTTATACTTTTATTTCATCAGGCATCTCAACATGCGATTCTTCGACTAACCACAATATAGTTTCAATTGGTAATGATGCAGTTTGTGGCTTTCCTAAAGTTTTTCCTGGAGGAGGAAATTATTCATTACAATTAGGTAATGGAACTGGAACAGGTAATGGTGCAGCCCGAATTCAACAAACTTTTGAAGTAGATACTGTGAATAATGTTTTTGCATATCATTATGCAGTTGTACTAAATGATGCTGGACATACACTTAGTGAACAACCTTATTTTACTGCAAGAATGTTTAATGTGAATGGTGATACTATTCATTTAAAAGGGTTAACATATTTGCCAGTATCGTCTGGAGGTGATCCTGATTTTATCCCATATGTAGGAGGAGTTTATTTGGATTGGCATACTCAATATGTAGACTTATCTTCTTATGTTGGACAAGACGTAACTATAGAGTTTACTACAGGAGACTGTGCTCAAGGTGGTCATTATAGCTATGCTTATGTGGATGCTGAATGTATAATACCTACACCGTGTATGTTTATGGATTTTGATTTTTCAAATATTCTCCCTATTGCATGTATATCACCAGGTAATATTGAAGTAAATATATTAGGTGGAGACCCACCATTTACTTATAATTGGAGTAGTGGTGATACCACAAGTTCTATTTCACCGATAACTTCAGGTGTTTACTCCTTAACATTAACAGACAGTAGCGGGTGTGTTAAAACAAAAACTGTTTTAGTAAATGGGGCAAGTTCTCCTTCTAATTTTGATTTAGAAGCTAACATTTCATCAGGCTCTTTTCGGCCGAATCAAACAACAAGAATTGATTTGAATGTTTTTAATGATGGCTGTGTTGATACTACAGGGCAATTAACGTTAGTGCTCGATAATAGAGTTACTATGTATAGTTCTTACCCTGTACCAGATTACATAAGTGGTGATACTTTAATTTGGAATACGCCAACTTTAAATTACGATTCAGCACATTTTAGACCTTATGTTTATGTTACAACTAATGGTGGTGTGAATATTGGTGATACCCTTTGTTTTGATATACAAATAACTCCAACTTTAGGAGATGTAAATACAACAAACAACTATAAAAATTATTGTAGAGCAGTTATAAACTCTTACGACCCTAATTATAAAGACGTTTATCCTAAAGGAGAATGTGATAAAAACTATGTGTTAAACAATCAAGAGTTGGTTTATACTGTGCATTTTCAAAACACAGGTACAGCACCAGCAATCGATATTTACGTTTTAGATACATTAAATGCTAGTTTAGATATTAATACAGTTCGAGTAATTGGTCAGAGCCATGAAGGATTAATAACTGAGGTAGAAAACGGTAATGTTTTAAATTTTAAATTCGATAATATTAATTTGCCAGACAGTACTTCTAATGAAGAAGAAAGCCATGGATATGTAATTTTTAGAGTAGAACCAATAAATAACATTGCTCATCAAACAAAGGTTGAAAATTCAGTAGGTATTTATTTTGATTCTAATTTACCTATTTACACCAATACAGTATTCAATACGTTTGTAGATTCTATTCCAAACAAAGAAACTATTTTAACAGAATCTGCGGTTACTAGTTACGATTTAAATGGAATTACTTACGACTCTACTGGAACATATTATCAATATTTAGCTAGTGCAGAAGGTTGTGATAGTACAATTATTCTAAATCTTACCATAACCACAACAGGCATAAATGTGTTGAATTCTAGTAAAGATGTAGTGGTTTATCCAAACCCCATTCGTAATGAATTAAAAATTAGTGTTCCAAACACCTTCTCCACTTATCAAGTAGAAGTAATTAGTATTACAGGACAGCCAATGTTTAAAGGTAACAACACTTCAAAAATCAATACTACGTCGTTTGCTCAAGGGGTATATTTTGTAAAAGTTTGGAACGATAAACAAGTTCAGATTAAAAAGATAGTTAAAGAATAGAATTTCGTCAAAATAGACGATGGAATTAAACCCATCACCTGTTTTATATTTAGCTTACTTCCAAATAGCAGAAAATTAGCCGTACTTTTGTGGCTTAATACCGAGATGACACAAAAAATTTAATGTCATTTTCTAAAAATTTTATATGTCATTTCAATCATTAGGTTTGTCAGAAGCCTTATTAAAAGCTGTCGAAAAAAAAGGTTATACCCAACCATCACCAATACAACAAAAAGCAATTCCCCCAATTTTAGAGCGTAAAGATGTTTTAGCTTCGGCACAAACCGGGACAGGAAAGACAGCTGGGTTTACCTTGCCTATTTTACAAATATTATCACAAAGTGCCCCGTTGAGCCGCCGACCAATTCGCTCGTTGGTATTAACACCAACTAGGGAATTAGCTGCACAGGTTTACGAAAATGTAAGAGAATATAGTGAGTTTATTGACTTTCGTTCAACTGTAATTTTTGGAGGAGTTAATCAAAAACCTCAAGCCAACACCATTCGTAATGGAGTAGATTTATTGGTGGCAACACCTGGTCGTTTGTTGGATTTACACAATCAAAAATTGGTGTCGTTAGCCAACGTTGAAATATTTGTTTTAGACGAAGCCGACCGTATGTTAGACATGGGTTTTTTACGCGATATTCAACGAATAATTGCTTTGTTGCCTAAAAAACGACAAAACTTAATGTTTTCGGCAACATTCTCGAAAGACATAAAAAAATTGGCCAATACCATTTTAAATAATCCAGTATCAGTTGAGGCGACACCTGAAAATAGTACGGCGGAAAAAGTGGAACAAAAAGTTATTCGTGTAGATAAAGGCATGAAAACAGAATTGGCTATAAAGTTGATTAAAGAAGGGGATTGGCAACAAGTATTGATTTTTACTAGAACCAAACACGGAGCAAATCGTTTAAGTGAAAAATTAGGTAAACAAGGTGTTACATCTGCAGCTATTCACGGTAACAAAGCCCAAAATGCACGAACTGCTGCGTTAGATGGATTTAAAAAAGGAACGATTAGAGTGTTGGTTGCTACCGATATTGCTGCTCGTGGATTAGATATACCGTTGTTGCCTCATGTTATTAATTTTGAGTTGCCAAATATTTCTGAAGATTATGTGCACCGAATTGGACGAACAGGAAGAGCAGGAGCAAGCGGTGAAGCATTGTCGTTGGTTGACCACGAAGAATTAGATTATTTGCGTGGAATAGAAAAATTGTTGGGTCAAAAAATTCCTTCAGAAATTATTGAGGGTTTTGAACCGAAAAACATTCCAAGCGAACCAAAAGATAATACAAGAAATTTTAGACGACCAAACCCGAACAAGAACAATACTGGAAATCGTCCAATAAGCAATAATAACAGAAATAGAACTAGGTAATTAATTACCTAGTTTATCACTAACTTCTGAATGTATTTAACATTCGGATTAGACAACGTAACAATATATATTCCTTTTTTGAATGAAGAAATATCTATGGTCTCAAAATTGTTTTGTAAAGCATCTGTAAAGATTATTTTACCAGTTAAATCAGTTATTTCAATTTTGATGTTTCCAACACTATTTTTACTAATGTTTAGAAAATCCTTAGCAGGATTAGGATATATGTTACATAAACTATTTGTCACTACTTCATTAACGCCAGTAATAGTCATGTTACACATATCAACTATGTTAATGGTGTCATTAGAACATAGCGTAACATCATAGTTGTTGTTTGTGCCATTAAACGTAATTGTTTGTAAAGTGTCCATTCCGTAACCAAACATATCAGCTCTTATTATGTATGTACCCATTGGTAAATCAGTAAAAGTAAAATAACCATCAATATCAGTTGTTGTTGCGGACATAATACCACCTCCAGGGGATTGATCAACAGTAATATCAATATCAGGTATTGGCTCACCTGGTGCTTTTAATAAAGGACCACCCGATTCAATTAATCTGCCGTTAATGGTTCCTAAACCACTTAAATTAGGTAGTTCTATTAAATCAATATCTACATAGATAGAGTCGTTACAACTGTTGGCGATGTTATAAACTTGAGCCAACTGCCATTGAGCAGTACCAACAGAATAAGTAGGTGCGCAATTATAAATACTTGTATCACCTAAAGCTTTGATAATATAATTACCAATGGGTACTTCATCGAAAATAAATTCACCATTTGCTGGGTTAACTGCAGTTAAATCAATAACTGTCATATCACTAGGTAAATTACCATCTTTACGGATTAATTGAGCAATACCAGCAGTTACAGGAACAGTTTGAAAATAAATCACTCCATTTATGATTGAACTTGGAAGAGGTTCGTTAATTACTACGTCATCAAATTGAATACATGCATTTGCATCTATTATTGTATACGTGTATGTCCCTGCACAAAGATTATTTAAGTTCTGAGTGGTCATTCCTCCAGGAGTCCAGTTGTAGTTATATGGTGGATTTCCTCCTGCAGGTGTTAGAGTAATTGAACCATCACAAACTCCATGACATGTTAAATCAACAGGCATCGGCGAAACAGAAATATCATTTATTGGAATGTTCACTTCAACGATGTTAGAGTTGACGCAACCATTCACATCAATAATTTGAGTATAAACAATAGTTGAATCAGTATTAAAAGCTGTAGGGTTTGGAATGGCTGTGGTATACGAACCATCTAAATACCAGTTAACAGTATTTTGTCCACCACTTATGTAATTATCCATAGATGTTAAATTAACTGTTGCAAATCCACCACTATCTTCACATTTAATGTGTGAAGTATAATTAACAATTGGTAACGGATTAACAGTTATATTAACCATGTCATTTGCAGAGCATCCGTTTATATCAGTTACGGCTACGGTATAGGTTGTTGTAGTTGTTGGTGAGGCAGAAGGGTTTGGAACTGTTGGTGAAGATAAACCAGTAGTTGGCGACCAATTGTATGTTGTTCCTCCACTTGCAGATAAAGTAGTAGCAGAGCCTAAACAAATGGTTTGGCTAGCACCGGCATTAACACTTGGATTTGGAAAAACATTAACAATTTTAGTAATAGTATCGTATCCGGCACCGTTGTAAACAATTAATGTAGCATTATAACTACCAGGGTTAGAATAAGTATATGTAGGATTTTGAACAGTAGATATTCCTCCATCTCCAAAAGCCCAATCCCAAGTTGTTGGTGTATTTGTTGTTAAATCAATAAATGATGTTGGAGAACCTAAACAAACATTGGTATAATTAAAATCAGCAACAGGATTTTGGGCAAATAAAACGCTATTAATTGAAATTAATAGACCAAATAGTAAATTTCTTTTCATAATAAAGAGGATTAAATAACAACGTAAATATAGGTTTTTATTTTTCTAGTGGCACAAATTTCAATGAAATAGAATTCACACAGTGACGTGTGTTTTTTGATGTAAACCCTTCTCCTTCAAAAACATGGCCTAAGTGCCCTTTACAATTGGCACAAACAATTTCTACACGTCTTCCATCAGCATCTGGCACTCTTAATACGCTACCTTTTATTTCATCATCAAAACTTGGCCAGCCACAGTGCGATTCAAACTTGTCTTTTGAGTTGTACAAAGGAGTATCACATTGTTTACATAAATATTGCCCGTTGGCTTTGTTGGAAGTGTACTCGCCAGTAAATGGTCTTTCGGTACCTTTATTTATGATTACATATTTTTCGGCATCATTTAATTTGTTGTAGTTATTTTGCGACATGGCTGTTGAACTCATTAATAGTGAAAATAATAAATAAAATGTATGTTTTTGAATTGAACTCATAGTGTGTTAAAGTTACTCAAAAACATGTTCTTTTTCATTTCATGATAAAAATTAGCTTTTAATTCTCTCAAAGAATTATATTTGCAACTGAATATAAAAATCCAAATTAAAATGAAGAAAATAATTATTGCAGCAAGTACAATTTTATTGTTTGCATGTTCTAACCACGAACACCCAGAAGAAGTTACTGAAAATGTTGAAGTGATTATTACTAAACACGGTGAAGATATTACTGAAGAAGGCGCGTTAACAGTTGCTGAATTTTTAGCTCAATTTGAAGGAAAAGATTCGTTAGAAACCAAATTGATGGCTACTATTACTGAAGTATGTGCTAAAAAAGGTTGTTGGATGACATTAGATTTAGGTAACGATATGGAGATGCGTGTTACGTTTAAAGATTACGGTTTTTTTATGCCTAAAGATGCTGCTGGAAGATTAGCTTACATTCAGGGTGTTGCACGTATTGATACTACTTCGGTAGAGGAGTTAAAACATTATTTGCAAGATGCAGAAGCTACTCAAGAAGAAATAGATGCTGTAACAGAACCAGAAATTAATTACTCTTTTGAAGCAGTTGGTGTAATTATTAAGGAAGAAAAAATTACAAACGGTAAAGAATCACATGAAAATCATGAAGGACACGAAGACCATGAAGGACATGAGCATTAAACTATTAATCCCGATTTTTATCGGGATTTTTTCTTTGTTTTTAGCAGCGTGTAATAACGATTGCGAAAAAGATGAAGCATCTTGCTCTAAAGAAAAAAAAGATTGTACTAAAGATGTTGAGGTTTCACCAATAAATCCAAATGGTGATAGTGAATTGGCTTTGTTAATGCGTAAAATGTATGATGATGCCGAAGGTATAAAACAGTTGATTACTGATAACAAAGGCAACATTACTCAAGAATACATTAATGAGTTGGAACGAATACATACGGCAACTCCAACTGATGCAAATGTTAAAACTCCTGAATTTGAAGCCTACACCAAGTTAATGATTGAACAAGCAAATACCTTGTTTAGTAGTACTGAAAATAAAGCTGAAGGCTTTAATAATTTGGTGAATCGTTGTGTAGAATGTCACCAGAGTTTTTGTCCTGGACCTATCAAAAAAATTAGGAAGCTGACGATTCCGCAGGAATAGGCCTCAACATCTCTATATGAGGAATGTCATCCTCTAAATACATCTCTCCAACTTTATTAAAACCGTGTTTGGAATAGTAATTCAATAGATATTCTTGTGCAGAAATTCGAATGGCTTGTTTTCCAAAAATGGTTCCAGCAGCTTCAAATGTTTTCAACATCAATTCGTGAGCCAATCCTGTTCCTCTATATTTTTTATTAATGGCAACTCGTCCTATAGAAATTTCTTTATAGGAAACATTTTGAGGAACAATTCGGGTAACAGCAACAACTTCGTTGTTAGCATTTACTCCATACAAATGGTAAGAAACAACATCTTTTTTGTCAACTTCTTGGTAAGGACAATTTTGTTCTACAACAAAAACTTCGGTTCGTAAAAACAAAATATGGTGGTATTCTAATACTGACAAATCGTTAAAGTGTTTGTAAAACCACGTTATTTTCTCCATTCTAATAAATTCTTATCGTTATACATTAATTTTTCGTTTTCGGTAAGCCACTGGATAACCTTAATCACCTTATCTTCTCGTACTCCTTTAATTTTATTTACCAATGCTGTAATAGGCAGATGTTCCACACCTAATATTTTTTTTATTTGATCCGATACATTCGAAAACTCTACATCGCTCAACTCTAATTTGTTTCGTTCTAAACATACATCGCAAACGCCGCAACGGTAGCTGTTGGTTTCACCAAAATAACCCAATAAAATTTGACTACGACACTTGTGTTTACTATAAGCGTAATAAATCACGCTTTCCATTTTGGTAATAGAAACTTCTTTACGCTCGCTATAATGTTGTCTAGATATGTATAACGATTTTGTTTCTACCCTTGGAGTTAAAAAAGTAATTTGCGGTAAGTCGGTTTGTTTGGTATAGCTAATAATATTGAGATGAAGTAGGTAATCCAACACCTTTATAATTTTTTCACGTGTGGTTTTTAATTTTTTAGCCAAATCAAACTCATCAATTTTTACAAACTCCTCAAATAAACCAGAATGTGAACGTAACAAGGTTTTAATAAAAATATCGATGGTTGGGTTTTTTAACTGAAAATCGTACAAATCGTTTTTGTTAATTTCAATTTTTACGCGTGATGGATTATAATTGGCTTCCGACAGCATTAAATAACCTTCTTTCTCTAAAAATTTTAAGCAATTATAAACGGTAAAAGACTGAAAATTGTATTGTTTTGAAAAGGTATTGATGTCGAAAAAATAGCTTTCGTTTAAAGCCGAACCAATGGGTATTTGAAAAAAGTTGGCCAATGCTTGATAAGTGGTTTTTATGGTTTCAATTTCTGGAAAACTGTTGATGATTTGTTTTTCCAGTTCTAATCTATCGGCTTGCTCAACCAGTAATACGGCATAAGCTTTTTCTTCATCTCTCCCTGCACGCCCTGCCTCTTGAAAATAAGCTTCCAACGAATTGGGTAAATCTAAATGCACTACTGTTCTCACATCAGGCTTGTCTATCCCCATACCAAAAGCATTGGTAGATACAATTACTCTTGTTTTATTGGTAATCCAGTTGTTTTGCTTTGCACTACGTTCGTGGTTAGATAAACCAGCGTGGTAATAATCGGCAGAAACGCCTTGTTGAACCAAAAATTGAGCAATTTCTTTGGTGCGTTTTCGAGTTCCAACATAAACCACCGATGTGCCTTTAATTTTGTTTAAAATACGAAGCAATCGTTTGTATTTATCTTCTTCATAAATAACCACGTATGCAATGTTTTTACGCTCAAAACTTTTTTGGAGAACATTCTCTTTTTTAAATTTCAGTTTCTCTTGAATATCTCCCACCACTTGGCTTGTAGCTGTGGCAGTTAAAGCTAAAAACGGAACGTCTGGTTTATATTCTCGCAATTTGGCAATGTTTAAGTATGATGGTCTGAAATCGTAACCCCATTGCGAAATACAATGCGATTCGTCGATAGCAAACAAATTCACGTTCATTTTTTCCAACCTAGCTTTAAACAAATCGGTTTCTATTCGTTCGGGCGAAACATACAAGAACTTGTAATTGCCATACACACAGTTGTCCAGCGTAATATCAATTTCACGATTCGTCATACCCGAAAAAATGGCTGCAGCTTTAATGTTTCGTTTGAGTAAGTTTTCTACTTGGTCTTTCATTAAAGCAATTAAAGGAGAAATAACTACACAAATCCCCTCTTTAGCCAAAGCAGGAACTTGAAAACAAATGGATTTTCCACCTCCAGTTGGCAACAAAGCAAGCGTATCTTTACCTTCCAAAACATTGGTAATAATGTCTTCTTGCAAAGGTCTAAACTCGGTATGACCCCAATATTTTATCAGTATTTGATGTATGTCCACCGTAGTAATATCTTACAAGTTGAAAGTTACAAAGATTTTACGAATAGTTAACACAAAACCTATAGCTGATAACCAATAACTTTTTTTATTTTTACAGTTATGAATTCTACGGTTGCATTTATAAAATTAATTCGATTACCGAATTTGTTGATTATTGCGTTAACGCAATACGTGGTGAGGTATGCCATTTTGTATCCGTTTTTTATCATCAATTCTGTAGAGCTTAGAATGAGTGATATTGATTTCTTTTTGCTATCGCTTTCAACAGTTATGATTGCTGCTGCTGGATACATTATAAACGATTATTTTGACACCAAAGTTGACCGAGTAAATCGACCAGATAAAATTATTGTTGGAAAGTACATTAAGCGTAGAGTGGCTATGGGTGCTCATATTGTAATTAGTAGCATTGCTATACTCATTTCTACTTATGTTGCGTATCAAATAGGTAGTTTAAAGTTGGTGTTTATACAAATTTTGTCGGTAGGTGTGTTGTGGTATTATTCGGTTTCGTTTAAAAAACAAGTGATAATTGGTAATGTAGTAGTGGCAATATTAGCGGCACTGGTACCTTTAGTAGCTGGATTGTACGAAATTTTATTGCAGCAAAATTTTATTGATGAAACCAGCAATACCCTTATTTTTTATCTGGAAGAAGGTACTTCGTTTGATGATGTAAGTTATGTGCTAAGTCAAATATTTTACAACACCTTTGCTTGGATTTTAGGATTTTCGTTGTTTGCTTTTTTAAGTACCATGGTTAGAGAAATTGTAAAAGACATTGAAGATTACGAAGGAGACAAAAAATATTTTAGCAATACCTTGGCGGTAGTTCATGGTAAAGACAAAGCTAAAAAAGTGGCTCAGCTTATCATAGTAATTATGATGATGTTGTTGGGGTATTTACAATATCAACAACTCATTACCAACGACAATACTTCGTTTATTTATTTCATGTTTGGTTTACAAATTCCGTTGGGATATTTGTTGTACAAACTGCAATTGGCTAAAGAGAAAGCCGATTATTCTAAATTAAGCATGAACATAAAAGTGGTGATGTTATCAGGAATAATGTATGCCATGGTTTTTGGTTACACGCTTTTATCTAATTTATGAATCCTTTAGGTTACCTCAAAAAAGAAATTATTTTAGCTTCTAAGTCGCCACGCCGACAACAGTTGCTGAAAGATTTAGGACTCGATTTTCAAATTGTTTTAAAAGAGGTGAAAGAAATTTATCCTCCCGAATTGAAGCGAGAAGAAGTGCCTATGTTTTTGAGCAAACTTAAAGCCGGTGCTTTTGTAGTTGATTTAAAACCCAACCAATTGGTAATTACTTCCGATACAATTGTTTGTTTGGAAGATAGGATAATTGGCAAACCCAAAGATCGAGACGATGCATTTCACATGTTGAGCGATTTATCTGGTAAAATGCACGAAGTAATTACAGCAGTAACCTTAACCTCTTTAGAAAAACAAGTTTCGTTTTTTGTAATTACCGAAGTGTATTTTAAAACCCTCTCCAATTTAGAAATTGACTATTACATTAACGAGTACAAACCTTACGACAAAGCTGGTAGCTATGGTATACAAGAATGGATAGGCTACATTGGTATTGAAAAAATTGTTGGTTCGTATTTTAATGTGATGGGTTTACCCGTTAAAGAACTGTACGACGAGTTGGAAAAGTTTTAGATAATTCAGATGATAATCTTTTCTAAAGTTTTAAACTTCAGAAAAGATGTTAAACTAGTTTACAAAAATCTTTTTTTATACTGTTGATGATGTGTGTTGGTAATTCCAATTCTGTTGCAAAGTTTTCCCAAAGTAAAGTTGATTGTTGAACATCACTTACAATACCTTGAGCATTTTTTATGGTATAACTGTCGGCTATTTTTAATACATCTTTTAGGGTAATGTCAACTCTTTTGTTGTTGATGGATAATGCTCTGCTTGTTCGTTTGTAGTTCATCAAAGGGTTTAGAGCATATGTTAAATCGTAAGCTGGAGACATGGTCCATTTGTCAGTTTGTTCGTTGTAAACAAAAGAATGATTCTTTAAATGGTCGTCCGAATTACAGAAAACAACATTAAACACCATACGCTTAAACAATTCTTCAACTTCTTTGTGCGGTATTTTCAAGAAAATAGCCAAATCAAATAAATTTTCATAACTCGATACTTCGGGGTTTTTAAAATCCCAACCTGTAATTCCTGTAGCAGTAAGGGTATGTATTTTCTTGCCTTCCTGTCTATCAAACCGTAAGGTAGCAAAGTGCATGTTGTCGATTAACTTCGAGGGCATCATGGTAATTTTTAAGTGCTGTGCAGTTAAATAATAACTGTATTCAATCAATTCTCGGTTGTAGCCTAAATCTTCATCAATTGATAGTTTAACCAAGTAATGGTTGTAATTATTTGAATAGTTGATGTCGCCAGGAATGATTCTACCCGAATTTTTGTGTTCCGAAATTAAAATTTTGGGTCGTGCACCACCAGCAGAAGTACCTATTTTAAAAATGTTCAATAAGGCTTTGCTGTCTAGCTGTTCTGATTCAGTAGCGGTTTTATTCGATAACACCTTTTTTAACACTTCGGTTATTTCATGAATATCGATAGAGGTATTGCTGGGGATGTGTTTACTAGGTTTGTATTCTAAAGCACCCATGCCTCTGTTTGCTACATAAGCCAGTTGTTCAATGACTGAAATTTGATTGAAATTTTTTTGAGAAGATTCCAGCCAAGCTTTAAAAACAATATTTCCAAAAATATCGGGTAACGAATCGGCAATAACGGGTGGTAAGCCCCTAAAGGTTTCGTTGTTGTATTTACTAAACACCTGTATTTGAGGGGTTCGTTTAATAACGCCGGTATCGGGAAATAAATTAGGGTAACGGTTCTCCTTTAAAAAATCGGGATGGTATTGAAAAAACGACTTGTTCTCGTTTTCGTCAAAACCCAGTTTTCCTACTTCCTTACCGAAACAAACAACATCTATGATATTATTTTTTGCCATGGTTTAGTAAAACGATTTCAGGTTTTTTTGTTCGTTGAGTTGTTCGTTGAGTTGTTGGTACAAAACGTCTAACAAATCAAAATGTTGGGTAACTTTTAGCAAGGTGTCGATGGTAAAATTTTTACCTGACTCTAAATTTTGTATGGTGATGCGGGATAGGTCTAACAGCTGAGCCAAATCCTCTTGCGAAAGCTTGTTTTTTTTTCTTAAAACCTTGATGAGTTGACCAATTTGTAGCTTAACATTTTTTATTTTAACCGATTCGTTGAGCATATTTGCATAATTTAATATTCAAATATACGATTTATATTTAAAAAGTATATTATAATGTGCTTAAAATAGCATATTTATAATTTTGGCTTAATAATGAATGTTATATTGTGCTTAATAGCAATATATGATTAAAATGAATAATATATTATTCATTTATTAAATTATTTGTATGGGTTTAATTAAAACTCATAAGCGGATGCTTGCGAGATGATGAGTGGTTTTAATTTAAGTTATAAACAAATGATGAAAGACTTTAAAAGATTGAGTTTTACTTATTTTTTTAAACGATATCAACATTTATAAGTTTGAAATAATTTATTAAAATCTCAATCCGGCTATGAATTTTAGATTACATTTGCCGTATATTTTTAGAAATAAAAAACCCTAATGCGGGAACATTAGGGCTAAAAATAGAGAACTCAGACATTCTTACATATTTGGCTTGCAAACCAAAACCTTGTCTCGGTTTTTACTCAACTAAAAAGCATAGCTCGCGCTGTGCTTTTCTATCTTAACAAAGATACTTTATAAAAGTAGTTAATCACCTGAAAATCAAAGCTATATTTTTCAACAGAATGTTGATTCATTGTTGATGGGGCTTATAGGGTAGTTTGGTAAAATTTATTAACAATGCATTCTTAATTTCCAAATTTTGTTAAGCAGAAATCCAACAATTGAGTATTAACAGTATTTGCCAAATTATTACACTAAAAATATTAAGGCAAATCAATATTTTTTTATTAAAAGATATTTAGGTCTTTTATTTTATTTGAAAACTAATTGATAATTAATTATTTATAATCAATTAGTTAGTGTCAAAAATTCCTTCTTATATTTATTTAATGCGTTAAACAGTTTAAAATATTCTTTGTTCGAGAGGTTTATTCTGATATAACTGTCTTCAAATTTTTAGTAATTATAGAGGGTATCCTATGAAGGAACAGTAATTTATCGACATTATTTTGAAAATGAATTTTGGTTACAAACTTTCCAAAACACTATCGTCCACCAAATTGGGTAAGGTAACCTTTAAGTTCGGTGTACGTTCCATTTCGCGTTTTATAGCAAAAAGGGCTTCATCGTTTCTTGCCCAACTTCTTCGGGCAATACCATTGTTTACATCCCAAAAAAGCATGCTTTTTAATCGTCGGTCGGCATCTGGTGTTCCGTCTAATGTCATACCAAAACCACCGTTAATTACTTCGCCCCAGCCAACACCACCACCGTTGTGTATGCTTACCCAAGTTGCACCTCTAAAGCTATCTCCAATTACATTTTGTATTGCCATATCAGCAGTAAACGAAGAGCCATCGTAAATGTTAGAAGTCTCACGGTAAGGGGAGTCTGTTCCACTTACATCGTGGTGGTCTCTACCCAAAACTACCGGAGCAGATAATCGTCCATCAGCTACAGCTTTATTAAACGCTTCAGCAATTTTAATTCGTCCTTCGGCGTCGGCATATAAAATACGTGCTTGCGAGCCTACTACCAATTTGTTTTGTTGAGCTCCTTTAATCCAAGTAATGTTGTCCTGCATTTGTTGCTGTATCTCTTTTGGCGAGTTTTTCATCATTTCTTCCAAAATTTCACAAGCAATGTTGTCGGTTGTATCCAAGTCTTTTGCGTTACCAGAAGTACACACCCAACGGAAGGGTCCGAAACCAAAATCGAAACACATCGGTCCTAAAATATCTTGCACGTACGATGGGTAGGCAAAAGCCCCTCCCTGCCCTCCCCGAAGGGGAGGAGTGCTACTGAAATTACCTTCAGAATCTTTATAAACTGCCGCACCTGCTCTGGACGATTCTAAAAGAAATGCGTTACCATAATCAAAGAAATAAGTACCTTTTTGAGTGTGTTTGTTTATTGCAGCGACTTGTCTTCTTAAACTTTCTTGTACTTTTTCTTTGAACAATTCAGGTTGATTTGCCATCATATCGTTACTTTCTTCGTAAGTCAATCCGGCAGGGTAGTAGCCACCAGCCCAGGGGTTGTGCAGCGAGGTTTGGTCAGAACCCAAATCCACATAAATGCTTTCTTGGTCAAATTTTTCCCAAACATCCACCACGTTTCCGTTAAAAGCAATCGAAACTATTTCTTTGTTGTCTTTGGCTTGTTGTACTCGTTTGCACAATTCGTCTAAATCGGTAATCACTTCATCAACCCAACCTTGTTCATGGCGTTTGTAAGTTGCAGCAGCATTTACTTCGGCAGTTACCGAAACTACTCCTGCAATGTTCCCTGCTTTTGGCTGAGCTCCACTCATACCACCTAAACCTGCAGTTAAAAATAGGAGCCCCTCCCCAGCCCTCCCCGAAGGGGAGGGAGTGTTTCGTAACTCCCTTTGTTTTCTTGCGGCATTTAAAACCGTAATGGTTGTTCCGTGTACAATGCCTTGCGGTCCAATGTACATGTAACTTCCTGCAGTCATTTGTCCGTATTGCGTTACGCCAAGGGCATTAAATTTTTCCCAATCGTCAGGTTTCGAATAGTTTGGAATCATCATTCCGTTAGTAACCACAACTCTTGGAGCTTCTTTATGCGATGGAAACAATCCCATTGGGTGTCCAGAATACATCACCAAAGTTTGCTCATCGGTCATTTCTGCCAAATATTGCATGGTTAATAAATACTGCGCCCAGTTTTGGAAAACTGCACCGTTTCCACCATAAGTAATTAGTTCGTGGGGGTGTTGAGCAATGGCATAATCCAAGTTGTTTTGTATCATCAACATAATAGATTTTGCTTGGACAGATTTTCCTGGATATTCGTTTATTGGTCGGGCATACATGCGGTAATCGGGTCTAAACCTGTACATGTAAATACGACCATATTTTTGCAATTCTTCGGCAAATTCTTTGGCTAAAACAGCATGGTGTTTCTTATCAAAATAGCGCAAAGCGTTACGAATAGCCAATTTTTTTTCATCAGCATTCAGTATGTCTTTTCGCTTTGGGGCGTGGCTTACCGTATTGTCGTATGTTTTTGCAGAAGGTAATTCGTTAGGAATTCCTTGTAATAGTTGAGCTGAAAAAAGTGCTTTATCTCTAGATTGGAGAGTGTTATCTAAAGGCGTGTCTGTATATTTTTCCATGTTACTTCTATTTTTTGACTCACCCCAACTATCTTTGATAGTTTTCCCCTCTCTTTAAAGAGAGGGGTTAGGGGAGAGTTGATTTTTTATCTTTTCTAAAACTAATGCAATGTTACTAATTTCTTCATTTTTTATTCGCAGAACATGTAAATCAAGTTGGTTTAAAATATAATCACGTTCTTTATCCGACTCTTGCTGAAAATTATGAATTTCTCCATCAAGTTCAATGATTAATTTTTTTTCGTTACAATAAAAATCTGCAATAAAAAATAGTGGATTCCCATTAGTGTTATTTCCGTAAATTATTGGAAATTGTCTGTTGAATTTGAATCCTTGAAGTTTCCGATTTCTTAAGTTTTGCCATAACAGATATTCTTGAGGAGTTTGATTTTTTCGTAAATCTCTTGCTAGTTGAGTTATGGTCTTTCTAGAGTTCAATTAGATATATGTTGACTTGTTTTAATTATCTTTAATAGTTATCCCTACTTTTTTAAAGAGTTGGATTAGGGGACTGTTTTATTTCTTTTTTGGATTAGATTTTAATCCTTGTTTTTTAAAACCATAAGGACAATGTTTGCAACCATTTTGGCAACAATAGCCTCGTTTTAAAAGGTACTTTTCGGTAAATACAATGTACCCTTCAGCACTGTAATAATACTCGTCGTCGGCTAATTTGTCTATTTTTGAAAACCCGTCCATGTTGCATGGCGAAGTTAAGAACAATGAGGGAATTAACATGATTAAAATCAACGAAAATAATATTCCGCTTCAAGAGGTTTTTGAGGATTTTTTTACTGAAAAAAATATCAGGTTGTTTGTGTTGCGTGAAGACCTCATTCATGCAGAGATTTCGGGGAACAAATGGCGTAAACTGAAATACAACATTCAGGAAGCAAAAAATCAAGGCTTAACTAAAATCGTAACTTTTGGAGGGGCATATTCCAACCATATTGCTGCCACAGCTGCTTCGGGCAATTATTTTGGATTGAAAACCATAGGAATTATTCGTGGCGAAGAAACATTGCCTTTAAATAATACGCTTCAACTTGCGTCAGATAATGGGATGAAATTCCACTATGTTTCTCGAAGTTTTTATAGAGATGATAAATACAATCCTGCCTTTTTAGCTGAATTAGAAAAAGAATTTGGCACTTTTTATTTAGTTCCTGAAGGTGGTTCAAATGCTTTTGCAGTTAAAGGTTGTACTGAAATAAAAAATAACATTAATCAAGATTTTGATGTGATAACTTGTGCATGTGGTACTGGAGGAACCATTGCAGGAATAATTGCTTCGTTGGATAATTCAAAAGAGATAATTGGTTTTCCCGCTTTAAAAGGAGGGGCGTTTTTAGTGAACGATATAAATGTGTTATTGGAAAATTATCAAACTTCCTTTAATCAAACCATTCAAAACAACAATTGGAAATTAAATACGGATTATCATTTTGGAGGGTATGGAAAATTAACTGACGAACTGGTTGGTTTTGTCAATGATTTTAATGTGAAACATCACATACCGTTAGATTTAGTTTATACTGGAAAAATGATGTACGGTATTTATCAGCTTACCAAAACGACAGATAAACTCAATGGCAAAAAAGTTGTAGTAGTACATACAGGAGGTTTACAAGGAAATAAAGGTTTTGAAGAAAGATTAAGCGTTGATTTAATTTAAGAATAAGTTGTTAATATTTATTTTTTAATCGTGTTTTATAAACCTTGTTACTGAATAACTTTGTAGTTGTAATGATGTATAGAATATTCATATCAGTTGTATTGTCTGTTTTTTGTTTAGGCTTGTTTGCACAACCTGCCGAACGAAGAATTACAAGACAAGAATACATCGAAAAATATAAAGACGATGCGATTAAAGAAATGCATCATTCCGGAGTTCCAGCAAGTATCACACTAGCTCAGGGTATTTTAGAGTCAGGTGATGGAAACAGCCCATTAGCACTTTATGCAAACAATCATTTTGGTATTAAGTGTCATAGTGCATGGAAGGGCGAAACTTTTATCATGGATGATGATGAAAAAAACGAATGTTTCAGAAAATACAACACGGTTTATGAATCGTTTAAAGACCACTCTGAATTTTTAACATCAAGAAGCCGTTATGCCTCATTATTTGAATTAAAAATAACCGATTACGAAGGTTGGGCAAAAGGATTAAAAGCCGCAGGATATGCAACTAATCCTAAATATGCTGATTTATTAATTCAATTGATTGAAAAACATGAATTATATCGCTACGATAATTATGCGAAAGTTCCTTCTAAAACCATTGAAAAAAAGAAATCATCGTCACAATTGGCTGGAAGTAATACCAATCGTGTGGTTAAATTGCACAATAGAATTAAATATACTGTTGTAAATAAAGGTGATGATGTTAAATCAATTGCCCAAGATTTTAATATGAATGTTTGGCAAATTTTGAAATACAACGATTTAAATAAATCGGATAAGTTAACTGAAGGAGAAGTGGTTTATTTGCAGCCTAAAAGAAATAAAGCTGCAGAAGAGTTTCATGTGGTTAAGAGTGGTGAATCCATGAGAAGTATTTCGCAATATTATGGAGTAAAACTAAATAAACTCTACAAGAAAAATAGGATGGTAATGGGCTCTCAACCACAAGTTGGACAGAAGTTGTCGTTAAAGAGTAAGATTAAAGAGTAATATCTAACCGTTATCTTGAATTTCAGCAATGTTATTGTGAATTTTCAAACTCAACTCATCAGTTGGTAAATCGTTGTCATCAAGACCAAATGGGTCTTCAATTTCTTCTGCAATCATTTCAATTGAAACAAACACGTAAAATACAAAAGTTGAAATGGCTATTGTCCAGTAACCAAAATCAGGAATAAACCCAAGTGGTAAGGTTAAAATGTAAATAAAGATAAATTTTTTGATAAAAAGCGTGTACGAAAAAGGGATAGGAGTATTTCTAATTCGTTCACAAGCCCCCATAATATCAGTAAAGCTTTTAATTTCTTGATCGAGTAACATTACATCAATATCAGAAAGTTTTTTGCTTGTTTTCCAAGCGGTTAATTGTTCATACATTAAACTAATTAAGCCATTGGGTAAATGTGCAAAAGCATCTAGTTTTTTTAAGGTAAGTTCATCTAAATCAATTTCATCAAAACGCTTTACATTCCTTAAATGGTTTTTTAAAATAAATGGAAATGCCTGAATGAGTTTGATAAATGCTTTACGCTCATTACTATCTTCGATTATATAAGTAGTTTTTATTGCAAGGTGGCGTGTATTGTTTACCAATGCTCCCCACAATTTACGTCCTTCCCACCAGCGTTCGTAAGCAGTGTTGGTTCTAAAAACAAGCAATAAACCCATTACAAATCCAATTAAGGTATGTATGGTAAAAGCATTTTTGAACAGTTTTACATTTATTTCGGGAAAAAAGTGAGCTAACCCATAATTCAACAACCATGTATAAACCCCTACAATAATTATTTCAGGCAGTAATATCCTTAACGTGTCACTTTTGTAAACGTGAAAAATATGTGTAAACCAAAGTCTTGGATTGTAATTTATCATTAATCTAGCGATTGTAATGGAGTGTTCGATAATTCTAACATCTTATCGTACTCTTCAGGTGTTAAATCGTTAAAGTAGAAGTTAACAGGGTTCAAGTGTTCGTTATTTTTAATAACCTCATAATGACAATGCGGACCAGATGACAATCCAGAATTACCAACATATCCAATTAAATCACCTCTATTCACTTTGTCGCCAACTCTACATTTAATTTTGCTCATGTGTGCATATACTGTAACATAACCGTAACCATGACTAATTTTTACGTGTTGTCCATAACCACTCGATTCAGCATCAGCCTGAATAACAATTCCTTTTCCTGTTGCATGTATTGGAGTTCCAACAGGAGCGGTAAAATCCATGCCTGCGTGAAATTTTTTGTACTTTAAAATAGGATGCATTCTCATTCCATAACCACTAGCCATTCTAGTTAAATCTTTATTGTGTATAGGTTGTATTGCAGGTATAGCAGCCATCATACCTTCTTTCTGTTTTGCCATTTGGAAAACTTCGTCAAACGATTTTGACTGAATGTAAATTTGTTTCGAAAGTTGGTCAATTCTTTTTGCAGCTTCTATAATTAATTCTGAATTATTATAACCTTCAAGTTTTTCATAACGGTTAACACCACCAAATCCAGCTTGTCGTATTTCTGTGGGGATAGGTTCTGCTTCAAAAATTACACGGTAAATATTATCATCTCGGTGTTGGATGTCTTCTAAAACCATCGAAATATCGTCCAGTTTTTTATTCAATAATTCGTACTGAGATTCTAGAAAAGCATTTTGTTGTTTGAGTTGTTTTTCCTTAGGTGAATCAATGTAAAAGTAAGTAAGACCATAAATAATAACACCAATAACTAAACCTGTGCCCAAAAACCAAAGCGATTTTTTTAACCGATCTTTGAATTTGACTTCAATTTTATCGTAGCTTAAAGTATGTGAATTATATCTGTACTTAACTTTAGACATGTTAAGATTTATGTTAATTTTGGACGCTAAATTAGTCAATTATCATTTATAAAAAATATACCAAATAGCTGTTAACGGTTATTTAACAAAAATTAACGTGTATGTTATCAAAAGAAATTCGTCAAACTTTTCTCGATTTTTTTAAACAAAAAGAACATCAAATTGTGGCTTCGGCACCTATGGTTGTTAAAAACGACCCAACGTTGATGTTTACCAATGCAGGGATGAATCAGTTTAAAGATTTGTTTTTGGGTTATTCAGAAATTAAGTATGCCCGAATAGCTGATACTCAAAAATGTTTACGTGTTTCGGGAAAACATAATGATTTAGAAGAGGTTGGTGTAGACACTTATCACCATACCATGTTTGAGATGTTGGGTAACTGGAGTTTTGGAAATTACTTTAAAAAAGAAGCGATAGAATGGGCTTGGGAGCTATTGGTTGACGTATATAAAATTGACAAAAACAAACTTTATTTTACCGTTTTTGAAGGTGATGAAAAAGATGGAACACCTTGGGATGAGGAGGCTTACAACCTTTGGAAAAATCTTTTACTTAAAAATGGTTTAACCGAAGACAAGATTTTAAAATGCAATAAAAAAGATAATTTTTGGGAAATGGGCGATACAGGTCCTTGTGGTCCATGTTCAGAAATTCATGTTGACATTAGAGATGAAGCTGAAATTGCAGAAATTCCAGGTAGAGATTTAGTGAATAACGATCATCCTCAGGTAATCGAAATTTGGAATTTGGTGTTTATGGAGTTTAATCGATTGGCATCAGGCGAATTAAAAAAATTACCAGCTCAACACGTTGATACAGGAATGGGATTTGAGCGTTTGGCAATGGTGTTACAAGGTAAAAAATCGAACTACGATACCGATGTTTTTACACCATTTATCAAAAAAATAGAGGAAATATCAGGGTTAACTTACAATTACTCAAGCTCTAAACAAGATGTTGCCGCACGTGTAATTAGCGACCACTTACGTGCTGTTGCATTTTCTATTGCTGATGGTCAGTTACCAT
Source organism: Flavobacteriales bacterium (assembly GCA_020635795.1). NCBI lineage: Bacteria > Pseudomonadati > Bacteroidota > Flavobacteriia > Flavobacteriales > Flavobacteriales bacterium. Next base: position 100,487 of record JACJZD010000004.1, read on the forward strand.
CAAACACAGGCGCAGGTTATGTTATTCGAAGAATTTTAAGACGTGCAATTCGTTACGGTTATAGCTTCTTAGATCAAAAACAAGCTTTTATTCACCAGTTGGTTCCAATTATGGTGAACCAAATGGGCGATTTTTTTCCAGAATTAAAATCGCAAAAAGAATTGATTGAAAAAGTAATTAAAGAAGAAGAAGAGTCGTTTTTCAGAACTTTGGAAAAAGGAATTTCTCGTTTTGAAAATTACATATCAACAACTCAACAAAAAACAGTTGACGGTAAATTTGCTTTTGAATTGTACGATACTTTTGGTTTTCCTGTAGATTTAACCGAATTAATGGCTTCTGAAGCGGGTTTTAAAGTAGATATGAATGAGTTTGATGCGGAATTACAGCAACAAAAAGACCGTTCGAGAGCTGCAACAAAAATGGAAACAGGCGATTGGGTAGAATTAAGAAAAAGCGAAAAAGAAGAATTTGTAGGGTATGATTCAACAGAGGCTAAAATATCCATTACCAAATACCGTAAAGTAAATGCGAAAGGTAAAGAGCAATTTCAGTTGGTGTTTAATTTAACGCCATTTTATCCAGAAGGTGGTGGTCAAGTTGGTGATACTGGATTTATAGCTTATGAGAATGAGAAAATTGAAATTACAGACACCAAAAAGGAGAACAATTTAATTATCCATTTTGTTGATGTTTTACCAACTAATATTGAAGCTGAATTTGTTGCAACAGTTGAAAAAAATACGCGAAAACTAACAGCCTGTAATCACTCGGCAACTCACTTGTTGCATCAAGCATTGCGTGAGGTGTTAGGGACTCATGTTGAACAAAAGGGGTCGTTGGTAAATGCCGAATATTTACGATTCGATTTTTCTCATTTCGAAAAAGTAAGTGATGAGCAATTAGCAAAAATTGAAGAGATAGTTAATAAAAGAATTCAAGCCGGATTCGATTTGCAAGAGTTTAGAGCCATTCCAATAACAGAAGCTGAAGAAAAAGGGGCAATGATGTTGTTTGGTGAAAAATATGGCGATACCGTTCGTATGATTCAATTTGGTGATTCGAAAGAGTTGTGTGGCGGTATTCATGTAAAAAACACCAAAGAAATAGGCTTGTTTAAAATAAAATCGGAAGGTTCGGTTGCTGCTGGAATTAGAAGAGTTGAAGCGTTGACAAATAAAGGGGCTGCAGAATGGTTGAAAAGAATTATTGAAGTCTATGATAGGAATAAAATTATATTTAAAACGACACTCACTGAAGAGCAACAGAAGCAAGTAGTAACTTATAGAGAAAAATATGTTAAACAATATCAGTTAATTTCTGGAATGCCAGAACTTGAAGAATTTGATGAAAATTTTGCAGTAAAAGAGATAGATGAAACTATTAATCAATTAAAAAAGATTAAAGAAACCAAAAGTATAGTTGATAATTTGATAAGGGCTAAAAAACAACATGCTAAAGATAATCAAGTTGGGAATCAAGAACAAGCAAAAGCCATTAAAGCAGACTTATTAACCAAGGTTGAAGTTGTAAACGGAATAAATGTTATTGCACAGCGAATAAATTTGGATGATAGTGCTGCTATAAAAGACTTAGCATTCCAATTGAAGGGGCAAATTGATAATTTGTTTTTGGTGCTTGGAGCAGAAGTTAATAATAAACCGAATTTAACCATTGTAGTTTCTGATAATTTATTGAAAGACAAAAATTTACATGCTGGAAATATAGTGAAAGAAGCAGCTAAAGAAATGCAAGGTGGCGGAGGTGGACAACCTTTTTATGCAACTGCTGGAGGTAATAACCTTCAGGGCTTGGATGCTGCGATTACAAAGGCGTTGTCATTTTTAAATTAATTTAAGGTTAAGAATCTTATCATTAATCAGTAATTTCGTTGTTCGATTTGCATAAACTTAATGAGAAAATTAATTGTAATTATTTTAGCTTTTTTGAGCTTTGGGTTTACTTTTCATGAATTTTTCGTGAGTGTTACCGATGGCGAGTATCACGATACTGAAGCTACCTTTCAGTTTACAGTAAAGTTTATTGGTCATGATTTGGAAAAAGCTTTAGAGTTATCTGGAACACCAAACCTACATTTAGGGGAAGCCACCGAACTTGAAAATGCCAACGATTATCTTTCAACATACTTCAATTCAAAATTTTCAATTAAATGTAACGACAAGCCTTTAGCTCTCAAGCTAATTGGTAAAGAAGTCGGGAATGATGATTTTATTTATTGTTACATTGAATCAGAAAAAGTTAAAAAAATCAAGACCATTGACATTACTAACACACTGTTAACTGATGTTTTTTCTGGTCAGGAGAATATTTTTTATCTTCAAATAAAAGCTAAAAAGTACACGCACTCTTTTAACTCTGAACGAACAACTTTTAACATTACACTATAACTAATTAGATGAAAAAAATAGTAATACTAGTTTTTGTAGCGTTATTTGCTGCATCACTTACGGCACAACAAACAGGTCGGATAGATAAATTCAAACAACTTAAAGAAGAGTTTGCAACGCCTAATGTTTATAGAACAGCATCTGGAGCACCTGGTCACCAATACTATCAACAAAAAGCCGATTATGTAATTGACTTGGAGTTGGATGACGAAAAACAAACCATAAAAGGTGTTGAAACCATTACTTATAAAAATAATTCGCCTGATAAATTGACTTATTTATGGATACAGCTTGATCAAAACATGAGAGCTAAAGATTCAGATACAAAATTGATTCAAACAGATAGAATTGATGAAAAAGTAAACTTTTATGATTTAGCTCGATTACATAATGATTTTGACGGAGGATTTAAATTAGAATATGTTAAAGATGCTGCTGGAAAAGACTTGAAATATACAGTAAACAAAACCATGATGAGAGTGGATTTACCAACAGCGCTTAATCCAGGCTCAACTTATTCGTTAAAAATCAAGTGGTGGTATAATATTAATAATCGTGATGATATTGGTGGTCGTTCGGGCTATGAGTATTTTGAAAAAGATAAAAACTATTTGTACACCATAGCTCAATTCTATCCAAGAATGGCAGTTTATAATGAAGTGGAGGGATGGCAGCACAAACAATTTTTAGGTAGTGGTGAGTTTACCTTGCCTTTCGGCGATTTTAAAGTAAACATTACCGTTCCTGCTGATCATATTGTTGGTGCAACTGGAAGTTTAACGAATGCTTCAAACGTATTAACCTCAGAACAACGAAACAGGTTTGCAAAAGCACAAAACGAGTTTAAATCGCCTGTTATAATTGTTACGCAAAAAGAAGCCGAAGAAGCAGAAAAAAACCATGCTGTTGCAAAAAAAACATGGAGTTTTTCAGCTACTAATGTTCGCGATTTTGCATTTGCAACTTCACGAAAGTTTATTTGGGATGCGATGGCTGTAGAGTATAATGGTAAAAAGACGTTAGCAATGAGTTATTACCCTAAAGAAGGAAATCCTCTTTGGGAAAAGTACAGTACTAAAGTTGTGGCACATACAGTGGCTTCTTATTCAAAACACACGGTAGATTACCCTTATCCAGTTGCAATTTCGGTACATTCAAAAAATATTGGAATGGAATACCCCATGATTTGTTTTAATGGAGGTCGACCAAGCGAAGATGGAACCTATTCTGAAAGAGTGAAATATGCCATGATAGGTGTTATTATACATGAGGTTGGGCACAATTTCTTTCCAATGATTATCAACTCTGATGAACGTCAATGGACGTGGATGGATGAAGGACTGAATACTTTTACTCAGTACATGTGTGAGCAAGAATGGGAAAGAGGCTATCCTTCAAGAAGAGGTCCAGCTTACAAAATTGTAGATTATATGAAAGGAGACAAAAATAACATTATGCCAATAATGACGAACTCTGAATCATTACTTCAATTTGGCAACAATGCTTATGGGAAACCTGCAGCAGCATTAAATATTTTACGAGAAACAGTAATGGGTAGGGAGCTATTTGATTTTGCTTTTAAAACTTATGCCGAACGTTGGAAATTTAAACATCCTTCACCCGAAGATTTCTTTAGAACAATGGAAGATGCATCGGGTGTTGACTTAGACTGGTTTTGGAGAGGTTGGTTTTATACAACCGACCACGTTGATATTGCCATTAAAAATGTGGAATGGTTTAAAGTAGATTCGAAAAACCCAGAAATGGAAAAAGCTTTTCAAAAAGAAATGGAAGCACAAGGTCATAAACACATTGGGGAAGCTAGAAACAAAAAGGACATTACTCAAACTTATGATGAGAAAGACCCGTCAATTAATGACTTTTATTCTACTTACGACCCGTTTGAAGTTACGTTGTTAGATAAAAAAGATTATCAGAATTACATTAAAAAATTAGATGAAAAGGATTTGGAATTGTTAAATTCAAAAATCAATTATTACAATGTAACATTTGAAAACATTGGAGGTTTAGTAATGCCATTAATTTTAAACTTTACGTTTAAAGATGGTGAAACTAAAGAACTTAGAATTCCTGCTGAAATTTGGGTAAAAAATGATACAAAAATCAGTAAAACGTTCTTCTTCGAAAAAGAAGTGATTAGTATTGAACTTGACCCTTGGTTAGAAACTGCTGATGTGGATTTAACCAATAACAATTGGCCAGCAAAAGTACAACCTTCGAAATTCGAATTGTTTAAACAACGTGAATACAAATGGGATTCCGACTCTAAAGAAAACCCTATGCAACGTGCTGAAAGAAATAAGAAAGCACTTAAATCGGGAGATTTAGAAAAAGAAAATACCAAGGAGACGGATGGTGATGAAAAATAATCATAGTCAGATTTTAAGTAGAAAAAGAGGAAGTAATCTTCCTCTTTTTTTATTTGACAACTATTTTGGTACTAAATCTTTCAGAACCGGAATCAATAATTAATGAATAAATTCCTGAAGGAAATTTAGATGTATTGATTGAATTTTTCGAGTTTATCCATCTATCACTAAAAATAAGTTCGCCTAAGATATTGATGAGTTTTACATCATAAAACGAATCGGTGGTTTTTTTGAAATCAATCGTTAAATAATCTGTGGCTGGATTAGGAAAAATACTGACTATAGTATTTTCAAATGTATTTACAGATGTTGCAGTATCATAAGCTACAGCAAAATATAAAGTTGCTCCAATGGTTCCTTTCGCGACTTCAAAAACATAGTTCATATCCATGTTTGCAACAACATCGTTTGGGGTATGAGGATAAGGAGATTGATTTTTCTCATATAAACCAGTTATTACTTTTCCAACACCTTGAAAAGGCATATAGTCTGAAGCATACGCATAAGATATTTCTGTATTTAAATTAGAGTAAAGCTGCATACATTGTGCTAAAGTATCGGTATAATTTGCAGAAGCAACATTGTTGGTTGAAGGGTTATTGTTTTCATCTCGTTCACAAATAATGGTATTATTGGTCATTCCATTCACACCACCAACTTCATCAATATTTAATAAAATTTTTATATCCATGTTTTGAGGGATTACAATTGAATTAACATAATGAGAGCTACCAATTAAACCAACTTCTTCAGCACTAAAATGAATAAACTTAATTGAAAACTCGGTATTCACGTTTTTTAGTAAACGTGCGGTTTCTAATATTATGCTCGTACCACTTCCATTATCATTTGCCCCAGGTCCATTTTTGGTGTCGTAGTGCCCATCTACAATTACAAATCTATTTGGGTAGGTAGTTCCAGTTTTTGTTACAATTAAATTGTAAGCAAACATACTGGCATAACTAAACGTGTCAATTTTAATGTCGGTATACCCAAGTGATTGATATTTATTAATTAACCAATTTAAGGAATTTGCATTAGCAGAGGTACCAACCTCTTTAACTCCATAATTTACAAAATCCAACACATTTTTTTGAATGGAATCAAATTCACAATTTGCCACAATGTTGCCATAAAATGAATTGAAACTTTGAGCAGAAGCTTTTTGCATAAATACAAAAAAAACTAAAAGAAGAATTGTTAATTTGAAGCTAAATTTCATGGTTAATGATTTATAACATTAAAGTTACGTATTTATTAAAGATAGTTATTCTGTCCTGTTTAAATAATTTTCTTGGCTTAAATTCGTTCAAAAGAGTAGTTTTGTATTATTCAAAAAATTAGCATGAGGGTAAAACTCATTTTATTTTATTTTTTACTAGTTTGTTCTCACGCATTTTTTGCTCAAGAACGGGTTACTACCTTTGGAGTGCAGTTTAAACCAATTATTACTAGTGAGTTGTTCAATACAGGTAAACAAGAAATTAAACAAAACAATGTTACGTTTGGAGTAGAGCCACTAACAGGTTATAGTTTTGGAATGGTTATTCGTAAAGGAATGACCAAAAACTTATCGCTTGAATCCGGAATTAACTACCTAAACAGAAAATTTGAACTGTCCATTAATGACCAAGACACAAATTTTTTAGAAAAATCTAAATACAATCTTGTTAATTACGAAATTCCAATTTCATTATTGGTGTACATTAGGTTGTCAGAGTATATTTTTATGAATGTTTCAGGAGGTTTGGCATTAGATATTTACCCTTCTGACTTATATACTTATAGCGAAAATTTTCAAAACGACGTGTTGATGTATGATTGGATAAGACCAAGTTTAATTGCCAACATTGGTTGGGAATATAGAACTGATAAAAGTGGTTATATATACTTAGGAGCATCTTACCATCGTCCATTTTCTCATATGGCGAAAGAAGTGGTTTTGTATAATGGTAATAGGCGATACGAAAAAGTGGAGTTAAATTTGTCGGGAAATTACATAACCGTTGATATCCGCTACTTTTTTCATGAAGATGCAGAAAAGAAAAAGAGAAAAGTTAAAAAATCAAAACCATTAGAAAGAACTAAATAGTTACTTTTGAACCACTAAAAATGCAAACAAAATGAAGATTTCTTACAATTGGTTAAAAAATTACATCAAAACCGATTTACATCCTGATAAAGTAGCACAAATTTTAACCGATACAGGATTGGAAGTTGAAAGTGTTGAGAAAATTCAAACTGTAAAAGGTGGTTTGGAGGGATTGGTTGTAGGAGAAGTGTTGACTAAAGTTAAACATCCCGATGCTGATAGACTGAATTTAACTACAGTTAATGTGGGTGCTGAAGTGCCTTTGCATATTGTTTGTGGAGCTGCAAACGTAGAGGTTGGTCAGAAAGTAGTTGTTGCAACTATTGGTACAACACTTTACAATGGAGACGATAGTTTTGAAATTAAGAAGTCAAAGATTAGAGGGCAACTTTCTGAGGGGATGATTTGTGCTGAAGATGAAATTGGATTGGGTACTTCTCACGATGGGATTATGGTTTTAGAACCTTCAACGAAAGTTGGAATGTTGGCAAAGACTTATTTTAACATAGAAGATGATTTTGTATTTGAAATAGGATTAACACCAAACAGAACTGATGCAGTTAGCCATATTGGTGTTGCAAGAGATTTAGCTGCTGCAATTAACTTAACTACTGATTGTAAGATAACCAGGCCTTCGGTTGATGCTTTTAAAATTGACAATAACAATTTATCTATTCAAGTAGATGTTCAAGATGTAGAAAAATGTCCTCGATATTCGGGGGTTACATTGTCAGGAATTGAAGTAAAAGAATCACCAGATTGGTTAAAGAATAGATTAAAAGCCATAGGTTTAAATCCAATAAATAATATTGTTGATGTTACCAATTTTGTATTACACGAAACCGGTCAGCCATTACATGCTTTCGATGCTGATAAAATTTCGGGAAATAAAGTTGTTGTAAAAACGGTTGCAGATAAATCAAAATTTATAACCCTTGATGATAAAGAAAGAACGCTTTCTGCAAACGATTTAATGATTTGTAATGAAAAAGATGCCATGTGTATTGCTGGTGTTTTTGGAGGGGCATCATCGGGTGTTTCTACTTCAACAAAAAACATTTTTTTAGAAAGTGCATATTTTAATTCAGTTGCTGTTCGTAAAACAGCTAAATATCATGGATTAAATACGGATGCTTCTTTCCGTTATGAACGTGGTGCAGACCCAGAAATAACGGTTTATGCGCTTAAAAGAGCCATTTTACTCATGCAAGAAGTTGCAGGAGGTAAGGTCTCGTCAGAGATTGTTGATGTTTATCCGAATAAAATAGAGCCATTTAATGTTGAGTTCTCGTTCGAAAATTGCTATCGAATTATTGGTCAGAAATTAGATAAGGCAGTTATAAAAAAAATAATCAATTCTCTTGAAATACATATCGAAAATGAAACTAACGATAGATTAACCTTGTTAGTCCCTGCATTTAAAGCAGATGTTCAGCGAGAAATAGATGTTATTGAAGAAGTATTACGGGTTTATGGATACAATAACATTGAACTTCCTTCTTTGATGAGTTCTGCTCTTGTTTACCGTCAATCTATAGATAAAGATAAGGTGATAAACACCATTAGTAATTTGTTGGTTAGTCAAGGTTTTAACGAAATTTTATCAAACTCATTAACAAAATCATCTTATTATTCAGAAAAAGAAACACTGGTTAAGTTACTTAATCCGCTAAGTAGTGAATTAGACGTTTTGCGTCAAAACCTACTTTTTAATGGGTTGGAATCGGTAGTTTACAATCAGAATAGAAAAATACCCAACCTAAAATTATTTGAAATTGGTAAAACCTACCAAAAGAAAAACGAGAAATTTGAAGAATCATCGTGTTTGAGTATAATAATTTCGGGAAATTTGAATCAAGAAAATTGGAATACAACAAAAACGCCAACCAATTTCTTCCATTTAAAAGGAGTGGTAAATACCATGTTAGAGAAGTTTGGGTTAGATAAGGCAAACTTTGTGTTTAATCAGCAAGGTAATGATGTATATGATTATTTGTTGTCTTATTTATTAAATGAAAAAGAATTACTACAAATAGGAAGAGTTGCTAAAAAAACACAAAAACAATTCGATATCAACAATGAAGTTTATTATGCACAAATTAACTTGGACTTATTTATAAAGCAAGCATCAAAGGTTAAAGTGCAGTATAAAGAAATTTCAAAGTTCCCTTCGGTTCGTAGGGATTTAGCATTGTTAATCGATAACAAAATTGATTATAAGCAGATTGAAGAATTGGCTTTTAAAAATGAAAAAAGACTGTTGAAAGAAGTTAATTTGTTTGATGTTTATGAGGGTAAAAATCTTGAAGATAGTAAAAAATCATACGCAGTTAGTTTTGTTTTTCAGGATAACGAAAAAACATTAACTGATGTTCAGGTAGATAAAATTATTGAAAAATTGATTACTGCCTTATCTAATGATTTAGGAGCTAAGTTAAGATAGTATTAATTTGTTTTTGTTAATGTAGCACTAACATTGTCTACAATTCCAGACCCATCGTCAACTTGATAAGTCAAATTAATGGTTGAACTATTAATCAAAGTTCCTGAACCAACAACATCAAATCCAGATAAATTTTGCTGAAATATAGTAAGGCTATTGCCGCTAGTTTCTATATTACACAAACTTGCTTGAAAGCCTAAGTTGTTGAAATTACTTACAACAATTCTTGTGCTAATGGTAGAGTGAGCAAATATTTCAACTCCAAATGTTGAACTAGAAGTACCAGTTGTTTCTTGACAAACCCAGTTTCCAATAAATACATTTCTTGGGTCAGAAGGGCTTGTTGTGCCAGTAACATTTTTATTGTCATCTTCTTTTGTACAGGAGCTAAAAGCAATACAAATAATGGAAACAAAAGCGAATAATTTAAAATAATTCATAAACAAGGTATTTATTCTACCAAATTAGCAAATCAAAATGAATGCCACAATACAGTAGGGAATATAATTAATTGTTTTATTCGTCTAAATTAAATGATAATTAACCGAGGAAAGCTAATATTTAACCGTTAATTAAATGAGGAGGTAAAATTCTATAAATGGTTTTTTTGTGTTAAAAATAATTTGTATTTTTGACCAAACAACTATAAAAATAATACTAACTAAAAATTTAAGAAAATGAAAAAAATTACTTTATTTATGGGGTTAGTTTTAGCAACTACAATGGGTTTCTCGCAGGTAGTGGTTAAATTAACTTCAGTGCCTTGTAATACAGGGTTAGAAGGTACGTATCCTTTTGAATACGCAGGTGAATTAGATGGTTCATCAACTGATTGGGGCTTACCTAATATTTTTGATGGTAATAATGCTGTTTCTGGTCCATTAGAAATGGTTCAAGATACTGCAACAGGAATGGTTGTAGGTATAGGTACACCTCCCTTGAACAATGTGCCTAAATCAGCTTTAGGATGTACTATTGATTCATCCATGTCAGTTTGGACTCAAGATTTAACAGGTAAAATTGCTGTTGTTTACAGAGGTGATTGTCAGTTTGGTCAAAAAGCATGGAGTGCACAAATTAGAGGTGCAATTGGTGTAATTATTATTAACCATACTGGTGATGCAGTTGGAATGGCTGGAGGTACTTATGGTACAGCAGTTACAATTCCAGTTGTACAAATTGGAAGGGTTGCTGGGGATGACTTGTATTTAGCATTAAACTCTTGTGCTCCAGGTTCAGTAACTGCATTTATTGGTTCTAAAGTTGGAATTTTTAATGACGATATGGGTTCAAGTATTGCTGATATTGTAATGCCAGAAGCTTCTGCCATCCCTGGTGATTTAGCAGTTCCTGCGGCATTAGATTTAGGGTTTTTTGCATTTAACTATGGTGTTAATGCTCAAAATGGTGTTACTGCTACTGTTACAATTAAACAAGATGGTAATACAATTCACACAAACACTTCAGCACCATTAAACTTTGTTGCGCCTGCTGGAACAGTTATTGATACTCAATATTTTGATTTAGGTCAATTTACATTGCCAAATACTGCAAATGGTGTAACCGTTGATGTAGCTACTTATGAGTTTACTTATACGTTAAATATCGCTGGTACAGATGAAGATCCTGCTGATAACATGTTTGTGTTTAACCATAGAGTAACAAATAATGAGGATATTTATGCAAAATCAACAACTAATGCAGCTGGTATCCCTGTTCATTCTACTGCTTACTCTTTAAACGAAACAACTACTCAATATGATGACTGGGAAGCTTGTATTTTATATCGTGGTCCATTTACAGGAACTGTAACAGGTATGTATTTTACAGGGTTACCTGTAGGTACTGATATTGATTTTGAAGTAGTTGAAATTAGAGCTTATGAGTGGAACGAAACAGGTTATACTGATTTAAGTTCTCCAACAGCTCCAACATTTTCTCCATTAAATCAGGTTGCAAGTGGAACTTATTTCTGGGATCATACTTCAAACGGAAACTTAGAAGGACAAATGGTTTTCCAAGCGTTTGATACTCCATTAGATTTAGCTACAACAGCTTCTGTTAATGGTATTATGTTTTGTGTATACAATGCATCAGATTCTGTAAGAATTGGTTTTGATACCAAAGTAGATTATTTTGCTACTGTAAATAATTACTTACAACCAATTTCTCCAGTTAAAACTTTACCAAATGGTGCTGCTGCTACTTGGTACGCTGCTGGTTTTGGTTATGATGCAACTGCTGCAATTGCTGCTGTATTTGATCTCGCTACTTCAGTTAAAGATGAAGTTTCTTCAAGTGTTTCAGCTACTCCTTATCCTAACCCTGCTGCTAACTTATTAAGAGTTCCAGTTAGAAAAGGTGTTCAAGGTGATGTAACTATCGAGGTTTATGATTTAGCTGGTAAGTTAGTTATTTCTGAAAAACAAACTATTGGTAACGAAGCATTAAGAGTAAATGTTGCTTCTATTGCAAACGGTGCTTATGTTTTCAATTTAACATTTGCTGATGGTTCTAAAGATACATTTAAAGTGTCTGTAAACAGATAATATAATCTTTAGAAAAGTACTTTAATATTATTTAAAGCCCCGCAATTGCGGGGCTTTTTTAGTATATATAACCAAGTACAAGAATTAAATTTAGATTAAAATTGACTCCTTACATATTTTTAGTTTCTAGTTGCTCATTACATTTGTTCAATAACAACTAAAAAATTAAAAATATGAAAAAAATTACTCTATTTATGGGGTTAGTTTTAGCGACTACAGTGAGTTTCTCACAAGTAGTAGTTAAATTAACTTCAGTACCTTGTAATACAGGGTTAGAAGGTACGTATCCTTTTCAATACGCAGGTAATCTCGATGGATCATCAACTGATTGGGGGTTGCCAAATATTTTTGATGGAAACAATGCAGTTTCTGGTCCATTAGAAATGATTAATGATGGAACACCAGGAATCGTAACAGGCGTTGGTACGCCTCCCTTAAACAATGTGCCCTTGTCAGCTTTAGGTTGTGATACTAATGGCAATATTACTCAAGATTTAACAGGAAAGATAGCTGTTGTTTATCGAGGAACTTGTCAATTTGGGTTAAAAGCATTAAATGCCCAAAAAAGAGGAGCAATAGGTGTTATTATTATTAATCATACTGGTGATGCCGTAGGTATGGCTGGAGGTACTTATGGTACTAGAGTTACAATTCCTGTTGTTCAAATTGGTAGAGTTGCTGGTGATGACTTATATTTAGCACTTAATACTTGTGCTCCAGGAACTGTTACAGCTTTTATTGGATCTAAAGTAGGAGTATTTACTAATGATATGGGGTCTAGTATTGCGGATATAGTTATGACTGAATCTTCAACAGTTCCAGCTGATTTAGCAATACCAACAGCATTAGACTTGGGTTTTTTTGCTTTTAACTATGGAGTTAATGCTCAAAATGGTGTAACTGCATCAGTGGTGGTTAAAAAAGACGGATCTACAATCCATACTAATACTTCAGCACCATTAAACTTTGTTGCACCTGCAGGCACTGTAATTGATTCTCAGTATTTTGATCTAGGTCAAATTACATTGCCAAGTACTGCTAATGGAGTTACTGTTGATGTTGCTAATTATGAATTTACTTATACTTTAAACATTGTTTCGACTGATGAAGATCCAGCTGATAATATGTTTAAATTTAACTACAGAGTAACAAATAATGAAGATATCTTTGCAAAATCAACGACCAACGCTGCAGGCATACCTGTTCATTCTACCGCTTACTCTTTAAATGAAACAACAACTCAATATGATGATTGGGAAGCTTGTATCAATTACCGAGGTCCATATACAGGTAATGTAACAGGTATGTATTTTACTGGCTTACCTGTTGGTTCAAATATTGATTTCGAAGTTGTTGAAATTAGAGCATATAGATGGACAGAAGCTGGATATACTAATTTAAGTGTTGCTGCACCTACGTTTGCTGCTTTAAATCAAGAAGCGAGTGGTACTTATTTTTGGGATCATTCATCTAACGGAAATTTAGAAGGACAAATGGTTTATCAAGAATTTGACTCTCCGTTTGATTTGTCTACTGTTGCTGGTGCTGCTAACTTGAAAGGAGTTTTATTTTGTGTATACAATGCTTCAGATTCTGTAAGAATAGGTTTTGATACTAAAGTAGATTATTCGATGACGGTAAATAATTACTTACAACCAATATCTCCAGTTAAGACATTAGCAAATGGTGCAGCTGCTAGATGGTATGCTGCCGGTTTTGGGTATGACGCAACAGCAGCAATAGCTGCTAAATTTGATGTTGCTACTTCTGTAAAGAATGATGTAGCTTCAAATGTTGTTGCTTCCCCTTATCCTAATCCAGCTGCTAACTTGTTGAGAGTTCCAGTAAGAAATGGTGTTAAAGGTGATGTGACTATTGAAGTTTATGATTTATTAGGTAAGTTAGTAATTTCTGAAAAACAAACCATTGGAAACGAAGCATTAAGAGTAAATGTTGCTTCAATTTCTAACGGTGCTTATGTTTTCAATTTAACATTTGCTGATGGTTCTAAAGATACATTTAAGGTTTCTGTAAATAGATAATTTTTAAAATGGTTTTAATAGACTTTAAAAGCCCCGCAATTGCGGGGCTTTTTTTATTTTGTTTTTTATTCGTAAAATATTGTAAATTAGCTTCATATTTAATTGAATTATGAAAAAAATAATCCTTTTATTACCATTTGTATTTTTAATTAATACATTCTATTCTCAGGTTATTGTTAAAATCACACAAAGCCCAAACAATCCTTTATTATTAGGAGTAATACCTTCTATTTGGGCGGATCCTTCTGTAACAGGTTGGTCAACTCCTGATATGACGAATGCTACAAATGCTATTGAAGCTGAATTGATGTTTGTTGATGATGCGACTGATACAACCATTGATGTAAATGGAAATCCCACTTGGCAAGATGCATGTGAACCAGTTATAAATGATATAACAGGTAAAATTGCTGTTGTTTATAGGAGTTTTTGTTGGCACGATATTAAAGCTAATTATGCACAACAAGCTGGAGCTATTGGAGTGATAATTATTAATCGTGATCCAGGTCCATTTGCAATGGGAGGAAGTACAGTAGGTAGTAGTGTAACTATCCCTGTAGTATCTATAGGAAGCGATGAAGGTGATGAACTAAGGGATTTTATTGCAATGGGAGGAGTACGTGCATTTATTGGTACAAAAGTTGGGTTAAATGTTAACGATTTAGGATCGAGTCCTGCAAACATTGTGATGGCTCACCATACTTCTATCCCTAGTTTTCTTTCAACAAATGGTACTGAAAATGCCTTAGATTTAGGGATGTTTATCTTTAATCCAGGTTCTAATGCACAAGCAGGAGTAACTGCTTCGGTTGATATTAATTATAATGGTAGCTCAGTTTTTTCTAATTCATCGATACCACTTAGTTTTAATGCACCTGTTGGAGTTGTAGTTGATACTATATATGCTGATTTAGGTGTTTTTTCTCCATCCTCTTGGGCAGCAGGAGAATATAATATTAGATATCAAATCAATTTAACAAATGATGAAGATACTTCTGATAATGTCTTTGAATCTAGATTTTCAATAAGCCCCAATATATATGCAAAATCACGAATTGATTCGTTGTATCAACCTCTTAAGTCTACTGCGTATTCTCTTAATGAGTCAACCACACTATATGATGATTGGGAATCGTGTTTAGTTTTTAAAGATGCTAATGCTAGTAGAGGTATTGTTCAGGGGATGACATTTTCTTGTGCACCAGTAAATGGAGCGATGTCATTCGAAATAATTGAAATAAGAGCGTATGAGTGGAATGATGTGTTTGCTGATTTATCTGTGTCCACTCCAACATTTAATGCTTTGAATCAAGTTGGAGATGCATTTTATTTTTATCCTGATGAAACTGAAAATGGAGTAAATATTTTCTTGCCATTTGACGCCCCATTTCAATTAGTTGACAATCAGAAATATTTATTTTGTGTGTATAATTCAAGTGACGAACTAAGAATTGGTTATGATGTTCAATTGGATTATGAATCTACAGTTAATAACTATCTTCAGCCTATTGCCCCAGTTAAAGTATTGCCTAATGGTCAATCACCAATTTGGTATTGGGCAGGATTTGGTTATGATGCTACTCCATCAATTTCAGTAACTATTGATATGATTACAAATGTTGATGGTGATAACAATATGGTTGTAGAAAACACAATACCTTATCCAAATCCAGCAAAAAATTTAATTACAATTCCAGTAAGAAAGCAAATTAAAGGGCTTGTTAATATTGAGATTTTTGATATGTTAGGAAAGGTAGTTGCATCTGAAAACAATCATTTAGAAAACGGACCAATAAAAATTAATGTAGCTTCAATACCAAATGGAACATATATGGTGAAGCTTGTCTTTGAAGATAATTCAAGCGATTCGTTTAAAATAGCAATTAATAGGTAGGGGTTCCGAGTATGATTGCAATCATAATTTTATCGTCCTTATTTATATAATTTGGACTTTAGAATGGAAAGTTGGTTGTTTATTGTTTTGATAGGATATCCTTTATTTGCAATTTTTATTTTGCTACTGAAGTATTTTTTACATCAATCCAAACAAACTAAATATGTGGTATTGATGCCTATTTTGTTTAGCTCTATATTAGGATTTGGATTTTTAATGTATGCTATACTTAGCTTAGCTTTCTAATAACCATTAAACCATCTCTAACTGGGAGTAGAACATTTTGCACTCTAGGGTCGTTTTGAATTTTGTTGTTAAATGCTAATATGGCTGTTGTGTCTAAATCATCAGGATTGATTTTTTGAATCACTTTTCCGCTCCACAAAACATTATCAGCAATAATATAGCCCCCTTTATTTAACTTGTCAAAAATTAAGTCGAAATAATTACTGTAATTTATCTTGTCGGCATCAATAAATACTAAATCATATTTTTTATCTAAAGTTGGTATTATTTTATTGGCATCACCATAATAACAATTTACTTGATTTTCAATGCCAGCTTTAGAGAAATATCTTTTTGCAATGGTTTCTAATTCTTCATTTATGTCTATTGTATCTATTGAACCATTTTTATCAAGTCCTTCAGCTAAACATATTGCAGAATAACCTGTGTAAGTGCCAATTTCTAAAATATTTATAGGGCCAATCATGTTGCTTAACATACTTAACACCCTTCCTTGCAAGTGTCCTGATAGCATACGAGGATTAATTACTTTCTCCCAAGTTTCATGATTTAGTTCTTTCAATAACTGTGATTCTTCATCACAATGAGCTGATACATAATTATCGAGTTCTTCTGGTAAAAAATTCATTTGATCTATTTTTTTGATTGATAGATTAAGGTACTAATTTGTTCAGGGTTAAAAATCTCATTAGAAATTTCTAGTAGTTCATTTGCTGTTATTCTGTTAATCTTTTCATAAACTATTTCCAAGCTATCGACCTTACCATAGTTTAAAAGACTTTTTCCAATGCCAAGCATCATGTTTACATTATTCTCTTCTGATAAAGTTATTTGCCCGAGTAACTGAACTTTTGCACGATGAAGTTGAATGTCTGAAAATTTTTTTTCTCGTAGAATCTTTAATTCCTTCAATGTTAAATCTATTGATTTCGACAAGTTTTTCTGGTCGGTACCTAAGTAGATGCTAAAAATACCAGTATTGGTGTAACTTGTATAGCTTGATTCAACAGAATAAGCAAAACCGTGTTTTTCTCGGATGCTCATGTTTAGTCGGCTATTCATAGCTGGTCCCCCCAGATAATTATTTATAAGAATAAAACCAGGCTTTTTAATATCGTTAGCTCCGTAAGCTACATTTCCTAAAATAGCGTGAGATTGGTAGTTGTCCTTTTTTAATGTGGTTTGAAACGATTTATAATCACTAAAGTCAGTTCTAACCAGCGGATTTGTTTTGGTTTGTATTGGTTCTAAATATTTTTTTGCAAGTTGTTTGATTTTTTTTTCAGAGACATTACCAATAATGCTAAAAACAATTTGATTTGTAGCATAATTTCTATCAATAAAGTCTAAAATAGATTTGCGATTGAATTTTTTTACGCTTTTTACAGTTCCAAGTATATTTTTTCCTAACGAATGATTTCTAAATACCATTTCTTCAAAATCATCATAAATTTGTTCGTAAGGAGTATCTTGATAAGAATGAATCTCATCTATTACAACATCTTTTTCTTTTTCTAGTTCTTTTTCTGGAAAGGTGGAGTTGGTTAAAATATCAGTTAGTAATTCTGTAGATCGTTCTAAATAATCAACTACAAAAGAAGCATAAACACAAGTTTTTTCTTTTGTAGTATAGGCATTAATTTCACCACCAACACTATCAATTCTATTTAAAATATGGTGTGATTTTCTTTTTTGAGTTCCCTTAAATATGGTGTGTTCAATAAAATGGGCAATACCGTTTTCATCAATATTCTCGTCTCTACTACCAGTGTTTATTATAAATCCACAATGTGCTATTTTACCAGAAACAGGTTTGTGAACTATTCTAATACCATTGCTAAGTTCATATAAATTATACTCCATATAAAATTTGAAAAAACAAATATAAACGCTTTAATTTATTTAAGGTGTTAATAACTCCGTTAATAAGTGTAGGAATTGTTAATAAGTATGAATAGGTTTTTAAGGTACTTTAGTTTCGAATAAATTTATAATACTGATAATAAAATGGTTAAAAAGAATTTTTACATTCAGCTGTTATTGTTAATGTTTTTAACAACAAGCGTTTTAAGGGCTCAAAATACATTATCAAGCAAAGATGAAAAAGCAATGCTTCAAAAAGCAGAGTCTTATTATTTTGACGAGGACCAACAAAATATTCCAAAGGCGTTGGAGCTATTCGAAGAATTATCAAAAAATAAACCGAATGATCCTTATTATAGATTGATGGAAGGTATATGTTATACGTTTTTTAGAAATAAAAAAACACTAGCATTATCTAAGTTATTAGAAGTGAAACAGAATAATCCAACCTTTAATGAGGTGAATTTTTATTTGGCTAGAGCTTATGCTGTAAATAGAGATTTTAAAAAAGCAATTGAGACGTATCAAGAATACATGTCATCTGCGGATGTATCTGATGAACAAAAAGCAAAAGCAAGACAGAATATTATTTATTGCCAAAATGCTGAAAAGTTTATGGGTGACAGTTTGGTAGTTGATATTATTAATATTGGTTCGCCAATAAATACTGAACATTCTGAGTATGTTCCTGTTATAACATCCGATGAAACAGTTCTTATATTTACCTATAGAGGTGAAAGAAGTAAGGGAGGTTTAATGGATAGAACAGGAAAACCTGATCCGCGAGGAGAATATTATGAAGACATAATGGTTTCATATAAAGTTGGAAATACGTGGTTAGAACCAGAAAGTATTGGCGACAATATCAATACAAATGGACACGATGCTAGCATAGCCCTTTCTGTTGATGGTCAACAGTTGTTTATTTATAAAAGTACAAAAAGTGACAATGGAGATATTTATACCAGTTATTTAAATGGAGATAGTTGGACTAAACCAGAAAAATTAAAAGGTCAAGTAAACACTACAGCTTGGGAAGGAAGTGCAAGTTTATCTAGTGATGGAAAAGTACTTTATTTCTCAAGTAATAGAGAAGGTGGTTTTGGAGAAAGAGATTTGTATTCTGCAGAGCTTATGCCTGATGATACTTGGGGGAATGTGAAGAACTTAGGTCCTGTTATTAATACTAAATATGATGATGATGCTCCTTTTATTCATCCAGATAGAAGAACAATGTATTATAGTTCTAAAGGGCATAACAGTATGGGTGGGTATGATATTTTTTACACTTATCTAAATGATGATGGTTGGGATGAACCAATGAATATTGGATATCCAGTAAATACAATTGATGACGATAGATATTATGTACTGTCGGCAGATGCTAAAACTGGATATTACTCTACTGCTGGTCGAAGTGAGAATGGTACTCATGATATATACACAGTTAGCCCTGGTCATTTTGGAAAAAGACCAATACTTGCTTTAGTTGTGGGGGTTGTTAATAAAGATGATAAGCCTGTAGAAGCGGATATTACAGTTACTAATGAAACAACAGGAGATTTGGCAGGAAAGTTTAAATCTAACTCATCATCGGGTAAGTATATGCTGGCATTAACACCTGGTAATAAATATAAAATAGCTATTGAGGTTGAAGGTTATGATACTAAAATTGATTATATAGATGTTCAGTCGTTAGAAACGTATGTTCAAGTAGAACATGATTTTAATTTTGGAGGAAAACAAGTAGTAGAGGAAGTTGCTTCATCAAATGAAGATGTTTTACAAGGAAAAATTGATTCTCAAATTGATAAGTATAGAAAAGAAAGTACTAAAGAAGGCTATGAGGAAATGGTGTATAAAAAAATTCTTAAAGAAGAAGGCGAAATTCAGGCAGATGGTATTGAATATTTTGTAGAAGCACCAGTTGGTAGAGAAGATAAGTTGAAAGGATTAACAACAAAAGAGGTTACTTACCCTGATGGAACCGTTAAAACTATGGCTGGACCATACAGTTCGTTATTAGCTGCAGAAATAGCTCGACAAGAATTGATTAAATCAGATTCTACAATGATTTCATCAGCTATTAAAGTAAATGACCATGGACAAGAAAAATCAATTAAGCAATATTATCCTCAAAAATATGCTAGAACTGATTTTCTTAAAGATGTTACTATTCATGATCAACTTACAGGTGTAGAGAAGATCGAGACACCAAGTGATTTGAATGAAAAAAAAGCTGTTGATTTGGTGAAAAGTGAAGATGTAAATCTTGAAAAAAATAAAACTTTAGAGGACGCTGCTGGTAAGAATATTGCAGGATTAACTTTTAAGGTTGAGATAGGAGCAGTTACTAATCCTGAAGATTTTAAATTAGGTCACTTAGAAAAATATGGTAAGATAACTGCTAAGACATACCCTGATGGAATTACTCGATACACTTTTGGACCATTCGAAACTTTAGATGAAGCAGAAGCATTTAGACAAAATCTGGTTGCAAAAGAAAAAGCTTCAGAGGATGCTTTTGTCACTGTTTTTGTTTTTGGTCAACGTAAAAAATTGGACGAATTAAATGAAAGACAAAAAGAAGAGTTAGGTATTACAAAACCAATAGCTAAAGGTCCTTGTAATGATAACTTTATTGATTTCTCATTTTTTGTAGGAAAAGACTTAAATGATAAAACCATTTATAATAAGTTGATAGCTACAGGTGGTAAATCGTGTGCTTCTGGATTGGAGTTTAGAGTTCAAATTGCAGCATATAGATTTCCTAAAAATTACAAATGGAATCATTTAAAACAATACGGCGAACCGGTGGTGAAAGATTATCCAGATGGAATAACTAGATTTACTCAAGGGGTTTATACAACAATTGCAGAGGCAGAGGTGTTAAGACAAAAAATAATAAAATCAGGACAAAAAGATGCGTGGATAACTCCATTCTATAATGGAAAAAGAATGTTGCTTGAAGAACTGATTTTAAATAATTTCTATGGTAAGTCAATTAATTAGATACTAAAATAGATTAAGAAGCCGCTTATAAAGCGGCTTTTTTTTATTTCATTTTTAGTTGTCCTTCATATTTTGTAACTTCGGTCTGAATTTTGCTTCATCAAAACAAAACAACATATTCTTTATGAAACACATACTTATATTTATCTCCTTATTATTGTCTACAATTTTATTTTCACAAACTAATTTGGTGCCTAATCACGACTTTAATAAAATTGGAAAAAAAGTAAAAGAAAAAGGTCAAATTAATATGGCAGAACCTTGGATATCTCCAACATTAACTCAAGCTGACTTATATATTAAAAATACAAAAAGTGGAGAAATTGCTATCGACGGCAATTCTTACGGAGCAGAAGATCCTATGGAAGGAGATAATTATGCAGGGTTACTGGCTTATAGTTATAAAGGAAAAGTTTCTAGAAGTTACTTGCAAGTAAAATTAACAGAGCCTTTAAAGCAGGATGAGGAATATTGTGTTACATTCCATGTTAGTTTAGCTGATTTATCAAAGTACGCATGTAATTATTTAGGAGCTTATTTATCTAATGATGCTGTTTCTGCAAATAATAATGATGTCTTTCAATTTGAACCTCAAATACTAAGTAGAAGATTAACTGTGTATGAGCAACAATATTATTGGACACCTGTCTGTGCTAAGTATAAAGCAAAAGGTGGTGAAGAATTTTTAACTATTGGAAATTTCACTCCTGAAGAAAAACTTACGATTAATAAAGTAAAACGTCCACAAGGATTTAATTCTCCACAAACTAACGATGCCTATTATTATATAGATAATGTAATAGTAACATCAATAAGTGGTGATGAAAAATGTGATTGTGATTTTATTCCTGGTGTTGATGATATGGAGACAGTTAATAAGAGTTTTAAAAGTGATTTAAATAATCAAAGCAACCAACCAAAAATTCTTAATTCGGATGGTAATGTAACAGCTACAAAAACTAAAAGTGGAGTTTCTAGTATGAATTATACAATATTCTTTGAATCAAAACAAATGAATATATCAGCTTCAGCTACAAAAAAAATGGATGATTTAATTACATACTTAAAAACAAATCCAAAAGATTCTGTTTCATTAGACGGTTATATTGATGAGTCAGAAAAGGATGAAGATAAATTAGATGGAAAACGAGTAGGAGTTGTTTATAAGTATATCGTATCAAAAGGTATTGTTAAAGAGAGAATTATTAAATCAATGCAAGGTGTAGCTGAAGATAAGGATAAGACAAAAAACATGAAGGTTGAAATAACAATTAAAAAACCATAGGTTTTTATAATATTCAAGAAAAAAGACCCTAAATTTTATTTTAGGGTCTTTTTTTTTGATGTATTTAATTTAAAAACACATGTATTTTACTTTAATAGTGTTTTTTATAGGGGGGTGTTAATAATTTTTTATATAAAAAATGCTAAAACACTAATTTTTTGATTTACCTTCGCTAAAAATTATAAAAATCAAATAAAAAAATGGCTACAATTAGATTTCAAGCGTTATCAGATGCACTTTCTCGAGTGCCAAAAAAAGTTGATTACCCAGCGAATAAAGCTTCATTATATTATTCAACAAATGTATTTACACAAGAAGTGATGCGTGAGTACCTTCCTAGTGAAGCGTATAAAGCTTTGATGAAAACTATTGAAGAAGGGGCTTCTCTTGATAGACAGTTGGCAAGTCAAGTTGCATCTGCGATGAAAGATTGGGCATTAACTAAAAATGTTACTCACTATACACATTGGTTTCAACCATTAACGGGTAGCACGGCAGAAAAACATGATTCATTTTTTACGCCAATTTCTGGTGGTCGTGGTATTGAAAGATTTGACGGAGATAATTTAGTGCAACAAGAGCCAGACGCTTCTAGTTTTCCAAATGGAGGTATAAGAAACACTTTTGAGGCAAGAGGATATACTGCTTGGGATCCTTCTTCTCCGGCATTCATTATTAGCGGAACGTTGTGTATCCCTACAATTTTTATTGCATACACTGGAGAAGCACTTGATTTTAAGATGCCATTATTAAAAGCTTTGCATGCAATAGACAAAGCAGCAACTGATGTTTGTCAGTATTTCGAAAAAGATGTTACTAAAGTAAATGTTTCATTAGGATGGGAGCAAGAATACTTTTTAATTGATAAAGCACTTTATTATGCACGACCAGATATAATGATGACAGGTAGAGCTTTGGTAGGTCATAATCCTGCTAAAGGACAACAATTGGATGATCATTATTTTGGGTCTATTCCTGATAGAATTAGTGCTTTTATGAAAGAATATGAAATTGAAGCGTTAAAGTTAGGGATACCTGTTACAACTAGACATAATGAAGTGGCACCAAATCAGTTTGAATGTGCTCCAATGTTTGAAGAAACTAACCTTGCAAATGACCATAACTTATTATTAATGGATTTGCTTGAGAAGATTGCAAGAAAACATGACTATAGAATTTTATTGCATGAAAAACCATTCCCATCTTTAAATGGTTCAGGAAAGCATAACAACTGGTCGTTAGGAACAAACACTGGTATTAATTTGTTAGCTCCAGGAAAAAATCCGAAAACGAACTTAAGATTTTTAACGTTTTTCGTAAATACTATTAAAGCTATTCACGATAATGCGGATATATTAAGGTCAAGTATTGCTTCTGCAGGTAATGATCATCGATTGGGTGCTAACGAAGCACCGCCAGCTATTGTTTCGGTATTTATTGGTTCTCAACTAACACAAATGCTTGACAACCTAGAAAAAAGTGTTAAGGCGGGTAAAATGACACCAGAAGATAAAACAGAACTAAAGCTAAGTATTGGTAAAATTCCTCAACTGTTGTTGGATAATACAGATAGAAACAGAACTTCTCCTTTCGCATTTACTGGGAATAAATTTGAATTTAGAGCTGTAGGTTCATCTGCAAACTGTGGTTCTGCTATGATTGCACTGAATGTAATTGTTGCAAAACAATTAATGATATTTAAAAAATCTGTAGATGCAAGAATCAATAAAGGAGAAAAGAAAGATGAGGCTATATTAAAAGAGCTTCAAAAATTAATTAAAGAATCTAAAAAAATTAGATTTGAAGGTAATGGATATGGTGATGAATGGGTTAAAGAAGCTGAAAAAAGAGGATTATCAAATTTAAAAGATACGCCAAGAGCTTTAAAGGTAATGAAGGATAAGAAAACAATTGACTTGTTTAATGAGTTAGGAGTCTTATCTCCAATAGAAATGGAAGCAAGACATGAAATTGAATTGGAGAATTATATTTTAAAACTTCAAATTGAATCTAGAGTTTTAGGCGACTTAGCTCAAAATCATATTATCCCAACGGCCATTCGATATCAAAATACAATTATAGATAACATTAAAGGTATGATTGAAATCTATGGTAAAGAAGCTAAAAAAATGGCATCAACTCAATATCAAGTTCTTGAAACGATATCAACTCATATCAATGAATTGAAATCTAATATTGATTTAATGTTGGTTGAAAGAAAGAAGGCAAATAAAATTGAACACGCCGAAGAAAAAGCGTTTGCTTACTGTGATAATGTTAAACCTTATTTTCAAACAATTAAATATCACTCAGATAAATTGGAATTATTAATTGATGATGAATATTGGCCTCTACCAAAGCTGAGAGAAATATTATTTACAAAATAAGCTAAAATCAAATAGAATTTTAAAAATTAAAATGTTAGTTAAAATTTTGGCTAACATTTTTTTGATTAATAGAAAGAATTATTTACTTTAGCCGAACTCTATTTAATAAACGACGAATTACAATATGAAAACAACCAAAATTTTTAGTATCCTGGCTATCTTTTTGTTTTTTAGCCTTTCGTTAAGTGCTCAAAAAAATTATAAACAAGATGCTGATATTGCTTTTAGTGGTTTAAAGTATTATCAAGCAATTGACTTGTATAAGAAAGCTTACACAAAAGAAAAAAGCAAAGAGGTTAAGTCTGAAATTTTATTTAAAATAGCAGAATGTTATAGATTAAAAGAAGACGGGACTCAAGCAGCTGTTTGGTACAGTAAAGCCATTACTGCAAAATATGATGATCCAATAGCTATTCTTTATTTAGCAGATATTTATAAATCGCAAGGTAAATATGAAGAAGCTATTGTTGAGTATAACAAATATAAAGCAGCTAAACCTGGTGATAAGTTGGCTGATATAGGAATCAAATCATCTACGGATGCAAAATCATGGAAGGATAATCCAACTAAAGTTGTTGTTAATCCTTTGCCATTATTGAACTCAGAGGATTATGATTTTTCACCTACATTTTCTAGTAAAAAAGGAGATGAGATTTATTTTACTTCTACAAGACAAGGTTCTACTGGAACTGAAGTATCTGATGTTACGGGAATGAATTTTGATGATATTTATTTTTCTAAAAGAGATAAAAAAGGGAAATGGAGTACGCCTGCGCTGCTTAATGCTACTGTAAATTCACCAGCAAGTGAAGGTTCTGCTTGTTTGAATTCAAAAAAATCTACAATTTATTTTACTCGTTGTGGCGTTCAAAAGAAAGGAGTTATGGGGTGTAGTATTTATACTGCTGGAAAATCTGGACAAAATTGGGGTGAACCTGAATTAATTGCTGTTGCTCAGGATACATTTACGGTTGGTCATCCAGCAATTTCAGATGATGACAACACTTTAGTGTTTGCTTCTAACATTCCAGGAGGACAAGGAGGTAAAGATTTATGGTATATAACTTATGATAAAAAAGCTAAAACTTGGTCACAACCAGTTAATTTAGGTCCAGAAATCAATACGCCTGGTGACGAAATGTTTCCTTATATCAGAGATAATGGCGAATTGTACTTTGCTTCTAATGGACATCCAGGTATGGGAGGTCTAGATTTGTTTAAAGCTAAAAGTAAAGGAATCAATCAATGGGGAAATCCTGAAAATTTAAAAGCACCAATGAACTCTGAGGCAAATGATTTTGGTATTGTTTTCGAAGAAGGTCAAAATAGAGGTATGTTTACAACTAGCCGTTCTGGAGGTAAAGGTGGGGATGATATTTGGGAGTTTTATTTACCAGAAATTGTGTTTGCTTTAGAGGGGGTTGTTAGAGATATTGAAACTCAAAAACCAATTGCTGGTGCAAAAGTTAAATTAATTGGAACAGATGGATTGTCAGCAGAAATGTTAACAGATGAAAGTGGAGCATTTTCATTTAAAGAAAATGGTGATGCAAGGTATATAAATCCTAACACTTCATATTCATTAGTTGTAGAAAAAGAGAAATATTTATCAGCAAAAGGGAAAGAAACAACTGTTGGACATGAGTCTTCAATGAACTTCTTTCATGAATATGAGTTACAACCAATGCAAGGACCAATTAAATTACCTTTAATATTGTATGCTTACAATAGTGCTGATTTATTACCAGAATCTAAAGATTCATTGAACTACCTGTATAATATTATGGTAGATAATCCAAATATTGTTATTCAATTAAGATCTCATACAGATTTTAGAGGTAAAGATGCTTATAATGAGAAATTATCTCAACGAAGAGCTCAATCTTGTGTTGATTATTTAATTAAAGAAAAAGGTGTTGCTCCAGATAGAATTGTAGCTAAAGGTATGGGAGAAAAAGAACCTTTAAAAATGCCTGATGGTACATTATTAGATGAGAAATACATTAATGCTTTGAAATCTGAAGAAGAAAAAGAAGCTGCTCATCAACGAAACAGAAGAACTGACTTTAAAGTATTAAGAGATGATTATGTGCCTCAGGCACCGCAACCATCTGCTAATTAGATTAAATAAATAATAAAAAAAGCATCTGCCATTGGTGGATGCTTTTTTTGTTTATAGTTTTTACAAAAAATATATTATTAAATGAAGCCGTCGGAAAGATATTTATTAAGAGGAGTTTCAGCTTCAAAAGAAGATGTTCATAATGCTATTAAGAAAATTGATAAAGGTCTTTATCCAAAAGCATTTTGTAAAATTATCCCTGATTATTTAACAGGAAGTGAAGATCACTGTATTGTTATGCATGCAGATGGAGCAGGAACAAAATCATCATTAGCTTATGCATATTGGAAAGAAACTGGTGATATTTCCGTGTGGAAAGGAATTGCACAAGATGCATTAATTATGAATATTGATGACTTATTGTGTGTAGGTGCTGTTGATCACATATTACTTTCTTCAACCATCGGAAGAAACAAAAATTTGATTCCAGGAGAAGTTTTATCTGAAATTATTAATGGAACGGAAGAGTTGCTTGATGATTTAAGAAAGTTAGGAATTGGTATTTATTCAACAGGTGGAGAAACTGCAGATGTTGGCGATTTAGTTAAAACTATAATCGTTGATTCTACAGTTACTTGCAGAATGAAGAAAGATGATGTGGTGAATAATGCTAATATTAAAGTAGGTAATGTTATTGTTGGATTATCTTCATCAGGTCAAGCTTCTTATGAAAAGGAATATAACGGTGGAATGGGAAGTAATGGGTTGACATCCGCACGACACGATGTGTTTAACAAAACTGTTGCAAAAAAATATCCTGAAACCTATGATAATAGTCTTCCAAGTGAATTGGTTTATTCAGGGAAATATAATTTAACTGACACAGTCGATGGTGTTGAGCTTAATGTAGGGAAGTTAGTTTTATCACCAACAAGAACATATGCTCCAATTATTAAAAAAATCCTTGAAAAATATAAACATCAGATTGATGGTATGGTGCATTGTAGTGGAGGCGCTCAAACCAAAATTTTACATTTTATAGATGATTTGCATATTGTAAAAGATAATTTGTTTGATGTACCACCTTTGTTTAAAATTATTAAAGAAGAATCAGGTACTGAATGGAAGGAGATGTATAAGGTGTTTAACATGGGGCATAGAATGGAACTTTATGTTTCAGAAGAAATAGCTACAGATATTATTTCTATTTCAAAATCATTTAATGTTGATGCTAAAATTATTGGAAAAGTGGTAGCAAAAGGAGAAAAAAAATTAACCATCAAAAGTGAATTTGGAGAATTTATTTACAACTAATTTATGAGTGATTTATTAAAGAAATTGGAACAAATCAATATACGATTTGACCAAGTGAGTGAGCAGATTGTTGATCCAGAGGTGGTTTCAGACATGAGTCGTTATGTTAAGTTAAATAAAGAATATAAGGAGTTATCGGAAATCAATGAAGTGTACAAAAGATATAAGAACATAGTTGGAAATATTGAATCATCAAAAGAAATTATTAAAACGGAAACTGATAAGGAATTTTTAGAAATGGCTAAGGCAGAACTAGATGACCTTATTCAGGAAAAAAATAAAATGGACGATGAGATTAAGGTCTTGTTAATTCCAAAAGATGAGGAAGATACTAAAAACGTTATTGTTGAGATAAGAGCAGGTACTGGTGGAGATGAAGCTTGTATTTTTGTTGGAGATTTATTCAGAATGTATTCCAAATACATGGAAAAAAGAGGCTGGAAAATAGAAGTTTTGACTGTAAATGAAGGGACTGCTGGCGGATTTAAAGAAATAGGTTTTTCTGTTGAAGGAGATAGCGTTTATGGTGTTTTAAAATTTGAATCGGGAGTACATCGTGTTCAACGTGTTCCGGCTACCGAATCTCAAGGTCGAGTACACACATCAGCAGTTACGGTTGCAGTTTTACCAGAAGCAGAAGAAGTAGATATTGAAATTAGAAAAGATGATATTAAAAAAGATACATACCGTTCATCTGGAGCAGGAGGGCAGCACGTTAATAAAACTGAATCTGCGGTTCGTTTAACACATATTCCATCTGGTGTTGTTGTTGAATGTCAAGAAGGACGGTCTCAAATAAAAAACATGGAAATTGCCATGAAAGTATTAAGAACACGCCTTTATGAAGCAGAGGTAATTAAAAGAGAAAAAGAAAGAGCAGCGGAGCGTAAATCTCAAGTATCTACTGGTGATAGATCTGCAAAAATAAGAACCTACAATTATCCTCAAGGAAGGGTTACCGACCATAGAATTGGGTTAACACTTTACAATTTAGGAGCGGCAATGGAAGGTGATATTGATGAAATTATCAATTCGTTAAAAATTGCAGAAAATACGGAAAAACTTCAGGCAGGATTAACCGAATAAGAAATGACTAAACAAGAATTAATCAACCAAATAAAACTAAAACAATCCTTTTTATGTGTTGGTTTAGATACAGATTTAACAAAAATTCCGACACATTTATTAAAAGGGAAAGATCCAATTTTTGAATTTAATAAACAGATAATTGATGCTACACACGATTTATGTGTTGCTTATAAGCCCAATCTAGCCTTTTATGAAGTGTATGGCTCACAAGGTTGGGAAAGTTTACAAAAAACAATCGAGTATATTCCAAAAGAAATTTTTACGATTGCTGATGCGAAACGTGGTGATATTGGTAATACTTCAAGTATGTATGCTAAAGCATTTTTTGAAAACTTAAATTTTGACTCGGTAACTGTAGCTCCATATATGGGAGCAGATTCGGTAATGCCCTTTTTAGAGTTTAAAAATAAATGGGTAATTCTTTTAGCGTTAACATCTAATAAAGGCGCTGACGATTTTCAATTTTTTGATGGAGAAAAGGAAAAATTATTCGAAAAAGTGCTAAAAAAATCTAAGGAGTGGGGCAATGATGAAAATTTAATGTATGTGGTTGGAGCAACTCGTCCCGAAATGTTTTTAGACATTAGAAAACTTGTTCCTGATAGCTTTTTATTAGTTCCTGGTATTGGTGCTCAAGGTGGTGAATTGAGTGAAGTTTGTAAATTCGGAATGAATAAAGAAGTTGGGTTACTGGTTAATTCTTCGCGAGGAATTATATATGCGGGTAAAGATGTTGATTTTGCAAAAAAATCTCGTGAAGAAGCAGTAAAAATCCAAAAAGAAATGGCTATCTTGTTAAACAAATTTAAAATTATATAATTATGGAAATTCCTTTTGGTGTCGGTAGAATAGTGCTATTTATTTTTGCATTTTTCTTTGTATTTGGTGCGTTTTTCGTTGTAAAACAAAAAACGGCAGTTATTATTGAGCGTTTTGGTAAATTTCAACGAGTAGCTCGTTCAGGGTTCAATTTTAAAATCCCGATTATTGATAAAAAAGCGGGAGTAGTAAACTTAAGAGTAATGGAACTTCCCGTTGAAGTTGAAACAAAAACAAAAGATGATGTTTTTGTTCGATTAATTATTTCTGTTCAATATTATGTTGTTGAATCAGAAGATGGAATCCAAACTTCATTTTATAAATTTGATAATCCAGCTCGTCAAATTCAATCGTATGTTTTTGATTCAATCCGTTCGGAAGTACCTAACATGCTGTTAGATGATGTGTTTAGTGAGAAGGATAAAATTGCAAAAGCAGTTCAAATTGAATTGGCTGACACTATGGAAGAATATGGTTATGCAATTATTAAAGCCTTAATTACCGATATTGATCCAGATGCCAAAGTAAAGCACGCCATGAATGAGATTAATGCGGCAAAAAGATTAAAAGAAGCTGCAAAAGAATATGCTGAAGCTGAAAAGATTAAAGTAGTAGCTGCTGCACAGGCAGAAGCAGAAGGTAAAAAACTTCAAGGTGAGGGTATTGCCAATCAACGTATTGCTATTGCAAATGGTATTAAACATTCGGTTGAAGAGGTAAAGGGTGCAATGGAAGATGGTGTTACCGGACAACAAGTAATGAACATGTTGTTTATGACTCAACATTACGATACCATTGGAAGATTAGCGGAGCAAGGGGTTAACACTATTTTTGTACCTTATTCTCCAGGCACTGTAGGTGATTTACAAACTCAAATTCAATCGAGTTTAATTGCTGCAGATACAGTTAATAAATCAACCACTCGTGCTGATTATATGAAGAAAAAGCCAGCAAAAAAATACGGAGATAAAGACGAAAATGGAGATTTGCTATAAAGTATGATTACCGAAGATTTTCTTCACTATATCTGGAACTTTAAATTGTTTAATACACTTGATTTAAAGACATCCAACAACGAAACGATACAAATTATAAAATCGGGACAGCACAATACAGATGCTGGTCCCGATTTTTTTAATGCCCAAATTAAAATAGGTAATACCACTTGGGCAGGAAATGTAGAGATTCATATTAAATCATCAGATTGGGATAAACATCAACACCAAAAAGACACCGCTTACGACAATGTTATTTTACATGTGGTATATGAAAATGATAAAAACATAAAAAATTCTAAAAACATTCATATACCTACTTTTGAATTAAGAGAAATTATCAATAATAAATTAGTTGAAAACTACCAGGAATTATTGTTTAGCAAAAATTGGATTCCTTGTAGTGCTAACCTTAATGATGTAGACATATTTATTATTAATAATTGGCTTGAAAGGCTGGTTATTGAACGATTAGAGCATAAGTCGAAATCGATAAAAGATTCATTAAAACTGAATATGAACAATTGGGAAGAAACCTTTTATCAGCAGTTGTTTAAATATTTTGGGTTAAAAGTTAACGCAGAACCCTTTTTATTACTGGCTAAAAAATCCCCATTAAAAATTATAGAAAAACACAATAGCATTTTTTCAATAGAGGCGTTGTTATTTGGTCAGGCTGGATTTTTACAAGATGATTATAATGATGATTATTTCCAAAAACTAAAAAATGAGTACAAATTTTTAAAGTCTAAGTTTTCTTTATCACCACTTGAAAATAGCATATGGAAGTTTTTGCGGTTAAGACCAGCTAATTTTCCTACTATTAGAATAGCTCAACTAGCAAATTTGTTAAAAAACGAACCAAGGTTATTCTCTAAAGTATTGTCATTAAATACAATACAAGAATTTCGTAATTTATTTAAACTTTATGCTTCAGATTATTGGTCGGCACATTATCAGTTTGGTAAGAAATCTGAAAAAATCAATGTTAAAAATACAGGGGCGGTTTTAATTGATGCATTAATAGTTAATGTAATTGTTCCTTTTTTGTATGTTTATGGTGAATCTGTTAATGATGAAAATTTAAAATCAAAAGCCTTAACTATTCTGCAAGACTTAAAGGCAGAAAGTAATACAATTATTAATAATTTTGAGAAAAATGGAGTTGAAGCTAAAAATGCTTTAGATAGTCAAGCATTAATTGAATTAAAAACAAATTATTGTTCTCAAAAAAAATGTTTAAATTGCAGTATTGGAAATAATCTGATTAAATCAATAAAAAAATGATTTCTAAAATTTTAGCTTATTTTGAGAAACAAGCCTTTGGGGTTTGCAGTTGGTGGGGTGAAAAACTACAACTAAAAACAGCTCAGGTACGTCTTTCCTTTATTTATTTATCATTTATTACAGTCGGTTCTCCTGTTATTGTATACTTAATAATGGCTTTTGTTTTAAAACACAAAGAATATTTTAAGTTTAGTAAGCGAAAAACAGTTTGGGATATTTAACTTCGTTCGATGTTAAATTTTAAGCACTTTAAGAAATTATACCTTTCATTATCGCTATTACTAGTGATAATATTGGTTGGTGTATTTGGTTTTAGGTTAATAGAAGGCTACAATTTTATTGAAGCATTTTACATGACAATTATTACCATTTCAACAGTTGGGTTTACTGAAGTTCACCCTTTATCGTCTGAAGGTAGAATATTTACATCATTTTTAATTATCTTTAGCTTTGGTACATTTGCGTATACCATTACATCTATAACAATTTATATTTTGGATGGTGAGTTTAGACGATATTTTAAGGATTTAAGAATAAATAAAAAAGTGGATAAAATTTCAAATCACACCATCATCTGCGGATATGGAAGAAACGGTAAGCAGTCGGTTTCAGAACTAAAAGTTCACAATAAACCTTATGTATTGGTTGAACAAGATACACAGATACTGGATGATTTAGATGCTTCTTTAAATATACCTTTTATTCAGGGCGATGCTACTCATGAAAAAACATTGGAAAGAGCTGGAATTCATCGTGCAAAAGCATTAATTACCACATTGCCAAAAGATGCCGACAACATGTTTGTAGTGTTAACGGCAAGAGAAATGAATCCTGATTTACTTATAATAAGTAGGGCGTCGGAAGAAAATTCGGATAAAAAACTTCGTAGAGCAGGAGCTGATAATGTAATAATGCCCGATAAAATTGGAGGAGCACACATGGCTTCGTTAGTAATTAAGCCAGATATTATTGAGTTTATTGATTATGTGATGGGACAAGGCAATAATGCGGCAAATTTGGAAGAAATTACATTTGAAAATTTACCAGCTGAATTTCAGAATAAAACCATTAAAGAGCTTGATATTAGAAATAAATCAGGAGCAAATATTGTTGGGTTTAGAACACCTGATGGGGAATATATCATTAACCCGTCACCAGACACTATTATTATGCCTAAAGCAAGAATTTTTATTCTCGGAACATCTAATCAAATAGAAGCTTTTAGAGATATTACTACTCAAACTAATTTGTTAAAAGGATAGAAATGCGTGTTTTAATTACAGGAAGTAATGGGTTGTTGGGGCAAAAATTGGTAAAACTTTTAGCAAATGTATCGGGTATCGAATTTCTCGCTACATCAACTGGTGAAAATAGAATAACATCTGTCAAAGGCTTTAATTATGCTAGTTTAGATATTACCAATAAAACGCAAGTTGAACAGGTATTTAATAAATTTAAGCCAACAGTTGTAATCAATACAGCTGCTATGACTAATGTAGATGCTTGCGAAGATAAAAAAGACGAATGTTGGAATTTGAATGTAAATGCAGTTCAACATTTGATTGATGCATCGAAAAAACATGAAACACATTTAATACATCTTTCAACCGATTTTGTTTTTGATGGAGAAAGTGGACCATATAAAGAAGATGATAAACCAAATCCGTTGAGCTTTTATGGTGAATCAAAATACGAAGCTGAAAAATTACTACAACAATCATCAATAAAATGGAGCATTGTTCGTACCATTATTGTTTATGGTGTTGTTGAAGATATGAGTCGTTCTAACATTGTACTTTGGGCAAAACAAGCTTTAGAAAAGGGCAATCCATTAACTATTGTAGACGATCAATTCCGTATGCCAACTTTAGCCGAAGATTTGGCTTATGCTTGTTGGCAAATCGCTGAAAGAGAAGCAACGGGTATTTATCATATATCAGGTAAAGATTTTATGAGTGTGTTAGAATTGGTTAATCGAGTTGCTGATTTCTATAGTTTGGATAAAACCATCATCACTCCAATTAAATCAGTATCGTTAAACCAAGCTGCAAAACGACCTCCAAGAACAGGTTTTATTTTAGATAAAGCTTATATAGAGTTGGAATATTCTCCTTGTACCTTTGAAGAAGGTTTAGCAATTTTGGATAAACAACTTCAAGTAGTTAAAGGTTAAGCATTGAAAACAGTTTCTTTTTCGATAAACAACAAAGTAAGGTTTCAAGAAAAGTTGCTTCATTACTTTTCTGAATATAAAAATGTATTTTTTTTTAATTCTAACAATTCCAATGCAAATTTCTTTGGTGTTTCAAATACTGATAACGTTGCTGAAAACAATTGGAAACTAGGTTTTATAGCTTACGATTATAAAAACCAAATCGAAGAATTAACTTCCAATCATATTGATGAAATTGGTTTTGAAGATGAGTTCTTTTTTACTCCTGAAATTCTGTTCATTATCTCAGATAATAAACTCGAAATACAATACAATGCTCATATTTATGCTGAAGAATCAATTCAAAACGTTTATAACAATATTATAGCGTTTGAAATAGATGTGTCTAAAAATAACAACCCTATTGCTGTTCCACGAATTTCGAAGCAGCAATATTTAAATAATGTAGTTAAGCTAAAAAATCATATTCAGTTAGGAGATATTTATGAAGTTAATTATTGTCAGGAGTTTTATGCTCATGATACTGAAATTAATCCTACAGAATTATACTTCAAATTGAATAAAAAATCACCGACTCCATTTTCTTGTTTTGTAAAACACGATGATAAATTTTTACTGTCAGCTTCTCCCGAACGTTTCATTAAAAAACAAGCAAATAAAATTACCTCACAACCTATTAAAGGGACAATTAAAAGAGGTTGGAACAAAGAGGAAGACGAAAAGTTAAAACTAGTACTCCAAAACGACCCAAAAGAACGAAGTGAAAACATCATGATTGTTGATTTGGTTAGAAATGATTTGTCGAAAATTGCTCAACGAAATACAGTTACTGTAGAAGAATTGTGTGAAATTTATACTTTTCCGCAAGTACATCAAATGATTTCTACAATAAGTGCTGAAATAGGGATTAATATTTCTTTTAAAGATATTATTCATGCTTTATTTCCGATGGGTTCTATGACTGGTGCACCAAAAATTAGTGCAATGGAGTTAATTGAAAAATACGAGAGTTCAAAACGAGGTTTATATTCAGGAACTGTAGGATACATAAAACCCAATGGAGATTTTGATTTTAATGTTGTGATACGAAGCATTTTATACAACCGTTCAACTAAAAAAATGTCGTACTTTGTTGGTAGTGCTATTACACATTTATCTGACCCAGAAAAAGAGTACGAAGAATGTTTGCTTAAAGCAAAAGCAATAAATGAAGTATTAAATGAAGTATTAAATGAAGATGTTAAACAAGTTTGAGAATTTTTACCAAAAACAACAGCTTTTTTCAAAAGCAGATGAGGTTCTACTCACAGTAAGTGGAGGTAAGGATTCTGTAGCTATGGCACATTTGTTTCACGCATCTAAGTTGAACTTTGGAATTGCACATTGTAATTTTAAGCTAAGGGGTAAAGAGTCTGATAAAGACGAAAAATTTGTCCAGAATTTAGCAAAAAAATTAGGGGTTTCTTTTTATTCAAAATCGTTTAATACTGCTGCTTTTGCCAAAGAAAAGAAAATTTCAACTCAAATGGCAGCTCGGGAGTTGCGTTACCAATGGTTTGAAGAACTCACATTAAGAAATAATTATCAATTCATCGCCACAGCTCATCATAAAAATGATGTTGCCGAAACCGTTTTGATTAATCTAACCAAAGGGACTGGTTTAAGTGGATTACACGGTATTGCTGCAAAAAATGGTAAAATTGTGCGACCATTACTTTGTTTTAATCGCCAAGAAATTGATGATTTTATCGAAAAAAACTGCTTAGATTTTAGAGAGGATTTATCAAATGAGGAAACCAAATATGTCCGAAATAAAATACGACATAAAGTGATTCCAGAGTTGGAAAAAATAAACCCAGCGTTAATTGAAACGATGTTTAATGAAACTTTACAATTTGCAGAATTAGAGCAGTTGCTTGATTACAAGATTGATGAGGATAGAAAAAAATGTGTAAAAGTATTGTCACAACATACCGAAATAGATATTGAACAGCTATTATCATTACAACCCATCAAAACGTACTTATATTATTTTTTTAAACCGTTTGGATTTAACTTTTCTGATGTTGAGGATGTGTTACAGTCCTTAAACAAGCAATCCGGAAAAACATTTTTAAGCGGAACACACCAAATAATTAAGGATCGTAAAAAGCTTATTATCTCTGAATCTGCAAGCGATAATAATTCAGTGGTTGTAATCAATTCTATCAATGATTTTAAAATACTTCCAATTAAAATAAATGCCAAAATTGTAAACAATGAAGTTTTGGGTTCTTTAAAAAAAGATAAAAAAATAGCTTACTTCAATGCTGATAAAATTAGCTATCCAATGGTATTGAGAAGATGGGAGAAAGGAGACCGATTTAAGCCGTTTGGAATGAAGAATACTAAAAAATTAAGCGACTTTTTTATTGATGAAAAACTATCTTTAAAGGAAAAGGAAGAGGTATGGTTGTTAACTCAAAACAATCAAATTATTTGGGTTGTTGGTTATCGAATAAACGATGATTTTAAAATCACTTCAACAACTAAAAATGTTTTGTTGCTCGAAATTAAAAAGTAATGACATTTACTGACCAAATAGGACATCAAATACAATTAAATACAACCCCAAAAAGAATAATTTCTGTTGTTCCTTCCCAAACCGAATTGTTGTTTGATTTAGGATTAGAAGATGAAGTAGTAGGTATTACAAAGTTTTGTATTCATCCCAAAAAATGGTTTGACAATAAACAGCGTGTTGGAGGAACTAAAACACTTGATATTAAAAAAATTAAAGCGCTAAAACCCGATTTAATTATAGCTAATAAAGAAGAAAACACCAAAGAACAAATTTTTGAATTGCAAAAGCTTTTTCCAGTTTGGACAAGTAATATTTCCACGCTTGACGAAAGTTTGGAAATGATAACTCAAATTGGTATAATGACATCAACATCAACATTAGCTTTGGAAATTTGTAAAAAAATAGAACATGATTTTGAAAGGCTTGCAAATCTTCATTTCAAAGCTAAATCAACGCTGTATTTTATTTGGAAAAGACCATACATGACGGTAGGTAAGAATACCTTTATACATTGTATGATGCAACAGGTAGGCTTCAATAATGTTGTAGATTCTGATAAAAACTATCCAGAACTTTCAAATAAACAAATTATGAGTTATAATCCACAGTTAATTTTACTTTCGTCGGAACCCTATCCTTTCAAAGAAAAAGACATGTTGGAGTTTAAAAATTTATGTCCCAATGCCCAAATAGTGTTGGTAGATGGAGAAATGTTTTCTTGGTATGGTTCACGATTAACAAAAACAGTTGATTATCTTATTGACTTATATAGTAAAATCAATTAACTTCGAAAAAACTTTTCGTTATTAATAAGTCGCTTAAAATAGTTGTTTTATTGTCCTTTGTTTTTTTTGGAACATATTCGTATGCCCAAAAAGTTGGGTTGGTATTTAGTGGTGGTGGAGCAAGTGGTATTACTCATGTAGGTGTTTTAAAAGCTTTAGAAGAAAATGATATTCCTATTGACTATATTACAGGAACATCTATTGGAGCTTTAGTAGGTGCGTTTTATGCTTCTGGTTATTCGCCAGAAGAAATGGAGGTGATTTTTACTTCACAAGACTTTAAAGATTGGGCTGCTGGAGTTTTAGACGATAATTATACCTACAATTTACGAAAAAAAGAGCAGGATGCTTCTATGATAACTTTTAAGTTAGCTCTTGATACTAATTTTGAGGCAAATTTACCAACTAACTTTGTTTCGTCAGAAGCAATCAATTTTGGGTTGATGTCTTATTTGTCAGGTTCTATTACTGCCGCTAACGATAACTTTGATAATTTATTTGTCCCTTTTAGGTGTATTGCCTCTGATGTGGTTTCTAAAAAAGAGATGGTTTTTAGATCGGGAAAACTAGCAATGGCAGTTCGATCATCGATGTCATATCCATTGTATCTAAAACCAGTTGCTTACAAGGATATGTTACTTTTTGATGGAGGTTTATATAATAATTTTCCTTCTGATGTTATGTATCATGATTTCTCTCCTGATTATATAATAGGAAGTAATGTTTCCTATAATTTTGATTTACCCGATGAGGATAATATAGTATCGCAATTTAAAGCGATTGTAGCTTTTGAAACTGACTATTCTATTCCTTGTGAACAAGGAATAATTATAAATCCAAATGCTGAAGATTACGCTACTTTTAATTTTAACAATAACAAAGAGTTGATTAAAATTGGATATGATGCTACAATTGCAGTAATGGATTCAATTAAGAAGAATTTAAATACTTTTATTACAAAATCAGCAGTAGAAAATAAAAGGAAAATATATAGACAGAATTTACCACGTTTGGTTTTTGATAAGGTAAAAGTTGAAGGGCTAAAAAAATCCCAAAATCATTACGTTGAACGGTCTATTAGCTTGAATAAAGATACCTTCTCAATTAAAGATATTCAGCATGAGTATATTAAACTGTTATCTGACGATAAAATAAAATCATTGTATCCTGAAGCGGAATATGACAGTTTAACCAATTATTTCACGCTTAAACTGAAAGCAAAAAAAGAAAGGGATTTATTTGTGTCGTTCGGAGGTCTTTTCTCTTCTAAGCCAATTGACGAAGGTTTTATTGGTGTAAAGTATAATTTTTTGAGTAAAACAGCCATCACCTTAATGGCAAATAGTTATTTCGGTAGATTCCATAATTCAATACTTGGCGGAGTAAGAATTGATATTCCTTTTAAAATTCCATTTTACTCGCAAACAACCTACAATATGGGGAGTTGGGATTACTTTAAAAGTAATAACGTGTTTTTTGATGATATAAAACCTTCCTATTTGTTAATAAGAGATAAGTATTTGAAAACAGAAATAGGGTTGCCAGTTTTTTATAAAGGTAAATTGGTTTTTGAGGGTAGTATAGGTGAAATAGTAAACGAATACTATCAAACGAAGCAGTTTTTATCTACTGACACAACCGATAAAACACATTTCGAAAATATTATTGGTGGGATTTATTTTGAACGAAATTCATTGGATAAGCCTCAGTATGCAACCACAGGAAGTTATTTTTCTTTGAAATATAAGTATATAAAAGGAAATGAAAATACGGTGCTTGGTTCAACATCAAATGATACGACTGTTTATAACAATAGTATAGAATGGGGACAAGTAAAGTTGAAATTCGATCAATATTTTAATAAAAAACATAAAGTAAAATTTGGGTTAATGGTTGAAGGAAGTTATTCTGAACAGAAATTTTTCAGTAATTATTCTGCTTCAATTTTATCAGCCCCAGCATTTCTTCCTTTACCCGAAATGCGAACATTGTTTCAAAACAATTTTAGAGCTTATAATTATGTGGCTGGGGGTGTGAAAAGTATTTTCACTTTATTTAATAACTTTCAATTAAGAGTTGAGGGTTATGCATTTCAGCCGTATCAGACTATTTTATCCGATGTAAATAATAAGGCTGTTTTTAGTACGGAATGGTCAAACACTAGGTATGTAGGGTCTTCTTCGTTAGTATACTATACTCCAATTGGACCCTTAGCGTTTAATGTGAATTATTACGATAAATCAGAAACTCCTTGGAGTGTATTGTTTCATTTTGGATTTATGATATTCAACAAGAAAAGTTTGGATTAAAATGTATCACAGTTTTTACATAAATCAATTTCTGATTTACGTCGTTTAAACATCAATTCCAACCATCTTTTCCTAAGTTTAGAGTCGTAGATGTCAAAAAGTGAATTGTTGTTAATATTTCCAACAACACCTTTTGAGTTTAAATCAACACAGCAAACACTAACATCGCCATTAGGTAAAAAAACCAATTGATGCATCAATAAACCGCATCCAATTTTGTGAGGTTTGTTTTTACTGTTTGATGAATCACCTTCAATGTCAATTTCTCCAGCCCAGGTGTGCGGATGTCTCAATTCATAAGTGTCAACCATATTAAGTACTTCAACAAATTGTTTGTCCATCCAATCGGTTTTCAAACTGTTTTTGGAATCGATAACTGATATAATGTTGGTTCGAATTTTATTGCCTCGTTTTTTATTTTCTTCACAAAAAAACTTGATGTTTTGATAGAAGCTATCCCATTTTGCTCGAATTCTCATTTCTTCAAATCGTTCAGGACTACCGCCGTCCATACTAAACTCCATAACATCAATTGCATCGCTGTTTAAAACCTCTAATGATTTCTTTTCGTTCAAAGGTGTTCCGTTGGTTAGTAAATGAACAATTGGGAATTTTCTATTTTCTGATTTAACAAGGTCTTTATATTTTTTAATAATAGCAAGTAATTCAGCAATTTCTGGATGTAATAGGGTTTCTCCGCCATTGTGTAAATGAATTACTTCTACATTGCCAAATCGTTTGTCGGAGGTTAAATTGCTAAAAAAAGTGTCTAATAAAGTTGGAGATATTCTAATTTTTGGTTTTTCATGGTCGAGCGAACAGAATGCGCACCTTAAATTGCAATAGCTAGTAAATTCAATGTTTATTTCCCTAATTGTGGTTTGAGATTTAATTAATTTCCATTTGTAATAAAATAAATAGTTTTTCACAAAAAACATGCCTTGTAAAAATTCCAGCACCTTCCATAAAAAAGTACCTTTTTTAAGTTTTCGAACAAAAAAATCTCTTAAGCCAATCAACATTTTATTACTATTCCTGAAATTAAGTGCTAAAGTACTTTCAAAAAAAAAGTTTAATACTGATATTTGTCATAATTAATGAGCAGAAAAACAAAAGTTGCTTTTAAAAAATATTTATCAAATTATTTGTTAGTATATAAAAAAAGTATATTTTTGCAGTCCAATTTTTTGAGGAAAGACTAAAACTTAAACAACATGTCAAAAAGAACATTTCAACCATCAGTAAGAAAAAGAAGAAACAAACATGGTTTCATGAGTAGAATGGAATCTGCTAATGGCAGAAAAGTTTTAGCTAGAAGAAGAGCAAAAGGTAGAAAGAAACTAACTGTGTCTGACGAGTTCAAACATAGAAAGTAATTATATAGGTTAGATTAAAAGGGAAGCAATTAGCTTCCCTTTTTTTTGAACAAAAAATTACTTTTTGTTGAAAAGTTAACCTGAAAAGCAAGTCCAATTAAATTAACTTCGCAGTAATAAATTAAGCACCATATAACACATACCCATGCCAAAAGACAACAGTATCAAACATGTTTTATTAATCGGAAGCGGACCAATTGTTATTGGTCAAGCTTGTGAATTTGATTACTCAGGTTCTCAAGCCTCACGTTCATTAAGAAGTGAAGGAATTATAGTTACGTTAATTAACTCTAATCCAGCAACCATTATGACTGATGAGGTGACAGCCGATAACGTGTATTTGTTGCCTTTAGAAACTTCATCAATTATTAAAATATTAGAAGATCATCCTGATATTGATGCGGTACTGCCTTCAATGGGAGGACAAACAGCGCTTAATTTAGCAATTGAGTGTGATAAAATGGGTGTTTGGGAAGAAAACAATGTGCGAATGATTGGTGTTGATACTAAAGCTATTGATATCACAGAAGATAGGGAGTTGTTTAGACAGAAAATGGAGGAGATAGGTGTGCCGATGGCTCCATCAGAAACGGCAAAATCGTATTTAGCAGGTAAAGAGGTTGCACAAAAAATAGGTTTTCCTTTGGTTATACGACCTTCGTTTACCTTAGGAGGAACGGGTGGAGCAGTAATTTACGATCAAGCAGATTTTGAAGACGCTTTGCATGTGGGGCTTCAGGCATCGCCAATACATGAGGTAATGATTGATAAGGCAGTTATTGGCTGGAAAGAATATGAGTTAGAATTGTTAAGAGATAAAAATGATAATGTTGTTATTATTTGTTCTATTGAGAATTTTGACCCAATGGGTATTCATACTGGAGATTCCATAACAGTTGCTCCAGCAATGACTTTATCAGACACGACTTTTCAAAAAATGAGAGACATGGCGATTCATATGATTCGCTCTATTGGAAATTTTGCTGGAGGTTGTAATGTTCAGTTTTCCGTGAGTAATGATGAAAAAGAAGAAATTATTGCCATAGAAATTAATCCAAGGGTTTCGCGTTCATCTGCTCTAGCATCAAAAGCTACGGGTTATCCTATTGCAAAAATAGCTTCTAAATTGGCTATTGGCTATACACTTGATGAGTTGAAAAATCCAATTACAGGAAATACTTCGGCATTATTTGAACCAACATTGGATTATGTAATTGTAAAAATTCCACGATTCAATTTTGATAAATTTAAAGGTGCAAAAAGAAGATTGGGCTTCTCAATGAAATCGGTTGGAGAAGTAATGGGTATTGGTCGTTCGTTCCAAGAAGCATTGCAAAAAGCTTGTCAGAGTTTGGAGATAAGTAGAAATGGATTGGGCGCTGACGGAAGAGAATTGACTAATCAAGACCAAATTTTGCACAGTTTAGAAAACCCAAGTTGGGACAGGTTGTTTCATATTTACGATGCCATAAAATTGGGTATTCCTTTTAAAACCATTTACGAAAAAACAAAAATTGACCATTGGTTTTTACGTCAAATTGAAGATTTGATAAAATTGGAGAACAAAATCCAAAAATTTACACTTGATACTCTGCCTCGTGAATTAATGTACGAAGCAAAACAAAAAGGATACGCTGACAGACAAATTGCTCATTTAGTGAAATGTTTAGAAAGTGAGGTGTTTAATAAGCGTATCGAAATGAAAATTAACAGGGTTTACAAGTTGGTAGATACATGTGCTGCTGAATTTCCTGCGGAGACACCATATTATTATTCAACTTTCGAGGATGAAAATGAATCTATAGTTTCAGATAGAAAAAAAGTAGTGGTGTTGGGTTCTGGTCCGAATAGAATTGGACAAGGAATTGAGTTTGATTACAGTTGCGTACATGGCGTAATGGCAGCTAAAGAGTGCGGCTACGAAACCATTATGATTAACTGTAATCCTGAAACGGTTTCAACCGATTCTGATACTTCTGATAAACTTTACTTTGAACCAGTTTTTTGGGAGCATATTTATGATATCATTTTACACGAAAAACCTGAGGGTGTAATTGTTCAGTTGGGAGGTCAAACAGCATTGAAGTTAGCTGAGAAATTAGAAAAATATGGAATTAAAATATTGGGTACTTCATTTGAAGCATTAGATATTGCTGAGGATAGAGGGCGGTTTTCTAAAGTGTTGGAAGAGCTGAAAATCCCTTTTCCAAAATATGGTATTGTAGAAAGTGCCGAGCAAGCTATTCAACTTTCTAAGGATTTAGGTTTTCCATTACTTGTTCGTCCTTCTTATGTATTGGGTGGGCAAAAAATGAAAATTGTAATTAATGAAGAAGAATTAGAACATCACGTGGTGGATATTTTAAAAGCCATGCCGAACAACCAAATTTTGTTAGACCACTTTTTGGGTGGAGCAATAGAAGCTGAATCGGATGCCATTTGTGATGGAAAAGATACTTATATTATTGGAATCATGCAACACATTGAGCCAGCAGGAATTCACTCTGGTGATTCTTATGCAGTATTACCTCCATACAATTTGGGTGATTTGATTATCACTCAAATAGAGGAAATAACCAAAAAGATTGCCGTTGCATTAAAAACAGTAGGATTAATCAATATTCAGTTTGCTATTAAAGATGATGTGGTTTATGTTATCGAAGCAAATCCACGAGCTTCTCGAACAGTTCCTTTTATTGCAAAAGCATATCGCGAACCTTACGTGAAATATGCAACTAAAGTAATGTTGGGGGAAAACAAAGTGAAAGACTTCAACTTTAAACCTTATAAAAAAGGATACGCCATTAAAATACCAGTATTCTCGTTTAGCAAATTCCCTGATGTAGATAAAGAGTTAGGTCCAGAAATGAAATCGACAGGAGAAGCAATATACTTTATTGATAGCTTAAAGGATAAATTTTTTAGAGATATTTATGCCGAACGTAATCTATATTTGAGCCGTTAATTAGCTAATACCCACTTTAAATCTTTAACTGATTTTGCAATTACTTCGTACCATAGCCATCATTATTATTGTTTATTACGGCTTTAAGTTGTTGGTACGTTACGTGTTTCCTTTTTTAATTACCCGTTGGGCAAATAAAAAGATGCAAGAATTTCAACAACAAGCACAAAACCAGGTTAGAGATGAAGAAGAGGCAAAACGTTTTGTAAAACAACACGAAGGAGAAGTAAAAATAAACTCGACTAAAAGAAGTACTAAACCAGAATCGGATGATTTAGGCGATTACGTGGATTATGAGGAGGTAGAGTAAGCTTATTTATGTAGTTTAATCAAGAATCTCTTTTCCGAAAATTTGTCCATTCGAGTGTTTCGCATTATTGCGGAATTTATCGAGAATAAAATTTTAGGTTCTAAAAAGTGTGTTCTCGATATTTCCGATAGAAAATCGGAAACTCGAACTGACTCTTTTTATTAAAAAGGCTTCCCATCCATTTCAATATCTTTTAACATGTGAGC
The DNA here is from genome assembly GCA_020635795.1 of Flavobacteriales bacterium. Lineage (NCBI taxonomy): Bacteria > Pseudomonadati > Bacteroidota > Flavobacteriia > Flavobacteriales > Flavobacteriales bacterium. The sequence goes on from JACJZD010000004.1 coordinate 145,351, forward strand.
TAAAATAGGCTCACATTTTTCTTTACAGGCAGGGTAAAAATGCCCATGCTTCCAATAGTCCGATTTTGGTGATTGCCCCCACCAAAATTCTGCCATAGCAATAGGTTTTAGCTTATTCAAAAATGCATATTGCAACAATTTTGGTGCAGCACATTCGCCAGCTCCGCTAGGCGGTTTATTAAAAATTTCACGTAACCCTTTTTCTTCGCCTGATTGATTAATAAAAAAGTATTGGTCAAAAATTTGGTCCTGCAAAGCAATGGAGTTGGCTTTTCGTAGTGTTTTTAATTCAGTAATTTTTAGGTTGCTTTCTGTGGTATTTTGTTCTTCTAAGGTTTTTATTTCTTCGTTTATTCGGCTTAGTTCCAGCATGCCTAAATTGATAAAATTGCCCTCAACCAATCCGTCATAAACTGGTGGTACAAATTTAATATGTTGGTTGGCTCCTGCCAATTTACCCGAAAATGCTGCTAAATAACCCAATTCGTTTTCTTGAGTTTGCACCACCAATACACCAAACATTTTTCCAATAACCATCCCTTCTTGGGTTTTGTCTAAACCAAAATTATGCTCAAAATCTTGTTGGGTGGTTAAATATTCTTGCAATTGTTTTGCAGCTAATAAACAAAGTGGGTGTGGAGTATAATCAAAAGGATAGGTAAATTTAAAAGGTAGGGTTGATAACTCAATAACTTGATTAAAGGGGGTGAAGTAGCTGTTTGTTGAGTTTGTCAAGTTGCTTTTAAGTAGATAAGCGAAAATAAGAATAAATCCATGTTGTTTTGTAGAGACGGATAATTATCCGTCTCTACAATGAATGGTTAATTGTAGTCTAACCCATTATCCACAAAAACTCTACAATCTTTTTATACGTCATTGCGGGCTTGACCCGCAATCTATTTTGATTTCAATAATGTATTTCAAGCGGACGCTTGGAATAGAGTTTACTGATGGATGCTTACGAGAGGTGGGGTAGTTGGATAATCAATGATTGTAATGTTTTGATTATTCAACGACAAATTTACCATTAGAAATAATATTTTTATAGGTACTAGTATAGAAGTAAATTCCTTTTGTAAAGTTAGCTACATTAATAGTCAGATAATTAGAATCAATTATTTTACTATAAACTAGATTCCCTATAGGATTATATATATTTAGAGAACTTTGTTTGTATTGAAAAATAAAATTTAATATAGAGTTAGAAGGGTTTGGGAATACTATAGGTTGGTGTTCTTTCTGTAATTCTGAAGTATTTAGAATATTGGGAGAGCATCCTGTTGCTACTAAATTTGAATCTGACCAAATTGTTATTCTTGAGGGTAAATATAGTGCCGCATTCATTCGATCAACTTGTCCTTGAGTAAACATTTTTTTGCAATCGTGATTGTAGTCCATGTAATTTTCTCCGTTAGTATTAAAACCGCAAGACATGTTGTTGTTATAACATCCTGAAAGATAAATTGTTCCTCCAAGAGTTGGTGGAGTATCAGCAACTAAATCTCCACTATCTCCACAATTATTACTAAAAGTATGATAGAGGTCTAGCCAATGACCAACTTCATGTGTGCCTACAGATGCCCATTCTTGACCATAATATAATTCAGAATGAGTACCATAACCCCATCTAATAGAGCTATAAATAATTCCATCTCTTCCTATGCTAGATAAATAATTATCTGGTAGAGTTGCTGAACCAGTAAAATCTGATGGAACGCCTTTGCTGTATTTTGGTAAATAAATATTAAAATATTTATAATTGTCCCAAGCGTGCTGATATAATAGGTTTGAGCTGCTGTTCACCATAGCGCTAGAGTCTTGATAATAAATTACTCCAGTTGTTGGATTGCCATTAGGGTCTATCGAAGCAAGGCAAAACTGTATATTTAAAGTCGCTTTAATACTATCAAATTCAGGGTCAATTGTATTCCAGTCACTATTGAGACCATTAAAATCATTATTAAGAATATCAATACCAGATTGTGCTTGGTCTAAGTCAATTTTGCCATCATTGCCATTATGAAAAACATGCAATACAACTGGAATAGTATATGTAGTTGTTTTAAATAAAGAATAATCTTTGGTGGATTCGTCTTTTATTTTTTTAATTAATTGTTGAATTAATACCTCTTTTTCTTGTGCTTCTTTTTGATTTTTTGATAGTTGATAATCTATTAACTCCTTTGTTAAACAAAGAGAATCAATTTGAATATTTTGAGCATTATAATTAAGGGTAAAAAATAAAACTCCAACAAAAAATAAAATTGAGCCTTTCATATAAATTGAGTTTTTATCTAAAGTTAAATCTTTTTATTTAAAATGGGATTTTTTTAATAAAATAATTCAATATACTATGCTTACACAATATAATTTACTACATTTGTTATGTAAGCATAATAAATGAATCAAAACACCATCGATTATCAAATAAAATCTACTTGGCACGGCATTTTTAAAATGTACAACCAAGTGGCTGCAAAGCATGGTAGCACACAGGCGGCAGGTTATTTTTTGCTTACCATAAGTAAAGAAGGTACTCCTGCAACAAGCATAGCTCCGTTAATGGGTATGGAGGCAACCAGCATGAGTAGAATAATAAAAAGTATGGAAGATAAAGGCTTGATTTTCCGTAAGCAAGATGAAAAAGACAAACGAATGGTACGTATTTTTTTAACTCCCGAAGGTGTTGAAAAAAGAAAATTGGCGAAAAAAGTAGTAGAAGGATTTAATGATTTAATTTTAGAGGAAATTCCGCAAAGTAAACTTCACGTTTTTTTTGAAGTAATGGACACGATAAATAAGACGATAGAAAAGTATAAACAAGAAAACTAAAGCCTCCCCAACCCCTCCGAAGGAGGGGCTACGTAGAGGAACGAAAAGAAAAAGAATAATTAGCGTGAAGTCCAAATATGGAAGACCGAAGTTGGCTTTGTGTGGTAGCTTCCCCTCTAGAGAGCGGAAGGGGTGTGTTAAGTAACAAGATTGATAAAATATAAATTAACTGTCATATCGAGCGAAGAGATATCTTTTAACTAACCTAGAAGATTTCTCCATAAAGTTGAAATGACAAAATGAAATAAAATATGAACAGAAAAATTAATAAAGTAGCAGTATTGGGTTCAGGAGTAATGGGCTCAAGAATTGCTTGCCATTTTGCCAATGTTGGGGTAGAAGTGCTTTTGTTGGACATTGTACCAAAAGAAGCTGCTGATTCGAAAAAACCAGCTGAGCGTAACAAAATTGTTAACGATGCGTTGCAGTTTGCATTGAAATCAAACCCTTCTCCAATTTACAGTAAGTCTTATATCAGTAGAATTTCTACAGGAAATTTTGATGATGATTTATCAAAAATTGCAACTTGCGATTGGGTGATTGAAGTGGTTATTGAGCGTTTAGACATTAAACAACAAGTTTTTGCAAACGTTGAGAAATACCGTAAACCAGGAACGTTAATTACATCTAACACATCTGGTATTCCAATTCACATGATGTTGGAAGGAAGAAGTGAAGATTTTCAGAAACATTTCTGTGGAACGCACTTTTTTAACCCACCACGATATTTAAAATTGTTAGAGTTAATTCCAACGCCTAAAACCGATCCAGAAGTGATGACTTTCTTGGAAGATTATGGTCAACGATTTTTAGGAAAAACTACAGTGGTTTGTAAAGACACTCCAGCATTTATTGCTAACAGAATTGGTGTTTACAGCATCATGTCGTTATTTCATACCGTTACTGAAATGGGTTTAACGGTTGAAGAGGTTGATAAATTAACTGGTCCAGCAATGGGTCGTCCAAAATCGGCAACCTTCCGTACGTGTGATGTGGTTGGGTTAGATACGTTGGTGCACGTTGCCAATGGAGTTAAGGATAATTGTCCGAATGATGAAGCGAATACCATTTTTACCATTCCAAGTTACATCAATAAAATGGTGGAGAACAAATGGTTGGGTTCAAAAACCAAACAAGGGTTCTTTAAAAAAGTAAAAGACGAAAAAGGCAATAGTGAAATTTTAACATTAGACTTAAATACATTAGAATATAGACCTGGTCAAAAAGTAAAATTTGCCACATTAGAATTGGCAAAAACCATTGACGATTTGAGGTTGAGAACAAAAGCCTTGGTGCAAGGTCAAGATAAAGCAGGAGAGTTTTACCGTAAATCGTTTTTTGGCTTATTTGCTTATGTTTCGAATAGAATACCAGAAATTACTGATGCGGTATATAAAATTGACGATGCCTTGAGTGCTGGTTTCGGCTGGCAGTTAGGTCCATTTGCCACTTGGGATGCCATTGGAGTGGAAGAAAGTTTACCAATAATGGAGAAAATGGGCATTACGCCAAATCCGTGGGTAAAAGAAATGTTGGCTGCAGGAATCAAATCTTTTTACAAAGTAGAAAAAGGAGCTAAATATTTTTACGATATTGAATCGAAGTCTTACCAAATGGTTCCAGGTTCAGATAAAGTGCTTTCTTTAGAAACGCTAAGAGCAGAAAATACCATTTGGAAAAACTCTGGAACTACCATTGTAGATTTAGGAGATGGAATCATCAATTTAGAGTTCCACACTAAAATGAATACCATTGGTGGTGAAGTAATAGAAGGAATTAATAAGGCTATTGATTTAGCTGAACAAAAATACAAAGGCCTGGTTGTCTCAAACGATGGGGATAATTTCTCGGCAGGAGCCAATGTAGGTATGATATTTATGATGGCGGTTGAGCAAGAATACGACGAGTTGGATTTCGCTATTCAAGCTTTCCAAAAAACCATGATGAGAGTTCGTTACTCTTCAATACCAGTAGTGGTTGCTCCTCATAACCTAGCTTTAGGTGGCGGTTGCGAAATGAGTATGCATGCTGATAAGGTTGTTGCTCATGCTGAAACCTATATGGGATTGGTTGAGTTTGGAGTAGGTGTTATTCCTGGTGGTGGCGGAACTAAAGAATTTGCTTTACGTGCATCTGATGAATATGGTGATGGAATGCGATTGAATATTTTAAGAAATCGTTTTTTAACTGTTGGTCAAGCTCAAGTTTCAACTTCTGCACAAGAAGCTTTTGAATTAGGTTACTTACGAAAAGGTATTGACGAGGTTGTGGTAAGTAGAGCTCATCAGTTGAGCTATGCAAAACAAGCGGCTTTAAATCTTGCAAATAAGGGATATACTAAACCTCTGCAACGTAAAGACATTAAAGTGTTGGGTAACGAAGGTTTAGGTATTGTATACGTGGGAGCCAACTCAATGAAATCGGGTAAATACATTTCTGAACACGATCAGTTAATTTCTGAAAAATTAGGCTACGTACTTTGTGGAGGCGATTTATCAAGTCCAACAGAAGTAAACGAACAGTATTTACTAGACATGGAACGAAGAGCTTTCTTAGAGCTTTGTACCGAACGCAAAACATTAGAAAGATTACAAAGTATTATTACAACAGGAAAAGTATTGAGAAACTAATCCCACCCCAACCTTCCCAAGGGTAAGGAGTTTCCCCTCTTGAGAGGGGTTAGGGGTGTGTTAAATTGAAATGATAAAAAAATAGAAAAATAATCAGCTTAGTATTTCTCCTCTTCGGGGAGATTAAGAGGGGCTATAATTTAGAAATATGGACGCATATATAGTAGCAGGATACAGAACAGCAGTAGGAAAAGCACCACGAGGCTTGTTTAAATTTACAAGACCAGATGATTTAAGTGCCGCTGTAATTAAGAGATTGATGGAGGATTTTCCTCAATTAGATAAAGAACGCATTAATGATGTGATTGTTGGTAATGCAACACCTGAAGCCGAACAGGGCTTAAACATTGGTAGAATGATATCAATGATGGGCTTAGACTCAGTTAAAGTTCCGGGTATGACTGTGAACAGATACTGTTCTTCAGGTATTCAAACCATTGCAATAGCATCAGCACAAATCAATGCTGGCATGGCCGATTGCATTATTGCTGGTGGAGTTGAAACCATGAGTCCAATACCTTTTGGTGGTTGGCGAATAGTTCCGAATGCTAAAGTGGCAAAAGAAAATCCTGATTATTATTGGGGAATGGGTTTGACTGCAGAAGCAGTGGCTAACGATTTTAAAATTTCTCGTGAAGAACAAGATGCTTTTGCGTATGAATCGCACAGAAGAGCTTTAAGTGCAATAGATAATGGATTGTTTAAAGATGATATTGTTCCGATTGAAGTGGAAGAAATATTTGTTGGAGAAGACAATAAACGTCATTCAAAAAAATATACAGTAGATACTGATGAAGGACCACGAAGAGGAACAACAGTTGAGGCGTTAGCTGGATTAAAACCAGTTTTCGCTGCAGGCGGTAGTGTAACGGCTGGTAATTCATCACAAACATCTGATGGTGCTGCTTTTGTAATGGTAATGTCGGAAAGAATGGTGAAAGAATTAAATATCAAACCAATTGCACGATTGGTAAGTTACCAGGTGGTTGGATTGGAACCAAGAATTATGGGTGTTGGTCCGTTAACAGCAATTCCGGCAGTATTAAAACATGCAGGGTTAAAACAAAGTGATATTGATTTATTTGAGTTGAACGAAGCTTTTGCTTCGCAATCGCTTGCAGTTATAAAAGGGTTGGATTTAGATACCAATAAAGTAAATGTGAATGGTGGCGCTATTGCATTAGGACACCCATTGGCTTGTACTGGAGCTAAATTATCTGTTCAAATTTTTAACGAATTAAAAAGAAGAAAACAAAAATACGGTATGGTTACGATGTGTGTGGGTACAGGTCAAGGAGCTGCTGGTATTTACGAAATGTTGTAAATACCTCCCCAACCCCTCCGAAGGAGGGGCTTAACAAACTCTATCATGCTGAGTTTGTTGAAGCATTTTGTTGGTTAAGGTATAAAAAAGTAAAAAATTGAATGAAACTAGACTAATATCATCAGAACAAACCTACCCGTTGAGGTATAGTGTTTTATGGTCTCATAAAAATAGTTTGAATGAATGTGGTATAGATGTAGATGATATGGAAGGTACATTTCATGTTGGTGCTTTTAAAAAGAAAGAATTAGTTTCGATAGGAACTTTTTTGATACAACGAAACGAAAAATTTAAAGAAGAACAACAATACCGGTTAAGAGCAATGGCAACTTCACCTGTGGTTAGAGGTGAAAATTTTGGTAAAAAAGTGATAGAATTTGCCATTCAAGAATTACGAAATAGAAAAGTTGATTTGCTTTGGTGTGATGCCAGAGAAATTGCTTTAGGATTTTACGAAAAAATGGGTTTTACTGTGGTAGGAGATTTTTATGATGTTCCACAAATAGGACCTCACAAATTAATGTATTACAAAATAAACTAGTATAACGATAACAACTAAATATTATGGAAAACAATAAGACAATCAAAGGAGGAGAATTTCTTATCAAGGAAACTGACCCAAGAAATGTTTTTATCCCTGAAGACTTTGATGAAGAACAACGAATGATAGCAGATACTTGCGCTGATTTTATAAAACAAGAAATTGAGCCAAATCTGGAGCGAATTGAAAAACAAGAAGAAGGTTTGTCGAAATTATTAATGGAAAAAGCTGGTGAGCTTGGAATTTTAGGGGTTTCTGTTCCTGAAGAATACATGGGTTTTGGAAAAAACTTTGTAACAAGTATGCTTACTTCCGAAGTAATTGGTGGAGCACATTCTTTCGCAGTTTCAATCTCTGCACACACAGGTATTGGTACATTGCCAATTTTGTATTACGGTAACGCCGAACAGCGCCAAAAATATGTGCCAAACTTAGCAACTGGTGTTTGGAAAGCAGCATATTGTTTAACTGAGCCAAGTTCGGGTTCTGATGCAAATTCTGGAAAAACTAAAGCAGTTTTAACTCCTGATGGAAAGCATTATTTGTTAAACGGACAAAAAATGTGGATTACAAATGCTGGTTTTGCTGATATTTTTACTGTTTTTGCCAAAATTGATAACGATGAAAACCTTTCAGCATTTATTGTAGAAAAATCTTTTGAAGGGATTTCTCTAAATCCAGAAGAAAAAAAATTGGGTATTAAAGGCTCATCTACTCGTCAAGTATTTTTTAACGATTGCAAAGTTCCAGTTGAAAATTTGTTGGGAGAAAGACAAGGAGGTTTTAAAATTGCCTTAAACATTTTAAATATTGGTAGAATTAAATTGGCTGGTTCGGCAATTGGTGGTTGTAAAAAAATCATTGATAAAACAGTAAATTATGCTAATGAAAGAAATCAGTTTGGTCGTCCAATTTCAAAATACGGCGCTATAAAATATAAGTTGGCTGAACAAGCTATAAAAGTTTATGCATCGGAGTCTGCAATTTACCGTTGTAGTCAAAATATCGACGATGCCATTCAAGCTTTGATTTCACAAGGAGTAGATAAACAAAAAGCTACTTTAGATGGAATCAGTCAGTTTGCCGCAGAAGCTGCTATTTTAAAAGTTCATGGTTCTGAAGTGTTAGATTATGTGGTTGATGAAGGTGTTCAAGTTTACGGTGGAATGGGTTATTCTGCTGAGGCACCAATGGAAGCTGCTTATCGTGATGCGCGTATCAACAGAATTTTTGAAGGTACCAATGAAATTAACAGAATGTTAACGGTAGATATGTTGCTAAAAAAAGCAATGAAAGGTGAGTTAGACTTAATGGGTCCAGCGCAAGAAGTAGCAAAAGAATTAATGAGTATTCCTGATTTTGGTGCAGGAAGCGACGATATTTTTGAACAAGCTCACGAGCAAGTGAAAAAATTTAAAAAAGCAATTTTAATGGTTGCAGGAAGCGCTGCTCAAAAACTAATGATGCAGTTGGCAAAAGAGCAAGAAATTTTAATGTGTATTGCTGACATGGCCATTGAGACCTATGTTGCTGAATCTATTTTGTTACGTGTTGAAAAATTAGCTTTGACGAACGACAAAGCAACTTTACAAAATCAAATAGACATGATGAATGTGTATATTTATGATGCAGCGGATAAAATAAATAAATCGGGTAAAGATGCCATTAATTCATTTGTGGAAGGTGATGAGTTAAGAATTATGCAAATGGGATTAAAACGATTTACAAAACAAGCAAATCTGAATGTTAAAGATGCACGAAGAAATATTGCTGAAAAATTAATAGCTGAAAATAAATATTGTTATTAATTTCGCGTCCAATTTTTAGATGTAATTGGAACGATTAATAATAGAAAATACTTTAAAAAGCCCCAGAATTGATTTTAATCCTGAAACAGGAATATTTGAAATTTCTGGGGTTTCTTTAATAGAAAATACGATGGATTTTTATAGACCAATTCTTACTTGGTTAAAAAAATACATCGAACAACCTTGTTCTTCAACAACAGTAATTTTTAAATTAAAATATTCCAATACCAGTTCGTTACAATTTATTTACGACATCATTAGTCTAGTAAATCAAGAACAACATAAAAAAACAAAACTATCAGTGGTTTGGTATTATGCTTCAGATGATGTGGACATGAAGGAAGTAGGAGAAGATTATAACGATTCTTTCGATTTCGATTTTATTTTTAAAGAAGTAGAAATTTAATTTAGATTCTTTTTTATTAGATTTGGTAAAAAAAAGAATTATGAAAAATTTATCCTTCAAATCAATTTTAGTTGTTTTACTTACTATTACTTCATTTAATTTGTTTTCTCAAGCCTTTGAAAAAGGTAATTGGAATATTGATTTAGATTTAGGAGGTGCAGCTTATGGAGTTAGAACAACATCAACTGTATCGGTTGGAGCATTTACTTTTACAGATACTGATGTAAGTGGTACTGCGAGTTCTGTATTTAGAATAGGAGGTGAATATGGAGTTTCTAATAAAATAGGGTTGGGACTAAAACTGGGCGCTAGTAACTATATTATTTCTGCAGAAGATAAGGATACACTTAAAAGCGTAAAAAGTAACGACTTTAGTTTTTATTTCAATTTTCATTTACTCAATGCTCAAAGAAATGATTTATTCCTTACACTAGGACTAGGTTTTGCTAGTGGTAAATGGACTTATCAAGAAAATCCTGGTATATTCTTAAGTTCTATTACTGGTTCGGGTAGTTCTGTAGTATTTGGTATAACAGATCGGATATTTTTTTCAGATCATGTTGGAATGTTGTTGAGTTTACAATATACTGGGTATAACTATAATGGAGCTGTGCCTGAATTAAGCTCTGCTGGTAAAGCATTTGTAGGGAACTTAAATTATTCTTGGAAATTAGATTTTGAATTAAAAGGAGTTTATTTCGGGACAGGATTGGCTATTAAATTCTAATTTATAATTTCCCAATAACTGTTTCCTTTAAATCTACTAAGTATTTGTTTGCTAAACTCATTAAATCCTCTGGTGTAATAGTTTTTATTTTGTGGATGTATCGATTGTAAAAATCATAATCTAAACCATAGAAATACACATTTTCAAACATTTCTGCCATGTTAAATGGTCCATCGCACGATTTTAAAATTTTTCCCATCAAGTAATTTCTTACTAAATCTAATTCTTCGTTGCTTATTTTTTTGGTTTGAAGAAGTTGAATTTCCTTATAAATTTCAGCCAGTGCATTTTTTGTAACATCACTACCAACTTCAGTAGAAATATAAAAGAAACCTCCATGTTGTAGTGACAAAATTCCAGAACTTATACCATAAGTGTAGCCTTTGTCTTCACGAATGTTTTTCATTAATCGAGAACCAAAATATCCACCCAAAATAGTATTCAAAATTTGTAAACCAAAATAATCCTGATGTAATTTATTCGGGAACTGTTTACTTATGCGAATAGCTGATTGCAATGCATTTTTCTTTTCTATATAAATTTTATCAGGCTCATTTGATAAAGTATTTGTTGTTTCTTTTTCAGGAAGAATTGTTTTTGATGTTTTTTCTCCAAAATATTTTTCAAGTAATGAAATACATTCGTTGGTTACTTTTCCTGAAATAATTACTTCGCAATTATTTAGGCTGTAAAATTGTTGATGAAAAGCAATAACTTTTTCTCTGCTTAGGTTCATAAAATCAACTAATTCAGCGCCAACGCCATAAGGATTATCTGTTCCAAAAACTTGCCTCATCGATTCTTTACGTGCCACATAAGATACTTTCTCCATCGAAACTTTAAACTTTTCGAGGCTGTTGTTCTTATAAATATCAAATTCTTTTTGCTCAAAAGTGGGGTTAAAAATAATGTCTTGAACATAAACGAGTACTTTCTCGAGATGTTTGTTTAACGAGTATAGCGTAATGTTTGCACTATCAAAATCGACACTGGTTTGCAAAAAAGCACCATATTGGTCAATTCCATCAATAATTTCGAACGAAGAAAAGTTTTTAGTGCCTTCTTTCATTAAGTTGTTGGTGGTGCTTGCAATTAACGGGGAAGGTTGATGCCAAGTTCCGGCATTAAAAATAAAATCAATTTTTACAATATCCTGACTACCGCCTGAGAGAGCATTAATTTTTAAACCATTCGATAAAATATGGTTTTCAGGATTAATAAAATCAACCCGATTGATGTCTTTATATTGTGGAGGGGTTTGTCTGTCTAACACATTCATTTTTAATTCTTTTTAGCGTAAATTAAGGTGCTACAGTTTGTTGGTACTAAAATCTTGTTGGCTATCTGCTTAATATCTTCTGGGGTAACTTTCATGTATTTTTCTTCTTCGGTATTTACATCGTTAGCATCACCCAAAAGTTCAGAAATAGCCAAATTCATAGCTTTGTTTAAAACACTAGTTTCAGAAAATAGTAAAGTAGAGATAATTTTGTTTTTAACTTTTTCTAGCTCCTTTGCTTGAACAAGTGTTTCTTTAATCTTTGTAAGTTCGTGTTCAATAGCTTTTTCGGCAATTTCGAAAGAAACGTTGTCCTGTAAATTTCCGTTGATAATAAAGAGTCCATCATCGAAACTACCCATTACGTAAGCACTAATTTCACTAAATAATTTTTGTTCTTTTACTAATGCTTGATATAGCCTAGAACTATTTCCTAACGATAATACATCGCTCAACAAGTCAGTTGCATAAAAATCATCATCAGTTTTTTTACACATGTGGTAGGCTTTGTAAATTGCGTTTGCAGGAACATCTCGTTCAACACTCAGTCGTCTTTCTTCCTTTTGCTTTGGCTCTATGGGTAGGGCTCGTTTAGGAACATTTCCTGATGGAATATTCCCAAACCACTTTTCAGCTAATTTTTTTATTTCTGCAACATCAACATCTCCAGCAACAGAAAGTATAGCATTGTTTGGCAAATAATGTTTGTAAAAAAAGTCTTTCACATCCTGCATCGTAGCATTTTCGATATGAGATATTTCTTTTCCAATTGTAGCCCATTTGTATGGATGATTTTGGTAAGCTAATGGTCGTAAAAGCAGCCAAACATCTCCGTAAGGTTGATTTAAATAGTTTTGTTTAAATTCTTCAATTACAACTTGACGTTGTACTTCCAAACTTTTTTCAGTAAACGCCAAGCTCAACATTCTATCAGAATCTAACCAAAAAGCGGTTTCTAAATTATTTTTAGGAAGCGTTATATAGTAATTAGTAATATCGTTTGATGTAAAAGCATTGTTGTCGCCTCCTACAAATTGCAAAGGCTCATCAAAATTTGGGATGTTAATCGAGCCACCAAACATCAAGTGTTCAAACAAATGGGCAAATCCAGTTTTATTTTCATCTTCATCTCTAGCTCCGACATTGTAAAGTAAATTAAAAGCAACTATTGGTGTAGTATTATCTTGGTGTACAATAACTTTTAATCCATTGTTCAACGTAAATTTCTCAAATTTTATCATGCTTAAAATTTATATGTTGGTTGATTTAATTCACGAAGTGCTTGATGATATTCTGTCATAATATTTTCTATAATTTTTGATACAGGTTCTATACTGTCAATTAATCCAGCAACCTGCCCAATTTCTAATTCACCTTCGTCTAAATCACCTTCAAACATCCCTTTTTTTGCTCTTCCGCGACCTAAAAGGTCTTTTTGTTCATCAATGCTCGCTCCCTTTTGGATGGCTGTTGATATGGTATTATAAAATTTATTTTTAATTAGTCGGACTGGTGTGACATCCTTTAGCGTGAGCATGGTTGCGCCATCTTTAGCATTCACAATTTCTTGTTTAAAATTTTGATGAGAAGAGGCCTCAATGGATGCTGCAAATCGGCTTCCCATTTGAACCCCATCAGCACCAAGTATCATTGCAGCTAACATGCCTCTTCCTGTAGCAATACCACCAGCAGCAATTATTGGGATAGACAGTTCCTTTTTAGTCATAGGTACTAAACAAAATGTGGTAGTTTCATCTCTTCCGTTATGTCCTCCAGCTTCAAAACCCTCAACCACCACAGCATCAACACCTGCATCTTGACATTTTAAAGCAAATTTTACTCCAGGCACAACATGGACAACTTTTATCCCATGTTCATGAAAAAAACTAGTATAAGTTTTTGGGTTACCTGCCGAAGTAAAAACAATTTTAACTTCTTCATCGATAATGATTTGAATTAATTCCTCAATTTGAGGATAAATCATAGGTAAATTAACCCCAAAAGGTTTATTCGTTGCTTTTTTACATTTTTGTATGTGTTCCCTAAATACTTCGGGGTACATTGAACCAGCACCAATTAAACCTAATCCACCACCATTACTAACAGCTGAGGCTAATTTCCATCCGCTATTCCAAATCATTCCTCCCTGAACTACAGGGAGTTTAATATTAAAGAGTAAACAAATTTTATTTTCCATTTCAAAACGAATTATGTAGCTTTGTTTTTTTTACGAAAATACAAATTGTAGAATTTAATAGATAGATTTTTCTATTTAAAGTGCATCAGTTTGTATAACTTTTATATATTTGCCATAATGCAAAAAATATTACTTACAATAATTGCTGTTTTAACATTGTCTTTTGGTGCGTATAGTCAGTATCGCATAGACTATGGTTTTTCATTAGGTGCTTCTAATTATTTAGGAGAGATGGGGGGAGGAATTGGTGAACGAAGAAGTGGACCTGCTGATATGAAGTTGAACTTTACACGGTGGAATTTAGGAGGTTTTTATCGTTACCGATTTTCAAATAAGTTTGCTGTAAAAGGATCTTTGAACTATATCAGGTTGTCTGGGGACGATTCGGAGTCATTGAATCCTGCTAGGAGAGGAAGAAACTTGAACTTCAAAAATGACATGGTTGAATTGGATGCACATCTTGAGTTGTATGTGTATAAAGTAAATGATGTAGGTGGTACGGGTCGTTATACATCAGATTTTAATTTATATGTGTTTGGTGGTGTTGGTGCATTTTATAGCAATCCAAAAGGTGAATTAAATGGCAGTTGGTATGCTCTACAACCTTTAAAAACAGAAGGAGTGAATTATAGTTTAATTAATCTTTCGGTACCAGTGGGTTTAGGATTCTACTATACTATTCAACGTAAATATCGTTTAGGAATGGAATTTAGCTGGAGAACGACCTTTACCGATTACATTGATGATGTAAGTAATAGATATATCGCACATACAGATCCATTAACTGCTAGTTTAGCAGATAAGAGTAGTCCTGAATTATCGGCACAAATAAGAGAAGAAAATCCTGATGCTGATAAATTACCTTACCCAAGTACGTATCAACCTGGAAGAAAACGAGGCGATCCAGAACATAATGATAGCTACGCAACTGTAACTGTTAATTTTAGTTGGGCAATTCGTGGTAGAAGTAACTTTTACAAATCTAAAAATAGCTGGGTTCTTGGTAAAAACAAACGTAAACGTAGAAAATCAAGAGCTAAATTCTAGGGTTACTTTAAAATATTGAAGAGCGTGTAGTTTTACACGCTCTTTTTTTATGCTAAAAAATTATATTGGTTATCTTTGTTCACAAATTTATAATATGAAGTCTTATAATTTAACTCATCTTCAAGAATTAGAATCGGAAGCAATTTATGTGCTTAGGGAAGTAGCTGCTCAATTTGAAAATCCAGCATTACTTTTTTCTGGCGGAAAGGATTCTATTATTGTTGCTCACATGGCTAGAAAAGCATTTTGGCCAGCCAAAATTCCTTTTCCTTTAGTTCATGTTGATACTGGTCATAATTTTCCTGAAACTATTGAATTTAGAGACGATTTTGTAAAAAGATACGATGCTAACTTGGTTGTTGGTTCTGTTCAAAAATCAATTGATGAAGGAAAAGTAATTGAGGAAAAAGGATTTAATGCAAGTAGAAATGCTTTGCAAACAGTTACTCTATTAGACACAATTGAGCAAAACAAGTATGATTGTGCTATAGGTGGAGCTAGAAGAGATGAGGAAAAAGCTCGTGCTAAAGAACGTTTTTTTTCACATAGAGATGAGTTTGGACAATGGGATCCAAAAAATCAACGTCCTGAATTATGGAACATTTTTAATGGTAGAAAGCATTTAGGAGAACATTTTAGAGTTTTTCCAATTAGTAATTGGACGGAAATGGATGTGTGGCAATATATTTTAATGGAAAAAATTGAAATTCCATCAATTTATTTAGCACACAACAGAGAGGTTTTTGTTAGAGATGGTGTAATAATGAGTACTACTGATTTTATTCAGCAAAGAGATACAGAACCAACTAAAACAATGCAAGTAAGGTTTAGAACAATTGGAGATGCAACTTGTACAGGTGCAGTTGAATCGGATGCTGATAGCATTGAAAAAATAATTGAAGAGGTGGCAGCTGCAAGAACTACAGAAAGAGGTACTAGGTCTGATGATAAACGTTCAGAAGCAGCAATGGAAGATAGAAAAAAACAAGGTTACTTTTAAAAGAAGAAAAACGAAATGGAAAAAACTACAATACAACCATCAACTTCTTCATATTTAGATATGGAGTTATTGAGATTTTCTACTGCAGGAAGCGTTGATGATGGAAAAAGTACATTGATAGGAAGGCTTTTGTATGATTCGAAATCAATATTTGCAGACCAATACGAGGCTATAGAGGAATCGAGTAAAAAGAAAGGTGAAGAGACTGTTAATTTAGCGTTATTAACAGATGGTTTAAGAGCCGAACGAGAACAAGGAATTACGATTGATGTAGCTTACCGTTATTTTGCAACACCAAAACGTAAATTTATAATTGCTGATACACCTGGACATATTCAGTACACTCGAAACATGGTTACTGGGTCGTCAACATCTAATCTTTCCATAATATTGGTAGATGCTAGAAACGGATTAGTTGAGCAAACCTCAAGACACACTTTTATAGCAGCTCTTTTAGGTATTCCTCATGTGGTGTTTTGTATCAACAAAATGGATTTGGTGGATTATTCTGAAGAGGTTTTCTTTAAAATTAAAAAAGATTTAGAAGCATTTTGTTCTAAACTAGATGTGAAAGATATTCAGTTTGTACCTATTTCTGCTTTAAATGGCGATAATGTGGTGAACAAATCTGAAAAAATGGATTGGTATCAAGGCTCTACCTTGATGTATTTGTTAGAAAATATTCACATAGGTAGCGATTACAATCACATCGATTGTCGTTTTCCTGTTCAGTATGTAATTCGACCACAATCTGATAAATACCACGATTATAGAGGTTATGCAGGTAGAATTGCAGGGGGAGTTTTTAAACCAGGTGATGAAGTAACGGTGTTGCCGTCAGGTTTTTCTTCTAAAATTAAATCAATTGATACTTTTAATGGATCATTAGAAGAAGCTTACGCTCCAATGTCAGTAACTATTACGTTAGAAGATGATATTGATATTAGTAGAGGAGATATGATTGTTAGAAACAATAATCAAACAGAGGTTAGTCAAGATATTGATGTGATGGTTTGTTGGTTTAATCCCAAGAACTTAATTCTTAACGGTAAATATGCTATTAAGCAC
The DNA here is from genome assembly GCA_020635795.1 of Flavobacteriales bacterium. Taxonomy (NCBI): domain Bacteria; kingdom Pseudomonadati; phylum Bacteroidota; class Flavobacteriia; order Flavobacteriales; species Flavobacteriales bacterium. The sequence continues at coordinate 162,210 of JACJZD010000004.1, forward strand.
ACTTCTAATGATGTGAGATGTGTAGTTAAGGAGGTTAAATACAAAATTAATATCAATACTTTACATCGAATGGAAGATGATAAGGATGTAAAAATGAATGATATTGCTCGTATTTCAATCAGAACTACGAAGCCATTGTTGTATGATAAATATTCTAGAAATCGTTTTACAGGAAGTCTAATTTTAATAGACGAAGCAACCAATGAAACTGTTGGAGCAGGTATGATTGTTGAATAATTACCTCAAATTCTTTTAAAAATTTAAATCTTAATCCGTAAAGGGTTAAGATTTTCTGTTTTTAGGCTAAAAACAGTGTTTTTTCTTATCTTTGTAAACTGTCTTCAAATATTTTTTATGGCTGAAATTATTGAGAAAAAAGTGGGTAAGGATTCTAAAGTATCTAAAGAAGTAGTTCTTGAAGCTTTTAAGCTAATGTGTACTGCTAAATCGCTTACAGAGCTTTACGAAGAAAACAAAGAGATTACAGCCAAATATGTTCATGCAACATCAAGAGGACATGAAGCAATTCAGATTGCTACTGGATTGCAATTAAAACCGCAAGATTTTGTTTTTCCTTATTATCGTGACGATAGTATTTTATTGTCAATAGGAATGTCTCCTTTTCAGTTGATGTTACAGGTATTAGCAAAACGAAACGATCCATTTTCAGGTGGAAGAACTTACTATTCGCACCCGAGTTTAAATGATGCAGACAAGCCAAAAATACCTCATCAATCTTCGGCAACGGGTATGCAAGCTATACCAGCAACTGGCGTGGCAATGGGTATTCAATACAAAGAAAAAATTGGAATTGCAGAAGATTATAAAGGAGAAAACCCTGTTGTTGTTTGTAGTTTGGGAGATGCTTCATGTACCGAAGGAGAAGTTTCAGAAGCTTTTCAAATGGCGGTGTTAAAACAAATGCCAATTATTTATTTGGTTCAAGATAATGAATGGGATATTTCTGCAACAGCAAAAGAAACTAGAGCTCAAGATATTACTTATTTTGCAAGAGGTTTTAAAGGATTGGAAGTTAGAACTATTGATGGTAGTGATTTTATTGAGTCGTACTCGACAATGCAAGAAGTGATTGATATTGTTCGTAAAGAACGTCGTCCTTTTTTGGTACACGCAAAAGTACCGTTGTTAAATCATCATACATCAGGTGTGAGAAAAGAATGGTACAGAGACGATTTGGCGGAAGCAGCTACTCGCGATCCTTTTCCAAAAATCAAACAAAATTTATTGGATTTAGACGTTAAATCGTTTGAATTACTTTCTATAGAGAATAAGGCAAAAGAATTGGTTGAAAAAGAGTATCAATTGGCTTTATTAGAAGAAGACCCTAGACCAGAAGATTTAACTTTGCATCATTTCGCTCCGACACCAATTACAGAGGAAAAGGGCGAACGAGAACCAAAAGGGAAAGATAAAACTGTAATGGTTGATTCTGCTTTATTTGCTGTTCGAGAATTAATGACCAAGCACAAGGAATGTTTGATGTACGGTCAAGATGTTGGTGGTCGTTTGGGAGGAGTTTTCCGTGAAGCGGCAACATTGGCTCAGCAATTTGGTGATGATAGAGTTTTTAATACTCCTATTCAGGAAGCATTTATAGTTGGTAGTACTGTTGGTATGGCAGCAGTTGGTTTAAAACCAATTGTTGAGGTGCAATTTGCGGATTACATTTGGCCTGGTTTAAATCAGTTGTTTACTGAGGTCAGTCGTTCGTATTATCTTTCAAACGGTAAATGGCCAGCAAGTATGATTTTAAGAGTTCCAATTGGAGCTTATGGTTCTGGTGGTCCATATCACTCTTCAAGTGTTGAATCTGTTGTAACACAAATTAGAGGTGTAAAAGTAGCTTATCCATCAACAGGTGCAGATTTAAAAGGTTTACTAAAATCGGCATACTACGACCCAAATCCTGTTGTAATTTTTGAACACAAAGGGTTATACTGGAGTAAAATTAAAGGTACCGAAGGAGCAAAAACGGTTGAGCCTGATGAAGATTATGTAATCCCTTTTGGAAAAGCAAGAACAGTAATTGAAGCGGATGCAGATAAAATTGAAAATGGAGAGAGTGCTGTTATTATCACTTATGGTAGAGGTGTGTATTGGAGTTTAGAAGCATCAAAACAGTTTAAAGGTCAAATTGAAATTATTGATTTAAGAACATTAAATCCGATTGATGAAGAAGCGATGTATGCTGCAACGAAAAGACACAACAAGGTGATGTTGGTGACTGAAGAATCTGTTGAAAATAGTTTTACCTTAGGATTGGCTGCTCGAATTCAAAAGAATTGCTTTAAGCATTTGGATGCTCCAATTGAAATTGTAGGATCGATTGATACACCTGCAATTCCTTTAAACTCTGTGTTAGAAGCAACATTGTTGCCAAATGGAGATAAAGTTGCTAAGGCACTTCAAGCACTTTTAAATTATTAAAATCCCGACATGTTAAAAGTATTTTCTCCTTACAATCAAGAATTAATTAAGGAAATACCTTTAAATACTGTCGAAGATGTTGAAAGAGCTTTACATAAGGCTACAGCTGTTTTTAACGATAAACAGAATTGGATGCCCGCTTTTCAGCGAGTAGCTATATTGGAGCGTGTTGTCGAAATAATGACTTCACGAGAAGATTATTTGGCAGATTTAGCAACCAAAGAAGGCGGAAAACCATTAATGGACTCAAAGGTTGAGGTTTTAAGGGCTATAAATGGAGTAAAGATAGCTGCTCAAACGATTAATCAATTGCATGGAGAAGAAATTCCAATGGGATTAACTCCATCTTCAACAAACCGAATATCATTTACAACCAAAGAACCAATTGGAGTGGTGGTGGCGATAAGTGCCTTTAATCATCCACTAAACTTAATTGTACACCAAGTAGCTACGGCTATTGCTGCTGGTTGCCCAGTTATCGTTAAACCAGCGTTAACCACACCATTATCGTGTATAGAGTTTGTTGAAATATTGAAAGAAGCAGGTTTGCCAAGAGATTGGTGTCAGCTTATTATTTGTGAAGATGAGTTGGCGGAAAAATTAGCAACAGATACACGAGTTAACTATTTAACGTTTATTGGTTCTGCTAAAGTTGGTTGGTATTTACGTTCTAAAATTGCTCCAGGAACTCGAATTGCTTTAGAACATGGTGGTGTGGCTCCAGTAATTGTCGAGCAAGATGCTGATGTTGCTGAGTTGATTCCAGCCATAGTAAAAGGTGGCTTTTACCATGCAGGACAAGTTTGTGTTTCCGTGCAACGAGTTTTTGTTCACGAGCAGTTTTTGGATAAGTTTTTACCTTTGTTAGTTAAAGCAACAAATAATACAAAAGTTGGAAATCCACTCGATGAAAAAACACAGGTGGGACCATTAATTTTACCAACAGAAGTAGATAGGGTTGAGGCTTGGGTGAATGAAGCCATAAACGAAGGAGCTGAATTGCTTTGTGGTGGAAAAAGAATATCTTCATCGTGTTTTGAACCAACCGTATTATTGAATCCAAACAAAAATTCAAAAGTATCTGTTCAAGAAATTTTTGGACCAGTAATTTGTATTTATACCTACAAAAAAATTGAAGAAGCCATAAATCAAGCCAATGCATTGTCTTTTGCTTTTCAAGCAGCAGTTTTTACCAAAAACATTGATAAAGCTTTTTCCATCTCAAAACAATTGAATGCCGCAGCAGTTATGATAAACGATCACACTGCTTTCCGAGTAGATTGGATGCCTTTTGGCGGACGAAAATCTTCAGGAATTGGAGTAGGAGGAATTCAATACACCATTAACGAAATGTTACAAGATAAACTGTTGGTAATAAAGACTAACTAACAGTTTTTGTATAAACCACTCCTCTTTCTTCCAAATACTTGATAAAGTAATTGAAACAAGCTTCGTGTTTTCCGACTAATTCTGGTGGAAAAACTCCTTTTTCTTGAAATAAACCATCTAAAAACATATTAGCGGCAGCAGTAGCTGTATAACCTGTTGTTCGTGCCATTGACGATGTTTTTGTTGTTGGATTGTATTCGTCGTATAAATTGTAAACGATGGTTTCTTCTTTTCCGATTGCGTTTATTCCTTTTACAGTAACGCGCATAACAGTCAATTCTGCTTCTGTTTCACCCAATTTCCATTCGTTAAACAATATTTTGCTGGTAAAATCTAACGGAGCAATTTTTTGTCCGTTCACCTCTATGGCTTCCGTATTAAAAAAGCCACTTTCTTTCAACACTTTTATATACTCCACATGACCAGGATAACGTAAGGTTTTCTCTTTCATGTTTTTAATATGTGGCATCGTAAAAATGATGGAGCGTAAACCATCGCTGTTAAACGATTCTAATGTTCCAACTTTATCAAATTCAATGTATTCGCAATCGGTTAAGGCTTCTTTAACTACTACATGGCTATTTTCGACATATCTAGCAGGGCGAGTGTATTCTTCAATCACATCCATTGGCGAAAAAGGTGCTTTGTAGCAAAAAGGCCATTTTTTTACTTTTGGTAAACCGCCAACCAAACATTCAAAATCGGTCAATTTTAGTTTTTCGTTGTAATAGCCTAAAATAATGTTGTCCATACCCGGAGCAACGCCACAATCAACAATAGCCGTTACATTTTTTTGCTTGGCTAAAGTATCTAAATCCAATGAGTTTTCTGGAAAGAAAGAGATGTCAATGACATTTTTTTCAGCTTCAATTATTGCTTTTAAGGTGTTATAACCTAAAAACCCTGGAACTGCACAAATTACCAAATCATAACTTGAAAGATTCGATTTTAGTTTAGCAATATCTGTAACATCAAGTATTTGAGTGCTTAAATCGTTACATTTAGATTTTACCTTATCTAAAACTTGTTCGCTTCTATCGGTAACGGTTACTTGGTGTTTTTTAGTTAAATCAATAGCCATTGCACTTCCAACCATTCCGGCTCCTAAAACAATAATTTTACTCATATCATTAAATTTTTTGTGAAAATAAACAAAAATGGAGTTAACCTGAAATGAAAATCTATTGATAAGTAATGTTTTATTTTATCACCCACCTTTATCCTCCCTCAAGGGAGGAAATTCTCCCCTTTAGAGGGGAGACACAGAGGGGTGAAAACAAAAAAAAACATTCATCAAATGACGGATGCTTTTAATAAAGTGGAGAATATCGGAATCGAACCGACCACCTTCCCGCAATACTGCGGGACGCTCTATTAAACTTTAGAAATTAACCATTCTAAATATGTTCTTCTTTTTTTAGCTTTGATTTCAGATTCTCTTTTTACAGCTTCGCTTCTATTCTCAAAGGTTTCAAAATATTTGATTTGCCAATCAGAAGCACCAAGATTTTTCCTTGTGTTGTGTTCAGATAATCTGCGTTCCAAATTTTCAGTTTGACCGACATAGTATTTGTCGATATTGGAAGAATATAAGATGTAAACGAAATACATAAATTAAATAAAAAAGCATCAGTCAATTGACGGATGCTTTTAATAAAGTGGAGAATATCGGAATCGAACCGACCACCTTCCCGCAATACTGCGGGACGCTCTATTAAACTTTAGAAATTAACCATTCTAAATATGTTCTTCTTTTTTTAGCTTTGATTTCAGATTCTCTTTTTACAGCTTCGCTTCTATTCTCAAAGGTTTCAAAATATTTGATTTGCCAATCAGAAGCACCAAGATTTTTCCTTGTGTTGTGTTCAGATAATCTGCGTTCCAAATTTTCAGTTTGACCGACATAGTATTTGTCGATATTGGAAGAATATAAGATGTAAACGAAATACATAAATTAAATAAAAAAGCATCAGTCAATTGACGGATGCTTTTAATAAAGTGGAGAATATCGGAATCGAACCGACCACCTCTTGCCTGCCAGGCAAGCGCTCTAGCCAAATGAGCTAATTCCCCAATCGGGTGTAAATGTAATAATTTCTATGTATAGGAGTGATTTTAATATTTTAAAATATAAGGTTTTCTTATTTACAGTATTTTTCTCTTTCTAAATCTTCTTTGTGGTTCTGACTCTTAGCATATTTCCAATCTAAGCATGCTCCAGACTTATCTCCCAATTCAAATTTTGAATCTGCTCTTATTCCATAAGCATCAATATTATGTTCATTTAATTCAATAGCTTTAGTACAATCTTCAATCGAACCGACATAATCTTTTAAGTAATATTTAGCCAATCCTCTATTAAAAAAATAGACCTCATCTTCATTATAAAAAATTGCTAAAGAATAATCTTTTATAGCACCTTCAAAGTCACTTTTGAGGAGCTTAGCATATGCCCTGCCAGAATATCCATATTCATTTCCACCTGGCAACGAAAGCTCAATTGATTTACTATAATCTTTAATAGCTTTATCATAATCACCTAATGCTACCATGGAATTACCTCTCCAATTATAATTTATACTATTATTAGGGTCAAAAGCTATTGCTTTAATATAAATAACAATTGCTTCAACATATTTCTTTTCATTATGTTTATCAAGTCCTGCCATTGCAAATTCTGCGCTTTTCATACTTTTTTCTTCAGTACTTAATAATTCTTCCTCAGCACTTAATGTATATTCATCGATAACAATAACTTCTTCTTTATTCTGTTCTTTATTTTCTAATGAGGAATCAGAACAGCCCATTAAAAGACAACAAATAATTATGGAGTATAGTTTCATATTCTATCTAATATAAAGAGAATAGTAAATGTAAGAAGTATAAGAATAACAATCATTATAAGATATCTTAAACATCCACTTCTCCCATTATCTCCATATCTTCCTTTTTGACCAATAGGAGCGACGAAAAATTTGGTAACATTACCTAAGCTCATAGTATAAATATATTAATTTCCTTAAAGGAAATACATTATTAAAAATAAACCAATTACCACAAGCCCTATAATAATGTATGAAATACAGCCATTATTACTACCTCGAATACCCCAGTAACCACCTTTGTGGTTATTGGTTTTACCAACAAGAGCCTCTTTTTCACCAAATCCAGTTTTTTCTACTCCAGCCATTTCTTAAAATTTAAAATGTTGGTATCACAGGCTTGTTATTTAAAATCTTTTCAATTTGTTCGATAACGTCAGGTGTTAATTTGTTTTTTGCATCAATGGCTTTAAAGTTTTCTTTAAGTTGAGCAGTTTTACTTGCTCCAAGAATAACCGTGCTCACCTGTTGGTTTTTTAGACACCAAGCAATAGCTAAAACGGGTAAACTCATTCCCAACTCTTTCGCTAAAACACTTAGTTTTTCAGCTTTTTTAATGTTTTCTTTTTCTAAAACAGATTTTTTTAACCAATCCATTCCTTCCATGTTAAGTCGAGTTCCTTTTGGGTCTTTATTTTGATTGTATTTACCCGTTAACACTCCCGAAGCTAAAGGAGACCAAATCGTAGTTCCTAAACCAACCGTTTTATATATTTGGTCAAATTCTACTTCTACTTTTGCTCTGTGTAGCATGTTGTATTGTGGTTGCTCCATGGTAGGACCAATTAAATTGTACTGTTTAGCAACCATGTGTGCTTCCATAATTTCTTGAGCACTCCATTCAGATGTTCCCCAGTATAAAATTTTACCTTGTGTAATGAGGTTGTGCATCGCCCAAACGGTTTCTTCAATGGGTGTATTTTTGTCGGGTCTATGACAGAAAAACAAATCTAAATAATCCACTTTTAGTCTGTCTAATGCTTGGTGGCAAGCCTCAAAAACATGTTTTCTACTTAAGCCATTTTGGTTGGGTTTTGTATTTTCAGTACCTCTAAAACCAAAAAATACTTTACTCGAAACACAATAAGAATCCCTGTCCCATTTCATTTTCTTCAGCACCTTTCCCATCACTATTTCAGATTCTCCACGAGCATAAATTTCGGCGTTATCAAAAAAATTAACACCATTATCGTAGGCAATTTTCATTAAATCTTCGGCAGTATTGTTTTCTATTTGCTTACCAAAAGTTAACCAACTCCCTAACGATAATTCACTCAATTGTAAACCTGACTTTCCTAATCTTCTGTATTCCATTTTTAAAATTCTATTTGTTTTATTTGCTTTAAAGGTATTAAAAATTATAAATTTGAGGAAACAAAAGCAGGTATGTCAGATAAAATAAACTCAAACAAAGCACCAAAACCAATGGGGTTATATCCTCATGCTCGTAAGGTGGGTAATTTATTGTTTTTATCGGGTGTTGGTCCGAGAGCAGCTGGTTCGGGTAGCGAAGAAGCCAACATACCAGGCTTAAAGTATGATAAAAACGGTAACTACGAGGCTTTTGATTTTGAAGCTCAATGCCGTTCGGTGTTTGATAATGTTAGAGTAATTTTAGAAGAATCTGGTTCTGACTGGGATAAAATTGTGGATGTTACAGTTTTTTTAACTGACATGAAACGTGATTTTAAAACCTACAACCGAGTTTATGCCGAATATTTTAATACCAATCAGCCTTGTAGAACTACCGTTGAGGTAAATGCATTGCCATCACCAATTTGTATTGAATTAAAGTGTATTGCTACAATTTAATTTAAATGTGATTTAGCCCATATTAAAGCTTTTGTTTTAGAGCTAAATACTTTAATGGGATGAATGTCTTTGTTTGATTTCATGAAGAAATTTGAAATTATACGTTGTGCTAAACTTTGTACAACAATAGCTAAAGCCTTTCTATTTTTAATGTGTTCGTCATTTGAAGAAATTTCTCTAGCTTCTTTTGTAATGATAGTATGGTTTCCTGCTTCATAAACAGAAACATAGCATTTTCCTCCCGTCATTTCTTCAGTAACTTTTCTTAATTCAACAACATCTTCTATCTCAATTTCCACATCATCTTTGTATCTAACATTGATTACGCCCTCTTCTAATAAGGAGCAAAAGGCTTTATGTAATTCTACGGTTTTCATTTTTCTAAACCAAAGATAATCAAATAACTAACAGTGAATTATTACTTGAATTAAAAGTTTATTAAAATTCGTTAATTTCGCGTTTCGAAATTAGCCTTAAAAATGAGCAAATACACAGAATATAAAGGATTAAACCTGCCAAATGTTGCCAAAGAAGTATTGGATAGATGGGAGGAAAACAAGGTTTTTGAAAAAAGCGTTGAAACCAGAGAAGGGAACAAACCTTTTGTCTTTTTTGAAGGACCTCCTTCAGCAAATGGGTTACCAGGTATTCACCACGTTATGGGGCGTGCTATAAAAGATATTTTTTGTCGCTACAAAACATTAAAAGGCTATCAAGTTAAACGTAAAGCTGGTTGGGATACGCACGGTTTACCAGTAGAGTTGGGAGTTGAAAAAGAATTGGGAATTACCAAAGAAGATATCGGAAAAAAAATTACAGTTGAAGAATACAACAATGCTTGTAAAGAAGCCGTAATGCGTTACACCGATATTTGGAACAACCTTACCAAACAAATGGGGTATTGGGTGGATATGAACGACCCATACATTACTTACGAAAACAAATACATAGAGTCGGTTTGGTGGTTGTTGGGTGAGTTGTACAAGAAAAACTTGTTGTACAAAGGTTATACCATCCAACCTTATTCACCTGCTGCAGGTACAGGTTTAAGCTCGCACGAGTTAAACCAACCGGGTTGTTACAAAGATGTAAAAGATACAACGGTTGTAGCGCAGTTTAAAAGCCCCCTAACCCCCGAAGGGGGAATGGAAAATTCCATTAGCAAGGCTTTTAATTTGGATAGCGCGTTGGCAAATTCCTCCCCTTCGGGGAGGTTGGGTGGGGCTTTCTTCCTAGCGTGGACAACCACACCTTGGACTTTACCATCGAATACAGCGTTGGCTGTTGGAAAAAATATTGATTATGTGTTGGTAGAAACCTTTAATCAATATACATTTTTACCAGTAAAATTGGTTTTAGCTAAAAACTTGGTGGCTAAACAATTTTCAAAACCTTATTTTGAAAGTGTTTCTGAGGAAGATTTTCAAAATTTTAAAGATGGAGATAAAACCATTCCTTATAAAATTTTAGCTGAATGTAAAGGTTCAGATTTAGTAGATATCCAATACGAACAATTATTGCCTTATGCATTACCTTATGAAAATGCTGATAAAGCTTTTAGAGTAATACCTGGAGATTTTGTAACTACCGAAGATGGAACAGGTATCGTACACATTGCTCCAACTTTTGGTGCTGATGATGCTAAAGTGGCTAAAGAAGCAGGAGTTCCACCAATGTTGGTGTTAGATGAGAACGGAAATGCAGTTCCTTTAGTTGATTTACAAGGTAGATTCCGACCAGAAATGGGTGAGTTTGCAGGTAAATTTGTGAAGAACGAATATTACAATACAGGGGAAGAGCCAGAGAAATCGGTTGATGTAGAAATTGCTATTAAACTGAAAGAAGAAAATAAGGCGTTTAAAGTTGAAAAATACGAACACAGTTATCCGCATTGTTGGAGAACTGATAAGCCTGTTTTATATTACCCATTAGATTCATGGTTTATTAAATCTACTGCGGTTAAAGAGCGTATGATTGCCTTGAACAAAACCATTAACTGGAAACCTGAAAGTACAGGTACAGGAAGGTTTGGTAATTGGTTAGAGAACTTGAACGATTGGAATTTATCGCGTTCGCGTTATTGGGGAATCCCCATTCCAATTTGGAGAACAGAAGATGGTGCGGAGGCAATTTGTATTTCTTCGGTTGAGCAATTAAAAGGAGAAATAGAAAAATCAATGTCAGCAGGGTTAATGATTAAAAACCCATTGGCTGATTTTGTTGTTGGTGATATGACCAAAGCCAATTATGATAAATTCGATTTGCATAAAAATTATGTGGATGAGGTAATCTTGGTTTCTGCATCGGGTAAACCCATGAAACGCGAAACTGATTTAATTGATGTTTGGTTTGATTCGGGTTCTATGCCAACAGCACAGTTGCATTACCCTTTCGAAAATAAAGACTTGATTGAAAAAGAACATTTAGGTGTTGCCGACTTTATTGCTGAAGGTGTTGACCAAACTAGAGGTTGGTTTTTTACGCTTCATGCGATAGCAACTATGGTTTTTGATAATATTGCATACAAAAATGTGGTTTCAAACGGTTTGGTGTTAGACAAAAACGGACAAAAAATGTCTAAACGTTTAGGAAATGCTATCGACCCATTTGAAACATTGGATAAGTATGGTCCTGATGCTACTCGTTGGTACATGATTACCAATGCCCAACCTTGGGATAATTTACGATTTGATATTGATGGAATAGCTGAAGTTCAACGTAAGTTTTTTGGAACATTATACAACACTTACGGTTTCTTTGCTTTGTATGCCAATCTTGATGGGTTTAAGTACCAAGAAGCTGAAATTGCATTAGAAAAACGACCAGAAATTGATCGTTGGATCATTTCAAAACTCAACTCCTTAATCAAAGAAGTGGATGAGTTGTACAACACTTACGAGCCTACAAAAGCTGGTCGTGCTGTTCAAGAATTTGTAAACGACCATTTAAGTAATTGGTACGTTCGTTTGTGTAGAAGACGTTTCTGGAAAGGAGATTATTCTGAAGATAAAATTGCAGCGTATCAAACCTTGTATCGTTGTTTGGAAGTAGTGGCTCAATTATCATCACCAATTGCACCATTTTATTCCGATAAATTGTATACCGATTTAAGCAAAATTAGTGGTAAAGGAAATGCTGTATCAGTGCATTTGTCCGATTTTCCTGCGGCAAACGAAAGTTATATTGATGTTGATTTAGAGCAACGAATGGAAATTGCTCAGCAAGTTTCGTCGATGGTATTGAGTTTGAGAAAAAAAGAACAGATAAAAGTTCGTCAGCCCTTGCAAAAAATAATGGTGCCAATTTTAGATGAAAAATTTAAACGTCAATTACAGGATGTTGCTGATTTGATTCTTTCTGAAGTTAATGTTAAAGAAATTGAATATTTAGAAGATACAGCGGGAGTTTTGGTGAAAAGCATTAAACCAAATTTTAAGACTTTAGGTCCTAAATATGGTAAAATCATGAAACAAATAGCTGCTGTTGTTACTCAGTTTAATCAGGATGATATCCAAAATTTTGAAAAAAACAATGGAGTAAAACTGACTGTTGAAGGAGAAGAAGTAGTGTTAGATAACAACGATGTTGAAATTGCCACACAAGATATCCCAGGATGGTTGGTGGTTACCGAAAATGGATTAACAGTGGCCTTAGATATAACACTTTCTCAAGAATTAAAAGAAGAAGGAATTGCTCGTGAGTTTATTAATAGAATTCAAAACTTGCGAAAAGACAGCGGTTTTGAAGTAACGGATAAAATTTCGCTTAAAATTGTAAAACACGACGAAATAAATGAAGCAATAATTAAGAATAAAAATTATATTTGCTCTGAAACTTTAACCAATAAATTAGATTTAGTAGAAGTTTTAGAACAAAATAACGGAGTTCTCGTAGAATTGGACGAAAATGTGTCTACGTTAATCTCGATAGATAAATTAAATTAAAACGATATGGCAGAAAAAAATAGATATACAGACGAAGAATTGGCAATGTTTAAAGCCTTGATTGAAAAAAAAGTTGAAGCAGCTAAGTTAGATTTAGATGGTTTAAAATCTTCTTTATCTCATGCTGATGATAATGGTACAAACGACACCTTACATTCTTTTAATATGATGGAAGATGGTGCGGGAACATTATCTAGAGAGGAAGTGGCTCAGTTAGCACAGCGTCAAGAAAAATTTGTAAAAAACTTAGAAAACGCTTTGATTAGAATTCAAAACAAAACCTATGGTATTTGTAGAGTTACAGGTAAATTAATCAAAAAAGAACGATTAATGGCAGTACCTCACGCAACATTAAGTATTGAAGCTAAAGAAGCTCAAGGATAATTAAAAAAATAAAAAGTGTTAAAAGTCGCTTCATTGTTTAACTTTGAAGCGATTTTTTTTAATCATCCATGAAGAAATTTTTAAATTTTATAAGTCACCCCGTTACCATCATCTTTTTGGTTTTATTGGTAGACCAATATTCAAAAATTTGGGTAAAGACCCATATGATGTTGGGGCAAGAATTTCCTGTATTTGGTAATTGGTTTTACATCAATTTTATTGAAAATCCGGGTATGGCATTTGGAATGGAATTCGGTGGAGATTACGGAAAATTAGCCTTGAGTATATTTCGAATTGTTGCTGTTTCGGCAATAGGTTATGTGTTGTTTACGCTACCAAAAGAAACCCCAAAAGGATTAAAAATTTGTGGAGCTTTAGTGCTTGCAGGTGCTTTAGGTAATATTATTGATAGTGCTTTTTATGGAAAAATTTTTAACAGCAGTTTGAACCAAATTGCAACTTTTTTACCTGAAGGAGGTGGTTACTCTTCTTTTTTACATGGAAGAGTTGTAGATATGTTCTTTTTTCCACTTTTTCATGGAGTTTTCCCAGATTGGTTTCCATTTTGGGGAGGCGAGGAATATTTATTTTTCCGCCCAGTTTTTAATGTTGCCGATGCTTCAATTTCTATTGGAATAGCCTTGATTTTCATCTTTCACAGAGACTTTTTTAAAACAAAACCAATCAATAAAGACGAAGAAGTAACCATTTGAAACTAAATACGTAAAGCAGTTACGTGTTTATTATTCTTATGGTTATGAAAAAAAATTATTTTTTAGGTGTTGTGTTAGGGTTTTTAACATTGTCGTTAGTTGCTCAAACGCCGTTTATACAACCAACAAAGGTTGTATCACCCAAAATAGCTGAAATAACCTCGTTATACAAAGCAAATAGTTGTATTGATATTATTGAATATCCAGCTTCAAAGGCATCAGATATTTTGCTCGATACCATGGAATATACCACCTATATTGGTGCAGTTGGTCAGATTTATTATTTTGCAGGCAATGGATTGGTGCATGGTATTAATACCTACATGACTTTGGATTTAGATGGTATTCCTGGAAATAAAGATTCGGTAAGTATGGTTATTAGTGTTAGAGATTTGGGTGCAGGACTAAAACCAACCACTATTTTAGGCTCTGATACAGTTTTTGTTCATGATGTTGGATTTGCTACTCAAAATTTAATGTTTTCAACACCAATAGCTGTTTCCGATTCGTTTGTTGTGGTTATTGAAATAGATACATTAAATCCATCTAACCCATATTATGCTACTAACGATTACGGTGATGGTGCTGCCGAAAAACTGAGTGTGTTGGCTTATCAAGGTGTTTGGTACAATTTATACATTGCTTATGCTGGTTCTTGGGATGTAGACATGATAATCAATCCAATTTTTGAAGATTTGGTTGTACCGAATTATTCGGTTGACACCAATGATGTTTGTATAGGAACACCAATAACATTTACGAATAACTCATCAATAGTGTATAACGCTATGTTTAATCCTGCTAAACCTTCATTTAGTTTAGATGTTGACGAGTTTTTAACTGTTGTTTCATTCGATTCTAATTATACGCATACTTATTCAAGCGGAGGAGTTTATAATACCAATTTTGAAATTGTACAATATGGATACTCTTTAAATTGTGTAATTGATTCAATCATGCCTGTTACGATTATAGATACTGCCTCTGCAAACTTCAGTTTTAATCATTTGGGTAGTGGAACATACCAATTTACAGATGCCTCGTTAAATGGAACTACTTATTATTGGGATTTTGGTGATGGAGATACTGCTACCACACAAAATCCTATCCATACCTTTTCAACTCCTGCAAATTATACAGTTTGTTTAACAGTTGTTAATGATAGTGCATGTGGCTCAAGCCAAAATTGCCAAACAGTTTCATTTGTAGTAGGACAGAAAGAAATAGCTACGTCAAAAGAAGTGAAAATTTATCCTATTCCAGCCAAACGATTTTTTACCGTTGAAATTCCAACGAGCTATATCGAACCAACGGTTATAGTTACTGATATTGTGGGTAAGAAAATAAAAACCATTGAGGATATTAATTTATCGAAAGTAAAAATTCTTACCGATGAGTTTAATTCGGGGGTTTATTTTGTGTCGGTAACATCCAACGGACAAAAGGTATTTACCAAAAGAATTGTAGTAGATAAATAATACATAAACAGTTATTTAAAGCCCTTTAGATAAATGTCTAAAGGGCTTTTTTATTTTCCGATATTGGGTATATTTGCAACCTCAAAAAATTTAGTGAAACGCTATTTTGAAAAAAATAGTTAGTTGAACTTATCTCGTTGAAAAACGAGATCTAAAAAATAAAGATGGATAGAAAAGTAAGAGTAAGGTTTGCACCAAGTCCGACAGGGCCATTGCACATTGGTGGTGTAAGAACAGCATTGTACAATTATTTGTTTGCAAAAAAGCATGGTGGTGATTTTTTGTTGAGAATTGAAGATACCGACCAAACAAGATATGTAGCTGGTGCTGAAGATTACATTTTAGAATCGTTAAAGTGGTCAGGGTTGAAGTTTGACGAAGGTGTTGGTGTTGAAGGTGGTGAATGTGGACCATACCGCCAGTCGGAAAGAAATAAATTAGGTATATATAAAAAATACGTTGACCAACTTTTAGAAGCCGGACATGCTTATTATGCATTTGATACACCTGATGAATTGGAAGCAATGCGTGAGCGATTAAAAGCAGAAGGAGGTTCATCTCAACAATACGATTGTACCACTCGTCATTCTATGAAAAATGCTATCTCACTTTCTGCGGAGGAAGTGAAGAGTAGATTAGCATCTGGAGCACCATATGTGGTTCGTGTTAAAATTCCTCGTAACGAAGAAATAAAATTTAAAGATATTATTAGAGGTTGGGTGGTTGTAGATTCAACTAATCTTGACGATAAAGTATTGTACAAATCTGACGGAATGCCAACTTATCATTTGGCAAATGTAGTTGACGATTATTTGATGAAAATTTCTCATGTAATTAGAGGTGAAGAATGGTTGCCATCAGGTCCATTGCATGTATTGTTGTATCGTTTTTTAGGTTGGGAAGATGTGATGCCTGAATTTGCCCATTTACCTCTGTTATTAAAACCTGATGGAAATGGTAAATTAAGTAAGCGTGATGGAGATCGATTAGGATTTCCAGTTTTTCCTATTGAATGGACATCACCAGAAGGGGAAATTTCTAATGGATATAGAGAAAGTGGTTATTTCCCTGAATCATTCATCAACATGTTGGCTTTTTTAGGCTGGAACCCAGGAACTGAACAAGAGATATTTTCATTAGAACAATTGATTCAATCGTTTGATTTGGAAAGAGTAGGGAAATCAGGTGCAAAGTTTGATCCAGAGAAAACCAAGTGGTTTAACGAGCAGTATTTGAGAGCAAAATCTAACGAAGAATTGGCTCAATTAATAAAACCTATACTTGAATCAGAAGGGATTATTAATATTGATAAAAAGGTTGTTGAATCAGTTTGTGGGTTAATGAAAGAACGAGCTACGTTTTTAGGAGATATTTATAAAAATGGAAGTTACTTTTTTACTGCACCAACTTTGTACGATGCTGAAACAGTAAAGAAAAAATGGAAAGAAGATTCTCCTAAAATTGTTGCAGAATTAATAACTGTTTTTTCGAATACTGAATTTAAAGCTACGGTTTTAGAAGCAGCTTTTAAAACCTATGTTGAAGAAAAAGGGATAGGTTTTGGATTAGCAATGATAGCAATCAGACTAGCTATTACGGGTGTTGGAGGTGGTCCTTCTTTGTTCGATATTATGGAAGTAATTGGTAAAGAAGAATCGATTAAAAGATTAAATGCAGGTATTGAGAATATTAAAAATGAGATTACAGCCTAATGGAAAATAATAACGAAGAACACAAACCGCTTAATTTTATTGAGCAAATTATTGAAGAAGATTTAAAGGCTGGATATACCACCGATAAATTAAAATTCAGATTTCCTCCAGAGCCTAATGGTTATTTACACATTGGTCATGCTAAAGCATTTTGTTTAAATTTTGGTTTAGGTGAAAAATACAATACACCTGTTAATTTGAGGTTTGATGATACCAACCCTTCAAAAGAAGAACAAGAGTATGTTGATGCTATTAAGTATGATTTGGCTTGGATGGGTTTTAAATGGGCTGAAGAATGTTATTCATCAGATTATTTTCAACAGTTATACGATTGGGCTGTTGAAATGATTAAAAACGGTAAGGCTTACGTCGACTCGCAATCATCAGAAGAAATGGCTAAACAAAAAGGTACACCAACTACAACTGGGGTTGATGGACCATATAGAAATAGAAGTGTAGAAGAAAATCTAGACTTGTTTAACAAAATGAAACAAGGTGAATTTAAGGAAGGCGAACACGTGTTGAGAGCAAAAATTGATATGACCCACACCAACATGTTAATGAGAGATCCGATTATGTATCGAGTAATGCACAAACATCATCACCGAACAGGAAACGATTGGTGTATTTACCCGATGTACGATTGGGCGCATGGTGAATCGGATTATGTGGAGCAAATTTCACATTCACTTTGTTCGTTAGAATTTAAACCTCACAGAGAATTGTACGATTGGTTTTTAGACCAAGTGTATGACGAGAAAAAACTACGCCCCAAACAACGTGAATTTTCAAGGCTTAATGTGAATTACACGGTAATGAGCAAGAGAAAACTCATTCAGTTGGTTGAAGAAAAGATGGTTTCTGGTTGGGACGATCCTCGAATGCCTACTATTTCAGGGTTACGACGAAGAGGATATACACCTGCGTCTATTCGAAAATTTATTGATACAGCAGGCGTTTCTAAAAGAGGTCAAGTGATTGATGTTGCCTTGT
Organism: Flavobacteriales bacterium; assembly: GCA_020635795.1. Taxonomy (NCBI): domain Bacteria; kingdom Pseudomonadati; phylum Bacteroidota; class Flavobacteriia; order Flavobacteriales; species Flavobacteriales bacterium. The sequence goes on from JACJZD010000004.1 coordinate 179,965, forward strand.
TAGAATCATGTATTCGTGCTGATTTAAATAAAACAACCAACAGATTAATGGCGGTGTTAAACCCATTAAAATTGGTTATTATTAATTATCCTGAAGGAAAAACTGAAACTGTTTTTGCTGAAAATAACCCAGAAGATGAAAATGCAGGGCACCGTGAAATGATTTTCTCAAGAGAAATTTATATTGAGCATGACGATTTTATGGAAGAATGCCCAAACAAGGTATTTAAATTGGGTATAGGGAAAGAAGTTCGTTTAAAACACGGCTACATTATTTTCGGACAAGAAGTGATAAAAGATGCTCAGGGAAATGTTGTTGAGGTAAGATGTACCTACGATGAAAAAAGCAAGAGTGGAAGTGGCTCGGAAGAAAGTAAACGAAAGGTTCAAGGTACTTTGCAATGGGTTTCAGCTTCGCACAATGTTAATGCACAAGTTAACATTTACGACAGGTTGTTTACTGTAGAATTACCAGATGCAGAAAAAGAGGTAGATTTTAAAACTTTGATTAATAAAGATTCGCTAACTGTTTTAAAGGATTGTAAAGTTGAGCTAGCGGTTAAAGGAGCTAAGCCTCAAGAAAAATTTCAATTTCAACGAATTGGTTACTTCTGTGTAGATAAAGATTCGACTGCAGATAACTTGATATTCAATAGAACTGCAACATTGAAAGATGGTTGGGGAGGAGATAAGAAATAATGGGAAAAATTTACGTTGAAGGAGTAAAAATTTACGCTTATCATGGTTGCTTTAAAGAAGAAACCTTGATAGGAACACATTTTTTAGTAGATGTGGTGTTGGATGTAGATTTAAAAAAATCTTCACTGTCTGATAATTTGGAAGATACGGTGAATTATCAAACTGTTTTTCATGTTATAAAAAAAGAAATGGAAATACCTTCAAAATTATTAGAGCATGTTGCAGGTAGATGCGTAAAAAATTTATTTTCTTCTTTCCCTTCTATTGAAACAATTGATATTAAAATTTCTAAGTTAAACCCTCCTTTGGGTGGACATATTGATGCTGTTGCAGTTAAGCTTATCGAACATCGAAAATAACACTAAAATCACGCAAAAGATTTGTTCTAAATGCAAGGAACCATTTGGTTGTCAGAATTTAGAACGAGGTTGTTGGTGCGAGAATCACCAATTAACAGCCGAGCAACTTACCTATCTTAAAGAAAACTACGACAACTGTTTGTGCGAAAAATGCATTTTAGCATTAAAAATTAAGTAGATATACTTAATTTTTATACGTTTTTGAGTAGTTTAAATTACCAATAATTACCGTTTTTATTTTTATACTTTATTATAACCTTTACCTTATAAATATTTTAGGTATGGAAAAAATAAAATTATTGTTGGTTGATGATAGAGATATTATAAGGGATTGTATCCGAATACTTTTAAAACGTTCAAAACAGATAGAGATAGTTGCTGAAGCAGCAGATGGTTTGGAAGCTTTATTTGCTGTTCAAAATGTTAACTATGATGTAGTATTAATGGATTACAGCATGCCAGAAATGAATGGTTTAGAAGCACTTAAAGGGATTATAGATACCAATCCGAATGCTAAAATCATTATTTTTTCATTTTTAAATAACCCTTTCGAAATTAAAACATTACTAGATGCAGGAGCTTTGGGTTATATAAATAAAGATTCAGAAATAAGTGTTTATGAAGAAGCTATAAAAGAGGTGTTTAAAGGGAACATGTTTTTATGCGATAAAACCAAGCAGTTGCTTGCTTTTAATGCTTTACCAAGTTAACGTTTAAAAAAGTTTTTCATAAATCGAACATACTCTTTTCGAACAGCACTTGATGTAAACAAACCTAAAAACAATTCCCAAGCATTGTGGTAAGTTTTTTGTTCGCTTTTTTGTTCAATATTTACTTCTTGTTTATTGTTTTTTGCCTCTGGGTTGTAACCAATTATTTTGTTCGACTTTTTAAAATTTTGTTTAGCCTCTTTAAAATTCCCTTTTTGTTCTTGCAATAAACCCAAGTTGTTGTATGCAATTTCATCTTCAGGGTCTAATGCTATGGCTTTTTGGTAGTCTTCAATAGCACCATCAATATCTACATAAGCTCTTATAAAAGCCCTGCTGGTATATCTATAAGGATTGTTTGAGTCCAACTCTACTGCTTTGTTCAAATCTAGCATAGCCAGTTCTAATTGTTCGTTTTTAAATAAAGAAATGGCTCTTTCACAAAGCAATGTGGGTTCGTCGGGTAACTTGTTTAGTAAAGCATTAAAATCAGTAATAGAAGCATTAAATTTATCTATTTTACGTAAACACACCCCTCTATAAAACAATCCGTCTGCATGATTGGGATATGCTTCAAGAAAAGAGTTTAACGTTTCAATAGCAGCATCAAATTTTTGTTCTTGATACAATTTTTTTCCCTCTTCTAACCGTTGCATATAAATTATTTTAAGTTCAAAGTTACGAAGTAAGCACTAGAATTTTTAATTTAGAAAACGCAAAAAAAGCATTAGGCATGACCCACGAAGAAGCAAAATCGAAAATAAGTAGTTTAACCAGTACAATTAATCAGCACAATTACAATTATTATGTGTTGTCGAACCCTACCATTACTGATTATGATTTTGATATGTTGTTGGAAGAGTTGATTAAACTCGAAAGCGAATTTCCTGATTTAGCTGAAGAAAACTCTCCTACAAAAAGAGTAGGAGGTGAGGTTACCAAAGAATTTGAAACGGTAAAACACAAATATCCCATGCTTTCGTTGGGAAATAGTTACAGCAAAGAGGAAATAACCGATTTTGAAACGCGTATTAAAAAATTGGTGGAAGATGAGATTGAATACGTATGTGAGCTTAAATATGATGGTGTAGCAATTGGCATCACTTATGTTGATGGAAAATTAACAAGAGCGTTAACGCGTGGCGATGGTACGCAAGGCGATGATATTACCACCAATGTTAAAACCATAAAATCAATTCCTTTGCAATTGCATGGAACCGATTACCCCAAAGAATTTGAAATAAGAGGCGAGATTTTTTTACCAAAAGACGTGTTTGAGGAGTTAAACAAAGAACGGGAAGAAATAGGAGAACAATTGTATGCAAATGCCAGGAATACTGCTTCTGGAACCATAAAAATGCAAGACTCAGCAGTGGTTGCTCAACGAAAATTAGACAGCTATTTGTACTTTGTTTTGGGAGAAAATTTGCCTTTTAAAACACATTTCGAATCTATAGAAATGGCTGGTAAATGGGGGTTTAAAGTTCCTCAAGTAAAAAATAAGTTTATAAAAAAATGTAAAAATATTGATGAGATATTTGAGTTTATCAATTATTGGGACAAGGAACGAAATAACCTCAATTTTGATATTGACGGAATTGTAATTAAAGTAAACTCGTATCGCCAACAAGAGGAAATGGGTTTTACAGCAAAATCTCCCAAATGGGCAATTGCTTATAAATTTAAAGCTGAAAAAGTAAAAACCAAATTGTTGGAAATTACTTATCAGGTAGGCAGAACGGGGGCTATAACACCTGTTGCCAATTTAGATCCAGTTTTATTGGCTGGAACAACTGTAAAACGAGCTTCTTTACACAATGCCGACCAAATTGAAAAACTTGACATCAGAGAAGGCGATTGGGTTTTTGTAGAAAAAGGAGGGGAGATTATCCCTAAAATTGTTGGGGTTGAAGCATCGCAACGTGATATTTTTTCTCAACCTACCCAGTATATTACTCATTGCCCCGAATGCAATACCAAGTTAGAACGAACCGAAGGAGATGCAAAGCATTATTGTCCTAATGAGTGGGGTTGTCCGCCACAAATAAAAGGTAAAATGCAGCATTTTATTAGCCGAAAAGCCATGAACATTGATGGGCTGGGAGAAGAAACCATTGAACAATTGTTTAATGAAGGGTTGGTTAAAAATATTGGAGATTTATACACATTAACTATAGAGCAATTATTGCCTTTGGAGCGAATGGCAGAAAAATCGGTAAATAATTTATTGCAAGGATTGTTGGACTCTAAAAAAGTACCTTTTGAACGCGTATTATTTGCCATAGGAATTCGATTTGTAGGAGAAACCGTTGCCAAGAAATTAGCCAAACATTTTAAAAATATTGATGCAATTATGCATGCCAGTTTTGAAGAATTGATTGCAGCTGACGAAATAGGAGATAAAATTGCTGAGAGCATTATTCAATATTTCGCCATAGAGCAAAACTTAAAGTTAATAGAAGAGTTAAAAAATATTGGCTTGCAGTTTTCCTTGTCTGAAACCCAATTACAAAATACTAGCGATAAATTGGCAGGGTTAACCTTTGTGGTTTCAGGGGTTTTTAGCTTGTTCAGCCGCGATGAGTTAAAAGAGTTGATTGAGCAAAATGGAGGCAAGGTTTCGGGTTCTATTTCTAAAAAAACCAGTTACATTGTTGCTGGCGAAAACATGGGGCCAAGCAAATTAGAGAAAGCCACCGGGTTAGGCGTTGCAATTATTGATGAGCATACATTTAGTGAGATGATTTAAAAGCTTTACTCATTTATTGTATTGGAAACATCGTAAATACAGTAATCGTTATTTTCTAGCACCACTTTATATTGATTTAGTTTTATTTCAGAACTAAAACTACGTTTTAAGATTACAATGTATTTCAGTCCTTTATTTTTTAATTCTTCAATGTATTTTTCGTTGCTAATGGTATGGTTGTCGGCTACCCATCCTTTTCGGTGCGAAAAATACATTGGCGTAGGGTAGTTGCCACTATTTATCAAAATCAAGTCATGTTGGTTCGATATTTTATCCAAATCCATTTCTAGATTTAAAATACCTAAATCGTTTTCCTTTATGCTAAAATCATGTGTTTGGTTGGCGATGCCTTCAACAGAAATAGCAATTAAAACGATTAAAGCAAGTTTAGTGTTTTGCATTTTGATTAAACCGTAACCTGCAACCAATGCCATAACAGGGACAAACGGAATGATGTAATAGTTATGATGAGGAAATGTATAACCCGACTTAAAAATGATGATGGAAAAGCCAAATAAACTTAAAGCAAAAACGGAATAAATTTTCCACTCTTTTTTAATAATGGATACCATTAAGCCAAATAAGAAAACAGCAAAACCAATATATTTAAGTGGGGTATCATAAAACCGTTTAAGCGTTTCAGAAATATTTTGGGCTATTTCGGTAAAACCTTGACTAAAGCTTTTACCCATAATGAAATGCAAAAAACCAAATTTTTCAACAAGGTAAGGAACCCAATAAAAGTACCATATCATTACAGGAATTAATCCAAAAAATGTTACTGTAGAAAATATTAATTTTCTGTTTAACGAGATGTTTTTGTTTAGAAAAAAAATCACAAAAACAATTAATAAATAACCAGAAGGGAGTTTTGATAATAAACCTAATGTTAGCAGTATTAAATAACTAATTAAGTACAGGTATTGCTTTTTATGTAGGTGGGTTTCTAAATAATTTGATCCATAGTATATACAAGCTAAAATCATAGACATAGAAAAGGTATCGGGCATTATTTTTCTAGAAAACTGAAACCAAATGGAGACAATTAAAATGATGGTAGCGTAAAATGCATGTTGCTCAGTAAAATATTTTTTTAACAACTTATAAAAGAACCAAAGCCCAAAACTTGAAATAATTAAATTGATTAACCTCCCATACCAGTGTTGGTAGCCAAACAACACAGAAACCAAATAATGCAAATAATTAAGCAACGGAAATTCCATTCCTGTAATGCCAGTTTTTTCACCTGCTATATCAATGCTGGGGTAAAATATATTGTTGTTAGTTTCTAAAAAATTTCTCGAAACCATTGTTACGGTGGTTTGCCTCCAATTATGGCTAACTTCAAGCGGTGGGTTTGTAATTCCTATTAACCTAATTAAAAAGAAAAAAAATATCCAAAAACGGATGTCTATCAGCAAATTTTTTATGCTCATTTGTGCCAGCTTTTCTTTAATTATTGCCAATAGAAAATAAATTGAATGATACCTTTTAATGCTGTTGGGTTTTTCAAATTTAATAATTCAATCAGACTTTAAACAGGATTTCTATTTTATTCAATTGATATAAGAAAGAGTTGGGTTAATAGGTGTAAGCTGTTTTTTTCTTAAAACAACCGTTGAGGAACGAAATGGTTGTTTTAAAGCTAAGCAACCCGAAGAGAAACGAGAAATTTTAAATGTCTAACGGTCAAGTATAAGCGTAGTGCGGGATTTTGGAGCGATATGCTGTCTGCCAACACGAAACTTTAATAGTAGCCAAAATAATAAATTTTAGCGATTCAACCCGCATTACGTTTATACAATGTTGTAAGCTGGCTTTTCCTTTCAAGTTCTGGTTTGTCCTTATTAATCTCAGCTTTGTGTGTCCGCTGTTTTTAAGAATTTTGGAAGGGAGAGATTTAAAAAATAATTTTTCCTTCGGGTTGGCAGGTGGAAGCTCTTTTGCAATTTTTGGTTTGTGCATTGGCTTGTGCGAATTGCAAATGTGCTTACACTTGTGAAAAGGGTTTAATTTTAATTATTTACCTTTGTCGATTGTGAAAAATCTTTTAAAGAAGTTAATGGCAAGAAGAAAAACGGTAAATAATACAGGAATTCTAAGAGTAGGTGGTATTCCTTATCACGATGCTTGGGTGGCATATAAATGTGTAAGTTGCCAAGAAATGAACTATGTCCAAGTCGGACAAAAGTTGCTGACGCCACAAGAAGCAATTGAAACGGCTGTTTGGAAATGCGAACATTGTGGATTTATTCACTCAAAAGAAACCGATTTGCCTTTTGATAACTGGGAAGAAGAATATAACAGTGCTGATTCCACTACTGCTTTGCGATTTTGGGAAGGTTTTTTTCGGATTGCAACTGAACACCCTGAATCATATTGGAAGCAATGTAATGTTTGTACTCGAATTTTGCCTTTCAATGCTTTTAGCAAACATTCAGGCTGGGGTCCTTTGGAGAAGCAAATGGAATGTAGGAGTTGTAAGGGAGCCATTAATGCAGTTTTAAATCCCAAAAGAACAAAAGAGCAGTTACACGAATCTGCCGTTCGAAGAAGAATAGCTGATTTATTTATAGAAGAAGAAAACGAATCAATTGACTTTCAGGATTTATTTAAAAGATTTGAAAGTCGATGTTTCAAGACAAAAGAACCATTAGATATTAATCAACGCGATACCTGGTCAATTGACCACATTTTACCATCAAAATATCTCTATCCACTTAAAAAGGAAAATGCAGCATTACTTTCAAAAAATGCTAACGAAAATAAAAGAGATAAATGGCCAAGTAAGTTCTATACAAATAATGAGTTAATTGATCTTGCCAGAATTACAGGAGCAAATATTGACTTGATTTCAAATAAGCTCCCAATAATGAATCACAACATAGATGTCAATAAGGGAGTTGAACGTTATTTGCAAGTCAGAGAAAAGTCAGACCTGCCAAAACGTATAAAAGAAATCAAAAAGATTTTGCTCGTATATGAATTGGTAGATAATCTTTCTCTCGAAAATAAAAAGCTGCTAGGATTCGAATAGTTTCTATACAAGTACGAGATATTGATGCGAAGTTACCGTTCCTTTATCTCTTATACCGTGTGATTCGCAATGCTCTACACTTTCATCAAATAAGTCAGCAGTTTTAAACCAACGCTTACTTATTTTTTGAAGTTCTAATGCCATATCACATTTATTGCTTTTCCCTAAATGTAGAACAAAAGTGCCATCCTTTTTCATACGTTCTTTTGCTTGTCTAAATATGGATTCGTAAATGGCAAAATCAATTTTTTGCCTTTCATCTATAAATGATTTAGGTTGATGTTTGAAGTCAATTTCTGACCATCCAGTAAACCATATTCTAATCCAGTTAGCCAAATAAAATCTAGTGCTGTCAAAAAACGGTGGTGAAGTAATTATAGCATCTAGGTTATTAATTTCTTGTGGCCAAACTATCGTTGTGTCTTGATTAAATATTTTACCGTTTTTAAAATTAAGCGGTAATTCTTCGTTAATTACTCTGTTTACTTTTTCGCAAAGCTTTTCGATTAGGCTTTTGTAGATAAAATCCCCAGTAGGTGCATACGGAACAATTGGGTGTGAACGTCTGCTCAAAGCATAAGGTCTATTGCCGTGAAGAATATGAAGTAATGAAGCAACTACTAACATTTCGCTTGGTGTGGACGGATAATTTTCCTTTACAAATCTACGAGCAAGCAATATTTCTTTTAACGTGTTTTCTTCATAGTATTCAGATAGCTTTTTGTTAAATCCAAAATTTTTAACTTCATCAATTTCTTTTTTAGTACACTTATTGGCTTTAATAAAATTATCCAATGCTTCTATATAAGAAAATGATTCAGAAGAAATTGGTGTATTTACTTTACCATAAGAGATATAGTAAGCTGGCAAACTAATATCAATGCCATAGGATAATTTTCCCGTTAACGCTGCTTCAAAAGGAATTGTTCCTACACCTGAAAAAGGGTCAAGAACAGAACCATTTTCAGGTACAAAAGTCTTAACAAGATGATGTGCAATTGCTGGTTTTAACTTACCTTGGTACGAGCAAAGAGAGTGATTATTATGCCCCCAATTTCTACTTGAATATGGTTCTTGTTGATGGGGGATTTCATTTCTGAAACTGTCCCAGTTCTTTTTCCAATGAAGTTTTATTTTTCCGTTTACAGAATTTGGTTGTTTTTCTTTGTATTCAAAAACCAATAATGACTGGGTAAGTATTTCTTGATTTCTAGAACGTCTTTTCCTTAAAATCTTGTTTTCAACGAATTCATACCCTAATCCCTGCATTAACTCAATTAATATGTCATCTGTATTAATATGTACGCCACTAAAAATAGAATCCCCAATATCAATAAGAACTTTAGCATTTTGAGCTAGTAATGGTTTTGCATCATTAAAGATTGTGTACATTTCTTTAAAGTAGCTCTGTGCCATTACCGGAATTCTAGAATCATAAGCATTTTTATTCAGCTCAATAAGTGTCGCTTTCAGCAAACTACTTTTTGAAGCTATATCAAGTCCATTGACATAGGCATATTCCTTTTTAACATCATTAATTCCACTTGTTAATGCTTGGTCTCTAAAAAATCGCAAATCATTTTCGAACTGTAAATACCTTAAAAACCAAAGCTCTACTTTTGTATTTCTGAAATAGTTTGTGCCATTTAGATAAGGCGGACTTGTAATGATTGCTCCGATTTTTAAATCATTTACACGACCTATATTCTTTGCATTTGAAAGAATAAATTCGGGCTTTCCTTTTAGCTTATAGTCAAAATTCAAAATATCTTCGGCAATATTTCCAATTTTTTCTGGCAAAATATCATTAAATGTTTTCAGGTCTTTCTCAATTTCTTTCGCTGTTTTGAATCTTACATCTCCAACTTTCTTAAGAAATGATACAGGGAGTAGACAAGAAATAACAGCTACGGTTAGAGTATCAGCTAGTAGTTCATCTTCTAGTTTAATAATATCAATATATGACCTTAGTTTTAATACCTGCTCAAGAGTTTCATCAGGGAAATATTTTTTATCAGAGAATAGAGATTTATAGGATTCTCTTAAAGATTTATCTTCTTCAAACTTATTAAGGTTCTTCAGTACAACTTTTTGAATATCCTTTAGGTCTTTGGACAGCTTTTTCCTTTGAGACTCTTTTGCTTTTAAAACATTGAGCTTTGTTTGAATTAAAAACTGTAATAAAGGATTTACTTCTGAATATACTGTTGATAGTCCTAAATCATCAGCCGCAAGGAGTGTTGTGCCTGTACCTGCGAAAGGTTCATAGATTAGAGTATCTGTTATTCCATAGTTTTTTATTAATGATTTTACAAAGTCAGGAGAATAGCCTTCAATGTAAGGATACCATCTTTGAAATGGGATGTTTTTACTTTTTACAAATGTTACATCTTTCTCTGTAACGCCTTCAACTTTGTCTATTTCAGGAAGTTTTTGCTTGATAAGTCTTTTTACAACTTGGTTAATTGAACGCTCTTGTTTCTCGGCAAAAAGTGTAAGCTGTTTATATGTTTCAATGCCAATCAGTTCTTTTATTTCTTGAGTTGTCAAGTCTTTTACTTTGGAATAGTATGGTTCTTCTGGCTCACTAAACGCAAGTGTTACAGACTTATCTTTTGAATCTTCCGAAGGGTAGTCGCTGAAATAGACAGCTTTATAAAATTGTTTTGCCATTTTGAAACAAGTATCAGTTTATGATAGTTACTTCGCAAAAGTAAAAACAATTTTTGAACATCACATTGCTTGATAAGATTTTTTTGAATTTAATTTTCAACAGTCTGTTGAGTGTTGGGATATTGGCTCTTTTGCAAAACTTGGGTCGTGTGTCGGCTTGTGCGGTTTTGCAAATGTGCCAATGTGCGGTGGGCTAAAATTAATTTTTAAAATGTGCGGTGGGAAAATTTTTAAAACATTCGTGTCGGCTTGTGTATTTCCAAAGTCAGTCCGTAAGTTTATGTTAAGATGTCAAAGTTCGTTTTTCAGAAGTCTGTTTTTTCGGAGTACGGTCGTTCTTTAGGCTTGCTTACAACGGTTAGTATATGGCAAGTAGGGCAGTAGAAAGCGATAAACTTTCGGGTTTGCTCTGAGCCACATTTTTATATTTTGTTTTTAACTTATTCATCTTAAAAGCCAAATTAAAAATTTGGCGGTGTTGGTAAATTGCTCTGAACTTTCGTTAACCACCGAACGCCCTATTTGCTATATACCTTGTTACCACACGTATTTATTTTCTTTTCGAGTAGCTGTTTAATTTCTTTATTGGTTCTTTAAATGCTTTTTCCATTCTAACAGACGCATCAATCAAAAATTCATTCATTTTTTGCCAATCTGTTTCTTCAAAGTAATTAACTCCATCAAGTTGATATTTAATTCTACAAGTAACATTTTCATCCATTCTTTCCCAAGTCAATTCTGCTCCAAATTCAGATTCTATTTTGTCTTTCATTTTATAAACAAAGTCAAATAGTTCCTTGTTTTCTTCTTTGCTTCCACGGTTGAAAATGATTTCACTCCTACAATATGAACTACTTGCGGCTAAATTGATATTTACACCGCTCATTCCAATACCTTTTCCAATCCAATTTTCTTTTGAGGGCGAGTTATTAGAAAACAAATTGTTTTTTTGATTACTTGCATTTATAAATTGCTCCCAAAATTTCAATCTTATATGATGTCTGTTTTTTAAGGTTTCTTGAACTTCAATTTCTTCTTGAGCTTTTGTCGCAATACTTATTGCAAAATCTTCTGTGTCTTTTGTCGGTAGTATTTGCTCTACATTTAAAAATAACTGGTCATTTAACTCAAATGGTGTAACCTTAAAGCATTGAAGTCTAATTTTAAAATTCATTAACCAAAGCACAGATGATGTGACTTCTTTTCTAAAATTAGCAGCGACCAAAATCAGTCTCTGTGAATTAAGTCCTTGATTTAGTAAGATTTCTGAAATTTCTCGATTATCAAAAAACTCTGATATTTTATCTTGAGCAATTGCTGTTGTTCCTAAAAAGTCTTGATAGATTTTTAAAATGTCTTGTTTGGTCAAACTTGCACAATAAGAAGCATACTTAATTACTTGCCAAGTAACATCTTTGCCTGAATCATCAAGTTTGTTTTCAATTATTACTAAGTTTCCAAGCTTATCTAAAGCAAGTAAATCAAGTCGTTCGTTCGTTTCGCTAAATCCACTAAATTCTTTTTGTATTATTAGTAATTCTTCTCCAAGTGAAGTGGGATTATTGGCAATCCATTCTTGCAAGTGTTCTCTTTCTCTAAATTTCAATTCAGAAAACGACTTTTGTTTCAATTTAGATATTCTATTTTTCTCTCGGTCAATTATGTACATTCAGTTTTTCTTATGTGTGGTAAAGGGTAAAGTATATGAAAAGTAGGCGGTTTCAAAGCATTAAACTTTCGGTTAAACAAAACCTTTGATAAGAGCTAAAACACTTCATTATACTGGTATTTTGCCTATTTTTTATATACATTGTTAGCAAACGTTAATTTATTATAACTTTCTCCGTTTTTTGTCCATCTTTTGTCTCAATTAAAAGAAAATATACACCTGATTTGATTGCTGGTAACTCTATTGAATATTCCTTTTGGTTTATTTTTAATTCAACAAAAACAAGCTGTCCTGTCGAATTCATCATCCTTATACTTACCAACTCTGAATTACTAGAAATAAACAAATTTTGTCCTTCGTTAGGGTTGGGATATATTTTAAGTGATCCGTTGTTCAAGGTAGTTTCGCTAATAGAAGTCGATAATGTAGAGAAACTAAAATTTAATAGTTTTAACCCTCCAGGGTCAGCAAAAAATGGTGTAAATGGTGGAATGTGAAAAGGGGTATGAATGAAGCTTAAAATAATTTTATCATTCCACACATCCAAACCATGTGTTGCAAGTGTGTCATTTAAGTTTACATACTCACCAACCTTAGAAACGGTCATAGGGCTTGTTACATCAAATACAAATAATTCCGATTGTCCTGCCGTGACAAACAGTAGGCTGTCGTTATTTGAAAGTATTACTTCGTTGGTGTGCAAATGGGCTCCACTCCAATTGGTATTGTTGCATCCCCAAGGATTAAACCATTGCACAGAAGTAAAAGGGATTGAACTTATGTCAAGCACTTCAAGCCCGCAATAATCCACAGATACAAATGCATAGTTCCCTTTTATTGCTATATCATTGTAAGCAGCAGCAGCTTGAGAATTTAACGATGTGTTTATGTATTTATATACTTCAATAGGGTTATTTTTATTTGTAACATCTATAGCACGTAAACCTCCTCTATCAAAGCACACATACAAAGTGTCGTTTTTATATTTCAAACCTCTAGCGTTGTGTGCATTTGAAGAAGATGATGGGAAGTTTAAATCTAACTGTAAATGTGATTTAAATAAAATATTGTTTTCGTTTGATACGTCTAATATAATTATTCCATCAGTCATTGTCGATAGATATGCGTAATTACCTTCAACAATAAGGTGAGATATTCCATGGTCGAATAATGTGCTGTCCCATATATCTTTTATAATTGGCACGCTTGGGTTTGTAATATCGATAATCGCCAATCCAGATGAAGAATTTGTATTCACCTGAAAATCTCCAATGCCAACAAATAAAGAGTTTCCTCTTTGCTCAATTGTAGAAACATCAAGGTTATTAAAATTACTTATTGGCCAATTCAACACTGGATTAATAATGGTTGAATTTGAAATATCATATATCCCTAATCCAGACTCCATATTAGCAGAATAAACAAAGTCCACTCCAGTACGCTTATCAAATAATGATGTGAAGGAAGACTTTACTGGTATTGATGGAAAAAAATGGGCGGATTTTTCAGTTAGAGTTACCGTATCAATTTGTGCTTTAACATTAAAATGGAATAAGACTATTGTCAGTATTAAAATAGTGATTTTCATATTCTTCTTATTAATTTGTTTTTACAAGTTTGAGTGTGTGAATATGGTTGTTTTCCGTTAAACATTTTACAAAGTAAATGCCTTGTGGTAAATTATTGGTATAAATATCAAATTCTGTATTATATGAATCGCTCACAAATAATGTTTCACCCATATTATTTAAAAGACAATATTTAAACCTAGATGGTGATGTAATTATAGCTGAATTAGATGATGGGTTTGGAAAAATTTTATAATTCATTCTTTCGCTTTCATTATCCAAAACAGATGTTGTTGAACAAAGATTAGTCCATTTTAACAAAGCAGGTCTATCCAAACCAAGAGAATCTCTTAATGAAACTGAATTAAAAATTTTGATGCCATCATTTATCTGAGGATCCATTAAATAATGAAGGTATAGCCAATTTAGGCCAATAACATTGCCTTGTGAAACAAAATTGACTAAAGAATCTATGTAAATTTCTTGCTGTTGAGGAGAACAAGTCCAAGTCCCAATAAACGAATCAGCAGGCCAACCAGTTTCCGTGAAATATACTTGTTTATTGCCAATTTGTTGAAAAAAATCACTCATGTAATTTGAAGGGACTAAGGAGGCTTGATTATAATTAAAAAAAGGATATACAGTCATTCCAAACACATCAATTTTATTGAAATTAAAAACGTTGAGTGCATTCCAATAAGGAGTGTTCCATCCAACATTGACTCCATTTCCTGATAAATGTTCATAGTTAAAGATAGTTCCAACTTTCGTATTAGGTGAATACAGTTTAATGGTATCATAGGCTTGATGATAAAATCCAACAAAATTTAAAAAATCTACGGAATCTTGAGCCCAGTAAAAATTTATTTCATTTCCAATAAAAATATATTCAGGATGAAGTGAATCTGCTGTGTTTCTTAACATTTGGAGAAATAAGGATTTCATGTTTGAGTTTGTCCAATTGTTGGTTGTATCCGAATTAGTATTAAGAAATAAAGTTGGATATTCAGCGAATGGAAAAGCCAACATATCGTGATAACCGTATGGAGATGGCTGCAGTTGGCTTACTGTCTTATGCACGGTTGGTATACTTCCCGATGTATTAATATTGTCTCTCCAATTTGCATTAACAAGCACTACACCATTTCCATTGCACATTAATCCAACCTCATTCAAGAATGCTCCAAATTGAGAAAAATCCGCAGAATGTCCCAAGGGTGAAACTCCGTATCCTAATTGTCCATTAAATGTTTGTCCTACTGATATTAATGAAACTAGGCTTCCCAAAAATGTTAAAAAAAATCTTTTCATATTGTTTGTTTTTAATGTTTGCTAACGCCACAATATGTAATGTGCCGTTCAGTTTGTACAATGCTTAAAAGTAATAATTTTTGCGATAGCTTCATATACTAGCATAAAAAATAAGTAACCACAAAGCAAACCAACCAAAGCAAGGATGCAACTTGCAAAAAGTAAATAAGTAACCACTCGCAAAAAATTATGGAGCAAACCATAAAAGCTAAAAAAAGCTACAAAAGCTAGAAACAGGGCATATTATATATTGAATGTTAGGTGCTTTTATTTTAAAGCCA
>JACJZD010000005.1 GCA_020635795.1 Flavobacteriales bacterium
TAAACACTTCATTCGACAAGAAAAAACTGGCTGAAATTGCTAAAAAAATCAGTACTCTTCCAAAAGATAAAAAATTCATCAGCAAAATTGTACGTCTGTTTGAAGACAGAATTAAAATGGTTGATGAAACCAATCAATTGGATTGGGCAATGGGAGAGCTTTTAGCCTATTCTTCATTGTTAGAAGAAGGTCACATGGTTCGTTTATCAGGACAAGATGTTGAGCGTGGAACGTTCTCGCACCGACATGCTGTGGTTAAAGTAGAAGATTCTGAAGAGGAATATATCCCACTTAATAACATTTCAAAAACACAACAAAAATTTCATGTTTACAATTCGTTGTTATCGGAATACGGTGTTTTAGGTTTTGAATATGGATATGCGATGGCAACTCCACATGGTTTAACCATTTGGGAAGCTCAGTTTGGTGATTTTAATAATGGTGCTCAAATTATTATTGACCAATTGTTGAGTGCTGCTGAAGAAAAATGGAAAACACAAAACGGTTTGGTAATGTTATTACCTCATGGTTATGAAGGGCAAGGTGCAGAACATTCGAGCGGAAGAATGGAACGCTTTTTACAATTGTGCGCAGAAGACAACATGATAGTAGCTGATTGTAGTACTCCAGCTAACTATTTCCACCTATTACGTCGTCAGCTAAAATTCAATTTCAGAAAGCCTTTAGTAGTGTTTACTCCAAAAAGTTTATTACGTCACCCTAAATGCGTTTCAAGCATTGAAGAAATGGCAAATGGAGCTTTCCAAGAAATAATTGACGACTCAAAAGCAAATGCTAAAAATGTTGATACAGTGGTTTTCTGTACAGGTAAATTCTATTACGATTTATTAGCTAAACAAGAAGAAATTGGCGGGGCAGATAACATGGCAATAGTTCGAGTTGAACAATTGTATCCTTTACCTCAAAAACAATTGGACAACATTGTTGCAAAATACGGTAAAGCAAAAAAATACATTTGGGCACAAGAAGAACCTGAAAATATGGGTGCATGGTGTCACATGTTAAGACATTACACTTCTGTTAAATTAGACGTGATTTCTTTACAAGAAAGTGGTGCTCCTGCAACAGGGTCATCAAAGGTTCATGCTCGAAGACATAATGCAATCATTAACAAAGTATTTGAAAATTCATTGGTTAGCTAAAGCCCTCCCCGACCCTCCCGAAGGGAGGGAGATGGACAGCTTATTTATTTGATAGATAATAGAAATTAAAAAATTATAAATAATAACATTAATCCATAAACCTCATTCCCCCTTCGGGGGTTAGGGGGCTAAATTTTAAACATTATGGCTTTAGAAATGAAAGTTCCCTCTCCGGGAGAATCAATTACAGAAGTAGAAATTGCAACTTGGTTAGTTGAAGATGGCGATTATGTTGAAAAAGACCAAGCTATTGCAGAAGTAGATTCTGATAAAGCAACATTAGAATTGCCTGCCGAAGAATCAGGCATTATCACTTTAAAGGCAGCAGAAGGCGATTTAGTAAAAGTTGGTTCGGTAGTTTGTTTAATCGACACCAAAGCTAAACGCCCAGCAGGTTCCGAGAAAAAAGAAGTTGCTCCTGTTAAAGAAGTGGTAGCTGAAAAAAAGGCAGAAGTAGTTCCTAACCCAATGCCAGCTTCAAAAACTGATGTAAAAGCTACTCCTGTTGCTAAAGAAATGATTGCAAAAAATAATGTAAATGCAGTTAAAGTAAGTGGTTCGGGTTCAAATGGTAAAATTACCAAAGCCGATATTGAAGCGTATTTAACAAGCGGATTAACGCCAAATTCAATTGTTGGATGGGGTGGTACTAGAGACCAAAGCACCGAAAAAATGAGCATGCTTCGAAGAAAAATTGCTTCGAGATTGGTTTCAGTTAAAAACGAAACAGCTATGTTAACCACCTTTAATGAAGTTGACATGAAACCTTTAATGGATTTACGTGCTAAATACAAAGAATCATTTAAAGAAAAGCATGGTGTAGGTCTTGGTTTTATGTCGTTTTTTACAAAAGCAGTAACTGAAGCTTTACGTCAATATCCTACCGTAAATTCGATGATTGATGGTGACCAAATGGTTAGCTTTAATTATGCAGATATTGGTATTGCTGTAAGTTCTCCAAAAGGCTTAATGGTTCCTGTGGTTAGAAACGCTGAACAAATGAGCTTAGCTGAAATAGAATCAGAAATTAAGCGTTTAGCTGTAAAAGCTCGTGATGGTAAAATTGATATTACCGATATGGAAGGTGGAACATTTACCATTACCAATGGTGGTGTTTTTGGTTCTATGTTGAGTACTCCAATTATCAACCCTCCTCAAAGTGCCATTTTAGGCATGCACAACATCGTTGACCGACCAGTTGCCATTGACGGAAAAGTAGAAATTAGACCAATTATGTTTGTAGCATTAAGCTACGACCACCGTATAATTGACGGTAAAGAATCGGTAGGATTCTTGAAAACGGTTAAAGAAATGCTTGAAAACCCAACCAAAATAATTTTTGGAGGTAAAAATCCTGAAGAAGTTTTATTAAATCTTTAAATTAAAACCCTGCCAACGGCGGGGTTTATAATTAATAACAAATTAAAAATGATATAATAATGACCATTAAAATTATCATTTTCTTATTCATCAATTTTGCCGCATTAGGTTTAGGTGGTTTGTTTACAAGTGGTGCAGTAAGTGGAGATTGGTATCAAAATCTAAACAAAGCACCTTGGACTCCTCCAGGATGGGTCTTCGGTACAGCATGGACATCAATAATGATTTGTTTTGCCATTTACATGGCTTATGCTTGGCAAAACATTCACAACAAAAATACCTTAATGCTTTTATTTGCTTTACAATGGATATTAAATGTTAGCTGGAATCCCTTGTTTTTTAAATATCATCAAGTTGTTATTGGGTTATTAGTCATTGTTTCACTTACCTTGTTGGTTGGATATTTGTTTTTCGCTTATTTTCATCAACTTAAAATCAAATCTTTATTATTACTCCCCTATGTGGTTTGGATGTTGATTGCTACTTCGTTAAATACATATATTTTCTTTAAAAATTAAAGGAATGAAACACCCTTCAAATATGAAATTTGGCACTAAAGTAATTCATGCTGGACAAGAACCAGACCCAACTACTGGTGCTATAATGACTCCCATTTACCAAACCTCAACTTTTTGGCAAGAAAGTCCAGGCTACCACAAAGGATATGCTTATGCAAGGGGTAAAAACCCAACACGTTCAGCTTTAGAAAAATGTTTAGCCGAATTAGAAGGGGCAAAACATGCCTTATGTTTTAGTAGCGGAATGGGGGCTATTGATGCCGTAATAAAATTGTTACGCCCTGGTGATGAAGTTATTACAGGAAATGATTTGTATGGTGGTAGTTATCGAATGTTTACCCAAGTGTTTGCACCAATGGGTATCAAATTTCACTTCATTGATATAAAAGATGAAAATGCCATTAAAAATACCATTAACAAAAACACCAAGCTGATTTGGCTGGAAACACCAACCAATCCCACTATGCAAATTATCGATATTGCTGTTTGCACAAAAATTGCAAAAGACAACAACTTAATTTGTGCTGTTGACAACACTTTTGCTTCGCCATACTTGCAAAACCCACTAGCATTAGGTGCTGATATCGTTATGCATTCTGCAACAAAGTATTTAGGCGGTCATAGCGACGTAATAATGGGTGCTTTATGCCTGAGTAACGATGATTTATATACTCAGCTAGCATTTATTCAAAACAGCTGTGGAGCTACGCCTGGTCCGATGGATAGTTTTTTAGTGCTTCGAGGCATTAAAACCTTACACATTCGTATGGAAAGACATTGTTTTAATGGACGAAAAGTTGCTGAATTTTTAAAAAATCATCCTAAAATAGATAAGATTTACTGGCCTGGTTTTACCGATCATCCAAACCATGAAATTGCTAAAAAGCAAATGCGTGATTTTGGTGGTATGATTTCGTTCTCCTTAAAAGGAAACAAACAAGCAGATGCTTTTAAAATTGCATCGAGCATGAAAATATTTTCTTTGGCTGAGTCGTTAGGTGGAGTTGAGTCGTTGGTTAACCATCCTGCAACCATGACTCATGCTTCTATTCCAAAAGAAGAACGAGATAAAGCTGGTGTGGTAGAATCTTTACTTCGTTTAAGTGTGGGAATTGAGGATATTGACGATTTAATTGCTGATTTAACACAAGCTTTAAACTAAATTATAGATTTTATGAATTACTTTTTTGTAACAGGTTCTAGCAAGGGTTTAGGTAAAGCCATTGCTGACCAACTTTTACAAAACCCCATTAATTTTGTATTCGGATATGCCAGAAGCAATACCATTAATCATGAACAATACTACCACAAACTGATTGATTTTTCAAATTTAGAAGTCGTTCAAAAACTTCGCTTTCCTGAATTGAAAGATGCCAATAGATTAGTTTTGATAAACAATGCTGGAAGCGTTGGTGAAATCAAACACGTAGGTCATTTATCACCTCAAAAAATAATTGAATGTTACAACATTAACCTAGTTGTGCCTACCATTATTACTAACGAGTTTTTAAAAACCTATCAAAAAAACAATATAGAAATTTTGATTGTTAACATCAGTTCTGGTGCAGGGCAATCAGCAATAGATGGTTGGAGCGTGTATTGTGCCACCAAAGCAGGAGTTGATATGTTTAGCAGAGTAACACAGGAAGAAGCTACCATTAACAAAACAAAAGTAAAGGTGTTGAGCATTGCTCCGGGAATTATCGATACCGATATGCAAAAAGATATTCGTAATGCTGATGAAGGAAATTTTTCTAATGTTGCACGCTTTGTTGAATATAAAAAGAATGGTGATTTATCTACAGCCGAAGCAGCAGCAGGAAAAATACTTCAATTCATCAACAACCCCAATTTATCACAACAAGTGGTTTGTTCTGTTAGAGATTTAACAAACTAGTTCCATTTAAAACCACTCAGCACAAAAAAATTACCGTTAGTCAAATGGCGTGGTTTTTTACCTTTTTTTTAATTATATTTGAACAAGTTGATAGTTAACTCTATATCAACATCTTAAACTAACTAAACTAAACACGATGAAAAAAACATTACTTTCTTTTTTTGTTCTTTCTTTAATTGCCTCTACTACCACACTAAAATCGCAAAGCAAATCAGCGAATTGGTGTAGAACTGATGAGCAAACACAATTGCTTGAACAAATGAACCCTGCAATTATTCAACAACGTCAGGAAGCAGAAGATTTTATTAGCAATTTTAAAAGCACTTATGACCCAACTGCAAAAAAAGCTACCATTATAATTCCTATTGTATTTCACGTTATAACATACAATGGTAATGGTAATGCCACTAAAGCAGACATTCAGCAAGTAGTTAATGTTTTAAATCAAGATTTTAAACGCTTAAACCCTGATGCTGGAAGTACACGTGCTATTTTTCAGCCTTACGCTGCCTCTTTAGATATTGAATTTAGATTAGCTACAAAAGATCCAAACGGAAATTGTACCGAAGGTATTGTTAGAGTTGAAAATGCTCAAACCATGAATGCTTCGGATGCCATTAAATCGGTAAGTTATTGGGATAGCAAAAAGTATTTTAATGTTTGGGTGGTTGATTTAATCAATGGTTCTAATCCTCCAAGTTATGTAGCTGGTTATGCTCAATTTCCATCAAGTGGAATTAACAGTACTTATGGTGTGGTAATTGACAATTCTTTTCTAGTTGGAAGAACTCTAACCCACGAAATTGGTCACTGTTTTAACCTGTTTCACACTTTTCAAAGTGGTTGCGGTTTTAGTTGTGGTTCTTCTGGCGATATGTGTTGCGATACTCCTCCTGTTTCAACCTCTAGTGGAACTTGTGATTATACCGAAAACACTTGTTCTAATGACAATACCGGAGGTTCTCCATATGGAGGAAATGTATTAGATCAAATAGAAAACTACATGAGCTACAATGCTTGCCAAAACATGTTTAGTTTAGATCAAAAAACAAGAATGATGGCAACATTAAACTCTACAAATACCACTACTGGTTTAGCTCAATTGTGGACTCCATCTAACTTAACATTTACAGGTACTGCCGACCCTTATAATCCAAACCCAATATGTATTCCTTGGGGGGCTGACTTTACATACAACAAACAATATTTGTGCGAAGGTGATGCTGTTACATTTTCTGATTTAAATACTTACAACGCTACTCCTACTTTATGGGACTGGACTTTTACAGGTGGAACGCCAAACGTATCGAACGTAGCATCTCCAGTAATTACCTACAACACGGCTGGTAGTTATGGTGCAACTTATTCGCCAGGTACATCTGCTGGATATTACACTCCAGCGGTTTCTAAAAGCAACATTATTACGGTAAGCACAATTGCTGCTCAGTTTACCCTACCGTTTGTTGAAGGTATGGAAAATACCACTTCGTTTAACAACGATTGGACCATAAATACTCAAAGTGGTAATGCTTGGCAAAATTCAACCATAGCTGCTTATTCCGGAAGCAGATCGTTAAGAGTTAACAATTTGAGCAATGTTGCTAACGATGTTACTGAAGCCATTTCTCCATCGTTTAACTTGGCATCGGTACAAAATCCAACACTTGATTTTAAAGCTGCTTATGCTAAAAAAGCTACTGGTAGTAGTAACGACCAATTGATTATTTATTCTTCTATTGATTGTGGTGCTTCGTGGCAAATTGTAACCATTAAAACAGCTTCTACGTTGTCGAGTGCTCCTGCAACAAACAGTGCGTTTACCCCTTCAGGACAATCGCAATGGAAAACACATACAGCAACAATAAATGCTACATTGGCTAGTAAATCTAATGTTCGATTTAAATTTTACTTTAAAAGCAATGGCGGTAACAACATTTACATTGATGATATTAATCTTGATGGTACTGTTGGTATTGAAGAAACCAAATTGGTAAACAACTTAACCGTTTACCCTAACCCAACAACAGAAAGTGCTTTTGTAAGCTTTAACTTAATTGGTAACGTTAAAAACTTAAACATTACCTTAAGAGATGTATTGGGTAAAGAAGTAACCAAAATAATTAACGGACAAGCTTTTGCTGCTGGTAAATATACCTTAAGTATTGACCAACAAAAGAAATTACAATCGGGGCTTTATTTTATTGAGTTTAATGCCGATAATAAAGTAACCGTAGAAAAATTAGTGGTTAAATAAGTCTTTAGTTTTTTAATTTTAATTTGATAAAAAAGTCCGGTAGAATTCTGCCGGACTTTTTTTGTTTTATATTTTAATTACTTTTGAAAAAGATTGATATAATATTTAATAGATATATTATTTAATAGACTAATTATCTCTAAAACTAACGACAATGGCAAAATCAATTCTAAAAATCACATTACTATTAGGGCTAACAGTGGTACTTTTATCTTTTGCTACACCTATTGGTTGGTTTAGTGCTGGAAGTAAGCCGAAAAGCTATGAAATGGGAATTGACAAAGGTTCTGGACAAGATGGTAAAAATGCCGCAACTATTAAATCAATTGACAAAAAAATTGATGGTTTCGGGACACTAATGCAACAAAGTAAACCTGGCAAATTTCTTGGTAAACGAGTTAGAATGACCGGTTTTGTAAAATCTGAAAACGTTTTAAATTGGGCTGGAATTTGGTTACGTGTTGACGAAACTGGCTCAAAACAACCGCTTTCATTTGACAATATGAGTGACAGACCCATTAAAAGTACTACAGACTGGACAAAATATGAAATTGTTCTTGATGTTCCAAGTAATGCATCACTTATCGCATATGGGGCATTACTAGGTGGAACAGGTCAAATTTGGTTTGATAATATATCATTTGAAGTAGTAGGTGATGATATTCCAACAACAGGCTCTGTAAAAGGGAAAAAATCTGCTACACAAGATGAGCCTATAAATCTTGACTTTGAAAAATAATATCTTTATGTATAAACATTTGTGCTGAAAAGTCGTCTCATGGGAAATGGGTAAACCGTTAAAATAATTAACAAAAAAAGCCCCCAAAGCAATACTTTGGGGCTTTTTTTATTTTTCATCTACTCTTAATTAAGAATCAATTTTTGCATACTTCGCGTTAGCTTCAATAAACTCTCTACGTGGTGGAACTTCATCGCCCATTAACATAGAAAAAGTATGGTCGGCTGCAGCAGCATTTTCAATGGTAATTTGTCGTAAGGTTCTAAATTCAGGGTTCATGGTGGTAGACCACAGTTGTTCTGCGTTCATCTCTCCCAAACCTTTGTATCGTTGTATGCCCACACTTCCTTCTTTACCTGCGCCTTTCATGTCTTGTATGGCTGCGTCTCTTTCTTTTTCGTTCCAGCAATAACGTTGCTCTTTCCCTTTTTTAACCAAATAAAGTGGTGGTGTAGCAATGTAAATGCGTCCGTCTTCAATCAATTCTTTCATGTAACGGAAAAAGAACGTTAAAATCAAGGTTTCGATGTGAGAACCATCCACGTCGGCATCACACATGATAATTACCTTGTGGTAACGCAATTTTTCGGTGTTTAATGCTCTTGCATCATCTTCGGTACCTACTCTTACTCCAAGTGCTGTATAAATGTTTTTAATCTCCTCGTTTTCAAAAATTTTGTGCTGCATGGCTTTCTCCACATTCAAAATTTTACCACGCAATGGCATAATGGCTTGAAAATGTCTGTCTCTACCTTGTTTTGCAGTTCCACCAGCCGAGTCTCCCTCTACCAAGTATATCTCGCATTCTGCTGGGTCTTTAGAAGCACAATCGGCTAATTTACCGGGTAAACCGCTACCTGTAAGTACATTTTTACGTTGTACCATTTCACGAGCTTTACGAGCTGCATGACGAGCAGTTGCTGCTAAAATAACTTTTTGTACAATTAATCGAGCATCGTTTGGATGTTCTTCCAAATAATTTTCCAACATTTCGCTTACTGCTTGGCTAACCGCTGCAGTAACTTCTCTGTTTCCTAATTTTGTTTTAGTTTGTCCTTCAAATTGTGGTTCTTGTACTTTAACCGAAACAATTGCCGTTAAACCTTCTCTAAAGTCATCACCAGAAATCTCAAATTTTAACTTATCCAACATCCCCGAAGCATCGGCATATTTTTTAAGGGTATTGGTTAACCCTCTTCTAAACCCAGAAAGGTGAGTACCACCCTCATGAGTATTGATGTTATTTACATACGAGTGAATGTTTTCTGAATAAGAACTGTTGTAAATCATGGCAACCTCAACTGGTATACCTTGTTTTTCACCTTCCATGCTAATTACTTCAGCAATTAAAGGCTCCCTTGTTTCTTCGATGTATCGTACAAACTCTATTAATCCATCTTCCGAATGGAAAACTTGTCCTTTAAACGAACCATCTTCTTTGGTTTCTCTTTTATCCTGAAATGTAATGGTGATTCCTTTGTTCAAGAACGATAACTCTCGCAATCTAGTCGCAAGTGTTTCGTACATGTAAATGGTTGAGTCAAAAATGGTTTTATCAGGAGTAAAGGTAACTTGTGTTCCACGTTCTGTTGTTGTACCAATTTCTTTAACAGGATAAAGTGCTTTACCTTTCGAGTATTCTTGTTCGTAAATGGTTCCGTTTAAATAAACGGTTGCTCTTAAATGTTCTGATAATGCATTAACACAACTTACCCCAACACCATGCAAACCACCAGAAACTTTGTACGAATCCTTATCAAACTTACCCCCTGCACCAATTTTGGTCATTACTACTTCAAGTGCAGAAACACCTTCTTTTTTGTGCATGTCAACTGGTATCCCTCTACCGTTATCTCTAACTGTAATAGACTCATCCTCATTGATAGAAACATAAATGGTATCGCAGTGCCCAGCTAATGCCTCATCAATAGAGTTATCAACTACCTCATAAACCAAGTGGTGCAACCCTCTTAATCCAACATCACCAATATACATGGACGGACGCATTCTAACATGCTCCATTCCTTCTAACGCCTGAATACTATCGGCCGAATAACCTTTGTTTTGTTCGCTCATAATTTATATAAATTTTCACTTTTTTTGAAGAGTAACAAATATAACCATTACAAGGCATTTATTGAGAATAAATACCAATTAGATGCAGGTATTTATTAACACAAAAATTAACAGTTTTTAATGGGATTTTTTATAAGAAAACCGAGTCTATTTATTGGCAGAAAGTTCCGCAATCAAATCGGCAATTAACTGATTATAACAGGGTGTTAGCGAACTTGCTTTTAAACATTTTTCTTCAACCATAGTTGCCGAAGGAAAATCGCCACAATAAAGTTTAACATTCCCTTTACCAATTATCTTTTCTTTTTTGGAGTTATACACATCAAAATCGAGTTTATGTAAAGAAAAAGGGTTTCGTTTATTGTTATCGCCAGTATAAGTGGTGTGAACATTTTTTTGAATGGCGTACCAATTTACAAACATGATAAACTGAGCATTGTTTTGAGCAAGAATTTCGGTTAATTTTTCTTTTTCAAGTATCGATAAGTTAGATGAATTGTATTTGCGTCCGTTAAATTTTTCAATGTCGTATTTCACCTGTTTTTTTATGGTTAAATAATCCAACTCACTAATCATTTCGAACTCAAACTGCTCACTTTTATAGTTAGTTAATGCTGTCTTTAAGCCAATGGTGTATTCGGTATAAACTTCTTGCGAACTAACATTGTTTACCGAAGCTAACTCGGCAAGTTGGTACTCCGAAACAAACTGAAAACGGGTATAAGGCACCACCAAAATTTTTTGTTTTTGAGCAACAGAAGCTAACGAAGAACTAATGCTCAACAACAATAGTATAATTCGTACTGATTTTAAAAATAACATCAATTGGCTTTAATTAAATAGTAGTTCTTCTTCCCTTTTTGTATCAAAATGTATTTGCCTTGAATTAAATCTTCTGGAGTCAGTACTTTATCTTCACTCACTTTCATTTTGTTTACACTAATAGCATTTTCTTTTAACGCTCTTCTAGCCTCTCCATTCGACGCTAAAAAGTTGGTTTTTCCAGCCAATGCATCAATAATACTTAAGCCTACTTTTATCTCATTTGTAGCCACTTCTGCTTGAGGAACGCCATCAAAAACATCATTAAACACCTCTTCAGATAGTGCTTTTAGTGCTATCAATGCTTCTTCGTCTTTTTTAAACAGGATTTCTGATGCATTTACAGCAGCAAGGTAATCTTCCTCAGAGTGAACTCTCGTGGTAATATCTTTTGCCAATTCTTTTTGTAACAAACGTAAATGCGGAGCTTCGGCGTGTTCTTTTTCTAAATTTTCTATTTCTTGTTTAGTTTTCAAGGTAAAAATTCGAATGTATTTTGAAGCATCTTCATCTGTAGCATTAATCCAATATTGGTAAAATTTATATGGCGATGTTTTGGTTTTATCCAACCAAACATTTCCGCCTTCACTTTTACCAAACTTGGTGCCGTCTGCTTTTTTTATCAAAGGTGTGGTAACCGCAAAAGCTTCTCCTCCATCTTTTCTTCTAATCAATTCTGTTCCAGTTACAATGTTTCCCCATTGGTCGGAACCACCTAATTGAACGGTACAGTTTTTGTTTTTCCACAACCAGTAAAAATCATATCCCTGAATTAACTGGTAACTAAATTCGGTAAACGACATACCAGTTTCCATTCTGCTTTTTACAGAATCCTTAGCCATCATATAGTTGACTGTAATGTGCTTTCCCGCATCACGAATAAACTCCAAAAAACTCATGTTCTTAAACCAATCGTAATTGTTAACTACCTCTGCCGAATTGGCTCCACAATTAAAATCTAAAAACTGTTCTAATTGTTTTTGAACTCCTTTTATATTGTGTTGAAGCGTATCATCATCTAATAAATTACGTTCTGCTGATTTTCCAGAAGGGTCTCCAACCATACCAGTTGCTCCACCAACCAACGCATAAGGTTTGTGTCCTGCTCGTTGTAAATGAACCAAAATCATGATTTGAACCAAGCTGCCAATGTGCAACGAGTCGGCAGTTGGGTCAAACCCTATATATGCCGAAGTAATTCCTTTTGCAAATTGTTCTTCTGTTCCTGGCATAATATCTTGTATCATGCCTCTCCATTTCAGTTCTTCAATAAAATTCATGCTGATTCTCGTTTATTTTGATTGGCAAAAATAAGGATTTACCTTAAACTTGTTACATTATCCTGACGGGATATTAATTGAGCTGATTCATTTTAAATGTTAGTTCGTAACCAAAACCCAAAGTAATGTGAACCACATAGAAACATAGTTAACTTAACCGTCGATTTAACAAAAAATCTTTAAGAAAACAGTAGGTTTCTCCCGATAAATCGGGAGAGCTATGCGTGGCTATTTGTTTCTTAATAAACATAAAAAGCTATGTATCTATGTGGTTTTATGTTTATGAACCTCTACTACTTTAACTTTTCGTTATTGTGATGTCTTTCGCCATCTCTTTTAGTCTTTTTTTCGAGGTTTTGTTCCAATGCTTTAGTTAAGTCTACGCCTGTTTGGTTGGCTAAACAAATCAATACAAACAACACATCTGCCATTTCTTCGCCCAAATCTTTGTTTTTATCACTCTCTTTTTCAGATTGTTCACCATATCGTCGAGCTATGATACGAGCTACTTCACCAACTTCTTCGGTTAGCATCGCCATATTGGTTAGCTCATTAAAATAACGAACACCATGTTGTTTTATCCAATTATCAACGAGTTGTTGTGCTTGTTCTATAGTCATATAAATAATTTATGTCAGTTCGAGTTTTTCTGAAAGAAAAGTATAGAGAACAGTTTTTCTAATTCTCGATACAAATTTCACTCATTTCAATCGTAAAATTCACTCGAATTGACAAATTTTAAATTTTTGCACTAAAACTTTAACAAATGTGCTTTCGATTGATTTCTCCATCCAGCCTGACTTTCATAATCTACAAAGAAAATTTTTAGGTCGGCTTGACTCTCGTAATCAACAAAAAATACTTTTTTATCCGCTTGCGATTCGTAATCAACCGAATACCACAAACCATCTTTATTGGCTTGATTTTCGTACTTAACCATAAAAACCTTTAAATCGCATTGCGATTCATATTTTACGATGTACACTTTTAAGTCAGCTTGACTTTCGTATTTTACTTTGAATATTTTTTGTGCTGAAACACTTGTGTTGGCAACAAGTAAAAACAAGATTATAGGAATAATGTATTTCATTTGGATTGATTTTTCAATCAAATATACCCAATTATTTACAAAAAATATTAATTCAAAATTGCCGCAATTCCTGGCAATTCTTTTCCCTCTAAATACTCTAACATGGCTCCACCACCAGTACTTACATGACTAACTTGGTCGGCTAAATTAAATTTGTTAACTGCAGCAACTGAATCACCTCCACCTACTAGAGTAAAAGCTCCTTTTTTAGTTGCTTCTGCAATAGCTAACGCAATTTCTTTTGTCCCTTTTTGGAATTGTTCCATTTCAAAAACACCCATTGGTCCGTTCCATAAAATGGTTTTTGATTCCAACAAACACTTTTTATATGAAGCTATTGCTTTATCGCTAATGTCTAACCCCATCCATCCTTCAGGAATATTATTGGTATCACAAACTTGAGTGTTTGCATCATTACCAAATTTGTCGGCGGCCAAGGTATCTTCAGGCAAATAAATGGTCACCTTTTTTTGTTTTGCTTTTTTGATAATTTCCAAAGCTGTTTCTAAAAAATCATCTTCAATAAGCGAACTACCCACATTTCCTCCTAAGGCTTTAGCAAAGGTATATGCCATTCCTCCTCCAATAATGATATTATCCACACTGTCCAGCAATTTTTCCATGATAATAATTTTGCTCGAAACCTTTGCGCCACCAACAACTGCTGTAATTGGAAATTCTCCATTATTCATTACTTTCGAAACACTTTCAATTTCTTTAGCAATTAAATAGCCAAACATTTTATCGTTTGGAAAAAACTGAGCAATAATGGTTGTTGAAGCATGTGCACGATGAGCAGTACCAAACGCATCGTTGATGTAAACATCGCCTAGTTTGGCTAATTTTTCAGTAAACTCTAAATCTCCTTTCGTTTCAGAAACATAAAATCTCAAGTTCTCTAACAACAAAATTTCACCTGCTTTTAACTCAGTAGCTAATTCTTCTGCCTCTTTTCCAATACAATCGGGTGCAAATTTTACTGGAGTGCCAGCCAATTTTTCAACCTCAACTAAAATATGTTTTAAGGAAAATTTTTCTTCGTAACCACTTTTTGGTCTACCCAAGTGCGACATTAAAATTACCGCACCACCACCTTTTAATACTTTTTTTATGGTAGGAATTGATGCTGAAATTCGAGTATTATCCGTTACTTCAAATTGCTCGTTAAGTGGCACGTTAAAATCAACACGAATTAATACTTTTTTTCCTGAAAAATCATAATTATCAATATTTTGCATGGTATTTTATTTTGTTATTTCTTTTTTTAACCACATAGCTACATAGTTTTAAATCTTAGGCAATTGACTAAAATATTCATTGACATAGGTTTTTTGCCCCTCTTTGAATATGTTGTTGCAATTAAAATTAACCAAGATGCCTTTTGGAGCTTTTAAAAGTTTCATATAGTTTAGAAGCTGCGCTTCAAAATTACTGCTTATATCGTTAACCGACTTTAATTCTAACACTAAACAATTTTCGATAAACATATCACACCTAAATCCAATTGATAATGTTGTTCCTTTATAAATTACGGGAATTTGAAACTCTGATAAAAAATTTATTTTTCTATGTAACAACTCTTGCTTTAAGCATTCTTGATAAACGCTTTCAAGCAAACCTCTACCCATCAGCTTATGAACTTCTATAATCGAACCAATCACTTCATAAGTTAAATCATCTAAATATTTTTGAGTCAAATTCAACAACTATGTTTCTATGTGGTTAATCCTTTTGTGATATTGTACAAAAGTAAAATTTCCATTTTAATATGAAACAATACCGATAATAATTACTTTTGAAGAGTATGCAATTTAGCCATGTTATAGGACAGTCTGACTTGAAAAAGAGATTGATAGCCTCGGTAAAAGAAGGAAGAATTAGTCATGCCCAATTGTTTTTAGGTGAAGAGGGAACTGGAAACTTACCTTTGGCTTTGGCTTATGCTCACTACATTATGTGTGAGGATAAAAAAGACGAAGACTCTTGTGGCGTTTGCAGTGCTTGTATTAAAAACCAAAAACTGGTTCATCCCGATTTACATTTTGTTTTTCCTACCGCCAACACCGATAAAGTAAAAGGCAAGCCCGTTAGTGATGTTTTTATTGATGATTGGAGAGAAATTGTTCTTGACAACAATGGGTATTTCTCTATAAATCAGTGGCAAGAAAAAATTGAAACAGAAAATAAAACCTTACTTATTCCTTCGGAAGAAAGTCAAGAGATTTTAAAAAAATTAAGCCTAAAGACTTACGAATCGGAATACAAAGTGATGATTATTTGGTATCCCGAAAAATTCAACAATTCTTCTGCCAACAAGTTGTTAAAAATATTAGAAGAGCCTGAACCAAAAACCTTATTTATTTTGGTTGCACACGAATCGGAGCAATTAATTCCAACCATTTTATCACGAACTCAAACCTTTAAAGTAAGCAAAATAAAACCAGTAGATTTAGCTGAAAATGTAGTGAAGGAGTTTCAAGTTTCCGCTGAACAAGCAACAACCATTAGTTTACTTGCCGATGGCAATTATTTAGAGGCAAAAAAATTAATTCAATCGTCGGATGCTGAAGAGCTTTTTTATACCCTCTTTACCAACTGGATGCGTGCAGCTTTTAAAGCTGATGTGCTTTCGTTAATCTCATTTTCTGACGACATTCAAAAAATTGGTAGAGAAAAACAAAAACAGTTTACTCAATATTGTTTGCACATTTTTAGAGAAAGTTTAATCAACAATTTTGGCTCGTCAGCGCTGAATAAAAGAACCTCAAACGAATCTCAATTTCTTCTAAAATTTGCTCCGTTTATTCATGGAGCAAACTGCATCGAAATCATTGAATTGTTTAATGATGCGCATTATCACATCGAACGAAATGCCAATCCTAAAATTTTGTTTTTAGATGTTTCGTTAAAACTTACCAAGTTACTTCGGGTAAAAGCCCCTGTTTTCGAGCAATAAAAAAATTTCTCAATCTTAATTTCTCGCTAAAAAATCTGATTAAGAATAGTATATTTGTTGATTAGGAAAATTACGTTTAACAAGCTCGGTTTAATACCGATTTAAGATATAGAAAAAATTATGGGATGTAGTAGTTGTGGTTCTGAAGGGGGTTGTGGTTCTGGTGGCTGCGGCTCTTCAAGCGGAGGTGGTTGTAGTAAAAGTGGTTCATGCAGCAGTTACAAATTAAATGTTTTTGATTGGTTACTTGATATTGAATTACCTCACGGACAAGAAATTTTTGATTGCGTAGAAGTTCGTTTTAAAAATAGCCGAAAAGAATTTTTTAGAAATGTAGATAAATTATCGCTAAATGCTGGCGATGTTGTAGCTGTTGAATCTACTTCTGGACACGATATTGGTACCATTTCATTAACTGGTGAATTGGTAAAAAAACAGATGAGAAAACACAAAGTACCGTTCGATTCTCCTGAAGTAAAAAAAATATACCGATTAGCTAAAAAGACTGATATTGACAAGTGGATTGAAGCCCAAAAAATGGAAGTGGATACCATGTACAAAGCTCGTACTATTGCCATTGAACTTGGCTTAGACATGAAAATTAGCGACGTAGAATATCAAGGCGATAAATCAAAAGCTATTTTCTATTATACTGCCGAAGCTCGTGTCGATTTTCGTGAATTAATTAAGCGTTTGGCTGATGAGTTTAAAGTGCGTATTGAAATGAAACAAATTGGTGTTCGTCAAGAAGCTAGTCGATTAGGTGGAATTGGTTCGTGTGGAAGAGAATTGTGTTGCTCTACTTGGTTAACCGATTTTCGTTCGGTTTCTACCTCTGCTGCTCGTTATCAACAACTTTCGTTAAACCCACAAAAGCTTGCTGGGCAATGTGGAAAGTTAAAATGTTGTTTAAATTACGAGTTAGATGCATATACTGATGCGTTGAAAATCTTTCCGGATACCAACATTAACTTGGAAACCGAAAAAGGTGTGGCATTTTACCGAAAAATGGACATTTTCAAAAACTTGATGTGGTATTCTTACAAACACGAAGCCATTCAGTTTGTTGAAATAAAAGTGGAGCGTGTAAACGAAATTATAGCACTTAATAAAAAGGGTCAAAAACCTCACGATTTAGTTGCTTTTGTTGAGCCAGTTAAAAAAGAATTTGTTGAGCCTGATTATGCAAATGTTGTTGGTCAAGATAGTTTAACTCGTTTCGACAACACTCATAAAAAGAAGAAAAACAACAATAACAGAAATAGAAACAAGAAAAAGTTTTTCAAAAAGAATGATAACAACAAAAAATAGTGTTGGAAGGCGGAAGACGGAAGTTGGAAGTTGGAAGCAAAGCGTTTTCGGTATTCCTACTTTGATTTTTCTACTCGCTTTGCTCCTGTTTTCTTGTGATTCTAATAAAGTTTTTGACCAATATATTGAAGTAGAAAATGGCGATTGGAAACGTGAAAATGTTGCAAAGTTTACGGTCAATATTTCTGACACAACGAGTGCGCATAACCTTTATATCAATGTACGAAACAAAGGAAATTATCCGTTTAGTAACTTGTATATGTTTGTTAAAATTGAAGGTCCTGATGGTAATTTTTCTATCGATACTGTAAATTGTACCTTAGCAGATAAAAGTGGCAAATGGCTTGGCAAAGGCATTGGCGATTTGTGGGATGTAAAAGTGCCTTATATTGGCGGGTTTAAGTTTGCTCACTCAGGCGAATATCAATTTTCGTTTGAACAAGCCATGAGGGTTGAAAATGGTTTACAAGGAATTTCTGATATCGGATTAAGAATAGAACGTAAAGACGATTAATACACTGCATTAAAAAATGGCTAAAAATTCAAATACTCCACTTACTCCTAAAAAAATCATCTTGTATTTTTGGGGCCTGTTTGTTGTGCTACCAATGCTGTTGTTTTTCATTACCATGTGGTGTGCAAAAACGGGATCAATGGGATTCGACCCACTTCCTTCGTTACAAGAATTAGAAAACCCTAAAAGCAACTTAGCTTCAGAAATTATTACTACCGATGGAAAACTATTGGGCAAGTATTTTAAAGAAAACCGAACCAATGTAAAGTTTGAGGATTTATCTCCTCATTTGGTTTCTGCTTTAATAGCTACAGAAGATGAACGTTTTTTAAGTCATTCGGGAATTGATTTTAGAGGTTTAATGCGAGCAGTTATTAACCTAGGACGAGCTGGTGGAGCGAGTACCATTACTCAGCAACTGGCTAAAATGATGTTTCACGACAGAAAAGGTGGTATTTTCAATAAAATAAAACAAAAATTACAAGAACAAATTATTGCTGTTGAACTAGAGAAAAGATACACCAAGCAAGAAATTATTACCATGTATTTGAATAAGTTCGATTTTATCAATAATGCGGTAGGTATCAAATCGGCAAGTAACGTTTATTTTAATAAAGAACCCATAGAATTAGACCTACAAGAAGCTGCCATGTTGGTTGGTATGGCTAAAAACCCAGCGCTTTATAACCCACTTCGAAGAGCAGAAATGACTCAAACCAGAAGAGAAGTAGTTTTAAAACAAATGTTGAAAAACGACTTTATCACCGATTTTCAGTACGATTCGTTAAGGGTTTTACCGCTTGGTTTAGATTACAAAATTGTTGACCACAAAGAAGGTTTAGCTCCTTATTATCGCGAGATTTTGAGAGGAGAATTACAGAAAATGTTTGACCAAAAGAATGAAGATGGAACGTATGTTTATGCTAAAAAAGATGGCTCTCCATACAACATTTACATGGATGGGTTGAAAATTTATACCACCATCGATTCTAGAATGCAAACTTATGCAGAGTGGGCCGTTCAAGAGTACATCGGTAAAACTTTACAACGTCAGTTTTTTACACATTTGGTAAAATACCGAAAAAACAAGTACCCTTTTGATAACAGAATTTCTGACGATCAATACGAACAGATTATGCAAACGGCACGTTTACGAACGGCACGTTATCAAATTTTAACTGGTCAAGAATGTGAAAACTGTGGAAGAAGAGGAAAGTTTGTAGAAAAAAGTGGTCATTATTTTCAATGTACGGCAGAAGATTGCAACTTTAAACGTTGGGCTCCAGCAAAAGATTCGATTAAAATTATTTTCAACCAACCTACTCCTATGACGGTTTTTACTTATCAAGGAGACAAAGACACCATTCTTTCGCCAAACGATTCAATCCGTTACTACAAAAGCTTTTTACAAGCTGGGTTAATGGCAATGGACCCTCATACTGGCTATATTAAAGCTTGGGTGGGCGGAACCAATTTTACTCATTTCTCTTTCGACCACGTAAAATCTTCTCGTCGTCAGGTGGGCTCTACATTTAAACCCTTTGTTTATGCTACAGCTATTCAAAATGGTTATTCTCCTTGTTATGAGGTAACCAATACTCGTTATACCTTTAGAAAAGGAGAATTTGGTATTTTGCAAGATTGGACTCCAAAAAATTCTGACGGACTTTATGGTTGTAATGTGTCGTTAAAATATGCATTAGCAAACTCTATGAACACCATTACAGCTTGGATTATGAAGCAATTTGGTCCTCAAGCCGTTGTTAAGCAGGCAAAAGCTATGGGCATAACTAGTCCATTAGAGGCGGTTCCGTCGCTTTGTTTAGGTGTAGCCGATTTAAGTGTTTACGAAATGGTTGGAGCCAACTCAACCATGGCAAATAAAGGTGTGTGGATTGAACCCACCATGTACACTCGTATTGAGGATAAACATGGAAACGTAATTATCGACTTTAAACCCAAAACCAACGAAGCCATGAGCGAAGAAACAGCTTATGTAATGTTGGATTTAATGAAAGGTGTGGTTGATGGCGAGCGTAACAACTGTGTAGGCAGTTTAATGAAAAACCCAAGAAATGTAAGTGGTACAGGAATGAGATTACGAGGTTCAATTACTGAATCTAGACCTTACACAGGACACCGTTATCCTATTGCTGGTAAAACAGGTACTACTCAAAACAACTCCGATGGATGGTTTATGGGTTTAACCCCTGATTTAGTTACAGGCGTTTGGGTAGGTGCAGAAGAACGTAGTATTCGTTTTGCGACAACCGATATGGGGCAAGGTGCAAATACTGCATTGCCAATTTGGGGTTATTTTATGCAGAAAGTTCATGCCGACCCAACACTAAAAATTTCTTCGGGCGATTTTGAAAAACCTGAAAAACCTCTAACCATTGAATTAGATTGCGTAAAATATAATTTAGGGAAAAATTTGAATACGGATTACAACGATAGTCCTCAATATTAAAACAAAATAACTATGGCTATTAATAAAGTTGTTGCCAATGTTGAAGATGCAACAAAAGGAATTAAAGACGATATGACCTTAATGTTAGGTGGTTTCGGCTTGTGTGGAATACCTGAAAACTGTATCGCTCAGTTGGTAAAAATGAATGTAAAAGGGTTAACTTGTATCTCTAACAATGCTGGTGTAGACGATTTTGGGTTGGGTTTACTCTTACAAAACAAACAAATTAAAAAAATGATTTCCTCATACGTTGGCGAAAACGACGAGTTTGAACGACAAATGTTGAGTGGAGAATTGGAAGTTGACTTAATTCCTCAAGGTTCATTAGCAGAACGTTGTAGAGCTGGTGGAGCAGGAATACCCGCATTTTTTACCCCCGCAGGATACGGTACCGAAGTTGCCGAAGGCAAAGAAGTTCGAATATTTGATGGTAAACCTCACATTTTAGAAGCAGCTTTAACTGCCAATTTTGCCATAGTAAAAGCTTGGAAAGGCGATACTGCAGGTAATTTAATTTATAAAGCTACTGCCCGAAATTTTAATCCTATGATGGCTATGGCAGGTAAAATTACTATTGCCGAAGTAGAACATTTAGTCCCTGAAGGCGAATTAGACCCCAATTTTATTCATACTCCTGGCATTTTTGTACAACGCATTTTTCAAGGAGCAAATTACGAGAAGAGAATTGAACAGAGAACCGTTAGGAGTAAATAATTTGAAAATGCCTTGATTTGAGAATTTGAACATGAGAAACGATAAAGAAAATCTAATTGTAAATTTAACCTTTGCTTTTGCGATAAAAATTATCGATTTTTCTGAAGAAATTAGATCTAAAAATCGTTTTGAGATGGCTTCTCAAATTTTTAGAAGTGGAACATCAATAGGTGCAAACATTAGAGAAGCTCAAAATGCGGAAAGTAAAGCTGACTTTATTCATAAATTTAAAATAGCCGCTAAAGAAACAGACGAGTTGATTTATTGGCTTCAACTATGTAAAGAATCAACACATTATCCAAGTCCTAATGAGGAGTTAATAAAAGAACTAAACACAATACATTTGATTATATCAAAAATTATTTCATCAAGTAAAAAGAAATAATTTTTCAAATTTTCAAATTTTCAAATTGATTAATTATGTTAGACAAGATTGGAATAGCAAAAAGAATTGCACAAGAATTAAAAGATGGTTGGTATGTTAACTTAGGAATAGGTATTCCTACCTTGGTTGCTAACTTTGTAAACAAAGACATTACGGTTGAGTTTCAATCGGAAAATGGAATTTTGGGCATGGGCCCTTTTCCATTTGATGGAGAAGAAGATGCCGATTTAATTAATGCAGGTAAACAAACCGTAACCTTACAACCTGGCGCTTCTATTTTTGACTCTGCAACAAGCTTTGCCATGATTAGAGGACAACATGTTCAGCTAACGGTATTGGGTGCTATGGAAGTTTCTCAGAACGGCGATATTGCCAACTGGAAAATACCAGGTAAAATGGTAAAAGGTATGGGTGGTGCTATGGATTTAGTAGCTTCTGCAAAAAATATTATTGTTGCCATGATGCACACCAACAAAGCTGGCGAAAGTAAATTATTACCAGCATGTTCATTGCCATTAACTGGTGTTGGATGTGTTACCAAAGTGGTTACCGAATTAGCGGTAATGGAAATTAAAAACGGTGCATTTTATTTGCTTGAACGTGCTCCAGGTGTTACGGTAGAACAAATTAAAACCGCTACCGCAGGTAAATTAGTTATTGAAGGAGAAATACCTGAAATGCAATTAGATTAAAATTATTTACGATGTCTCAACATTCCATTAAAACAAAAGGGAACCACCAAGAATTCATAAAAAAAGTATGTGAAACTGGTGTTGTTTGGTGCCTTAAAAACAGTGAGGGATTAGCTACGTCTAATTCAACCATTTATGAAGGTAGAAAAGGTGAGCCAATTGGTTTGTTTTGTTTTTGGTCGGACAAAAAATTAGCACAAGATTGTGTGTTGGATAACTGGGACGATTATACCCCAAACCAAATAACCTTGAGTGAGTTTATTGAAGATTGGTGTTTAGGAATCTCTAACGATGGTTATATGGTGGGCTCAAATTTTGACCAAAACATGATTGGAAGCGAAGTTGACGCATTAGACTTAATTATTGCTTTTAGCAAAGAACTCAAAACTCAAAAAAAAGAAATCAAGTTGAAAAAATTTGACCACATCAATACATTGGTTGATGAGATAGAGAAGTTGGGTTAAAACAAATATTGATATTTCTTTTATGCTCGAAATATTTTCTGAAACTATCACATTTAACATTCTAAAATCTCCATCACTATTTGAGAGAATTATTGTTGTCCTGCTTTTTGTACTTCTATTTTTTGGGTTCATTTATATAGGTCCTCTTGTTTTTTTATGGTTAGGTATACCTTATGATAAATTAACAGCAAAAATGATGATGATTATCTTACTGCCTCTTTTATATTTTTTAGAAAGACGCTACGATAAAAAAGTCAGAGGAAGAATAATTGGTGATATTTCATTGGATAAAAAAGGACTAATAATAAATCAAAAAAATTGTTCAACAATTGAATTTAAAAATATTAAAATGTTATGGATAAATTTTGGAATGAATACTGTAACAGAAAAAAGAACAGAATATAAATTCTCTGATTTCGAAACAATTAAAATAAAAATTATTGACTTAAATGACGAATCAATATTTTTTCATGTTAATAATCATGCTAACAATAATAAAACCTTGGTATCTGATTATTTAGACTATTTAAAGAAACACCATCATTTTTTCAAAATACATTTCCACGATCAAAAGAGATTTTCTAAAAAAGAATATTTTAAAACATTGAGAAGATATTCTGTTATGCAGTCAAGCCTTATTAAGCGAAATGGAAGACCACCTCGTTAGATAAAAAAGAGCCAATTCAAATGAATTGGCTCTTTTTTATCTAAGTGTTTTTACTTCTTAATTTTCGCTTGGTAAAAACGAGTAAGTTTTAGCATACTCTAACATTTGTTCAGTAAAATCTGTTGGGTATTCTACTTTAATGTCGGTAATTTCGCCTTTAGCATCCAATACTGGAACTAATTTAGGGTTAATAAAGCCGTTGTAAGGAGCAATTTTTAATTTCTCTACTCTCGCCAATACTTCTTTGTGTAAAGCTTGGTCAACTTGTACTCCATAGTTTTCTACCAAGGCAGCACCGGCTTTGTAATCGCCTTCCGATTTAATTTTTTGAATAATCATTAACAACTCTCCAAAAAGGCTTCTCAATTTATCGTAATCGTTTACCACAAAATACGTTTTACCGTCTTTTACAATTTTTTCAATTACTTTGTCTTTGGTACCTTTTTCAAAAGCCCAAGAAGCCACCAATTGTCTGTTTCTCATGTGGGCCTCTTCAATTACAGCTCCTGGCTCTAATCTCATCAATTGAGTCATCATACCATTTCTGATGTAATCATCATAAGCAGCTTTACCAACTTCTAACGATGACATTAATCCCATCTCAACCAATTTGTTGTCCATTAAATAATACAAACCAACCAAGTCAGCTCTAGCCTCTTCTAAAGTAGATGCGTAGCTTTTTAATGTCTCGTTTGGCGTACCAACGCCTTTGTTTAATTTACCCGAAGCATGTCCAATAACCTCATGCAAAGCCGTGTGCATTTTATCACCTACATCGCCATGAGCAATTTGCATTTCCATTTCTTTATCGGTATAGCAAAACTCTTTTAACAAATCGCTGCCACCAGCTTTTCCGTAAGCGTGAATAATACTTCCCAAACTCACCGATTTAGAACCGTGTGCAGCTCTAATCCAATCAGCATTTGGTAAGTTCACTCCAATTGGTGTTGATGGAGAAGCATCGCCAGATTCTCCAGCAACTTCTACCACTTTATAAGAAACACCCACTACTTTTTCTTTTTTGTGTTCTGGTAAAATGGTAGAATTATCTTCAAACCATTGAGCGTTGTTAGCTACAATAGCCATTCTTTCTGATGCTTCAAAATCTTTCATTTGAACGATGGTTTCAAACGAACCTCTGTAACCCAATGGGTCGTTATACACTTCAATAAATGAATTGATGTAATCGATGTCGCCTTCAGTAGCTTCAGTCCAAGCAATGTTGTACGCATCCCAAGTTTTTAAATCGCCTGTTTTATAATAATCGATTAACAATTTTAACGCATTGCCTTGTTTTTCGTTTTCAGCAACACCAACAGCTAAATCCAACCATTTAATTACTTCATCAATAGCTGCACCATACATCCCTCCCGATTTCCAAACCTTTTCTTCTAAACCGCTTGCTCCTCTTACCAATTTCGAATTTAAACCGAAAGAAACTGGTTTTAAATCGTTTTTGTCAACTTTAGCAGCATAAAATGCTTGAGCTTCCTTCTCAGTAATATCAGCATCGTAAAAATTGGTAGCAGAAGCCAACAATAAATCTTTGCTTGCATCTAAACTCACTTTTTTAGCATCAATTTCGGGATTAAAAATCACCTCAACCACTTCAGGAGCCAATTCGGTTTTTGTTGCTGTCATTAACGAAGTAAAATATTCTTTCGAAAAATCAGGTTTAAACTTATCGTTTGAATAATGATGGTGAATACCATTGGCAAACCACACTCGTTTGGTATAAATCATAAAATTTTTCCAATCAGCAGCTTCTTTATCACCCGCATAGTTTTGTACAATGTTTTCTAAAGCACGTCTAATTTTTAAGTTGTGACGGTAATTTTGATCCCAAATAATATCTCTACCAGCATAACCAGCTTGAGTTAAATAATAAACCAACTTTTTTTGTTGTAAGCTTAACTTGTTCCAACCGTTTATTCTGTAACGTAATACATTGATGTCGGCAAATTGATCAGCTTTCCAAACAAAATTTGAATCGTTTTCTTCAACAACTTCTGTTGTTTCGGTTTTCACTTCTTTATCGCCACAAGAAACCATTAAAATGGTTGCCAGCAATAATAACATAAAATAGTTGATGTGTTTCATTCTTTTCCTTTTTTAAATTTAAAGAGGCACAAAGAAAATTATTTTAAGTGGCTTATCCAATTTTTTAGGAAACAATACGACATACGTTGTTATTATATTGATGAACAAGTATTTATAACCTACAACAACACTATAAATAAAGAAAAATAATATAAGAGTATTCAAGAAGCTTAAAGCTTAATGTTCCATTTAATTTCGTTGTCCCAATTTTCTCTAATCGTAATGTTATCTTGATAAAAGATTACTCGTTCGGGTTGTAAGTTTTGCTCATAATTACCAGCATCCCATTTTTTGTTGTTGTTGGTATCAATAATTAGTTTTATTTGGTATTCACCAGGAGTTAAATAAGGAATTAAATTATGTACATGAATTTGAGGGTTATAAGAATCAAAGATTTCTTTTACTATTTCGTTTTTATGCAGAATTTGTAAAATATAATTTTCAGTGAAATTTGTAACTATAGACAGATTAAGAGTCCCATAATTTTCTTCCTTTTTAGTTTTAAATACATTAATTAAAGTATCGTTTTTTAATCCATAAACCGAATTAAGAGCCTCTGGTTCTATGACTAACTTATAGTTGGTATTTTCTTTTAATGTAATGATTTCTATAAATACTTTTAAATCAGAATTTTTATCTTTTTCTAGTATAAAGGGTACACTTATACTATCTTCAAACAACTTTATTTTTTCTTTTTCAAACACAGCTAAAGGTTGGTGAGTAGTTATTTCAAGTGTTTTATTTAAATCGAACAAGGCAGTAGCATTGCTAGAAATACTCAACAAAGTATCTTTAAAATCTTGCTTAATTATCATTTCAACATTAGCAGTATCAATGGTTTTGCCTTTGTCTTTTATGATAAATGTTTGTTGGTCAGTAGATACCTCATTTTGTAGCCAAAAGGTGTGTTGAAGTTGATTTTTACTAGTCTCTTTTGCAGAACAAACAATTGGCTTATCATCTTCATTAAAAACCTCAACATGAGTGGATGGATTGTTTAATTCAACAGTAAGTTTTCCGTATTGCTTGTTTTCTATTTTCTTTACAAATTGAATTTCACTTTCTTTAGCAAACAAATACAATGCTGCATCGCTGGTGTTAGAATCTAGTTGAATAGCTTCATTTAAAAATGCCACTTGCTCATTGGGTAAATCGTACAAATAATTACCGTTTATATCGTCTAAAGCAAATACTTTGTATGTGCCAGCGGCAATGTTTGTAATGCTAAAAAGTCCATCGGCATTAGTTTTTGCCAAGTAATTTGGTTTTTGTTTTAAAGGAACTGAATCTTCTAATTGGTTATAAAGCATAACAAAAACAGCCGCTTTTGGGGTTAAATCTTCGGCATTCAACACTTTTCCCGAATAACTCAACGAATCAATATAATCGCCTGTAGAAAACACGTATTTGTAATTGGGATAAGGATTGTTTTCGGTAATATCAATAATGGCATCACCAAAATTTAAACTGTAGGTGGTGTTGGGCTCCAAGCCATCAGGTAATTTTACCACCATCTTTTTACCTTTAATCATCACCTCTGGCGTTTCTTTCATTAATGGCGAAACGATGAGTTGATTTTGTAAATTGCTTAAGCGAACAAATTCATTGAATTCTACTACAATTTCTTTTGAGGTAAAATTTAACGTTTGGTTTTCTGGTAAAGTAGCTTCTATTTCTGGAGGCAACACATCTTTTTCTCCACCAGTTAGTGCAGCACGTTGGGCACACGACCATAACGCACCAAGTAACATAAATGCAGTAAGGTTTTTAGCGGTATTATGTTTTAGATTTAAAATCAAGAAAACGTGCTGATTAGTTGAGTAAGTTGTAACAAGTATTTTTCATCAATAATATCAAAAGTATTTAATTCTTCACTATCAATGTCTAGAACCATAATAACCTCATTTTTATTGTTAAATATGGGCAATACAATTTCCGATTTTGAAGCTGAACTGCAAGCAATATGTCCTGGAAATTCATCAACATTAGGAACAATAATAGTTTCGGCATTTTGCCAAGAAGTACCACAAACGCCTTTGCCTTTTCTAATTCTTGTACAAGCAATGGGTCCTTGAAATGGTCCTAAAACCAATTCATCATTCTTTACCATATAAAACCCCACCCACAAAAAATGAAACGTGCTTTTAAGTGCAGCACTGATGTTAGCTAAATTAGCAACAACATCAGTTTCACCTGTTACCAACGCGTTTATTTGTGGTAACAAAGCCTTATATTTTTCTTCTTTCGAAAGACTTGAACTTATTAATAATTCTTCTGCCATAATGCAAATATACGTTGAGCTAAATGTGTTTACAAATGTAAAGTTTTGAGGGCTGAACTATTTATTTTCACAAAAAATAAAAAGCAATGTTATTTTGATATAATTTTGACGTATGAAAGGTTTAATGAGGGTTATTGCAATAGTTGTTTTAGCGCTGGTTTACTGCTTAGAAATAGGTAGTGTTTACAACCATTCTAACAAACAATACAGCAATGTTAGTAATAACGAAAATGTTGTTTATGCAACTTCTGTAAACTTATTGGGAAGTTCATCCAACGCTGAAAATCTAGTTGTTTCATTCAACAATACTTGTTCAATAGCTGTTAAAGACCTTTTTAAAAGCTACATCACAACAGTTAAAATAACTCAACAGATTTTTGATAAAGAGTATACTCAATACACCTTTACATCAACAAATTTTCAAATCCTTTTTCGGAAAACCGACCTGATTTTCCCCTTTAATTATTTCTGGTAAGCGATTTCTTGGATGCAATTTCTTGCATCAATTTATTCTTGAGGGTTTAAAAATCCTCTATCATGCTTATTTACTTAATTAAAATTTTTAAACAATGGATTTACAATCAATTATTATAGGCGTAATTACTATCGCACTATGTTTTTTACCTTACGTGTATTTCACTAAAAAAAATAAAAAAAGGGATCAACAATTTTTTCAATTGCTTTTAGATAAAGCAAATCAATTGAATTGCAATTTAACTACTCATGAGGTTACAGGCAACATTATTATTGGATTAGATGATGAGAAAAAAGAACTTTTTTTCTTAAAAAGAACTCGAAATTATGAACGTTTACAACACTTGAA
Organism: Flavobacteriales bacterium; assembly: GCA_020635795.1. NCBI lineage: Bacteria > Pseudomonadati > Bacteroidota > Flavobacteriia > Flavobacteriales > Flavobacteriales bacterium. The sequence continues at coordinate 28,597 of JACJZD010000005.1, forward strand.
TTTAAATGAAATGAAAAGTGTTAAACTAAATAATGTAAGTAGAATGGTTGGACCAAAAGAGAGCAAACAAAAAGTGATTGATAAACTTCAATTGATTTTTACACCGATAGACACAACAAAACGTGACATCATTTTTGAATTTTATAACTCTGATGAAACGTTGGTGATGAACGGGGAATTGCAACTGATAGAAAAATGGTCAAAAATATTGACCGATAAAATTACGCCTCAACCCATAAAACCTTTCACTAAAAAAGCAGCATAACATGGAAACAATTATTATTTCAATTTTTGCATTAGGCTATCTAGGTATAGCTTTCGAGCATCCGTTAAAAATAAATAAAGCACCAATGGCATTACTAACCGGTATTTTGTGCTGGGTAGTGTTGTTTTTATATGGAGGCCAGCCTGCCGAAGAAACCACAGAATTATCTCATCATTTTGCAAAAATTGCAGAGATTTTGTTCTTCTTACTTGGTGCAATGACCATTGTAGAATTGGTTGATTCTCATCAAGGGTTTAAAGTTATTACCAACAGAATTACTACCAAAGACACCCGTAAATTGCTTTGGATTATTTCATTAGTAACTTTTTTCTTATCGGCTGTATTAGATAATTTAACCACATCTATTGTAATGATTTCGTTATTACGACGGTTAATACACGACGATACACAACGTAAGTTTTTTGCAGGGATGGTTATTATTGCTGCCAATGCTGGTGGTGCTTGGTCGCCAATTGGTGATGTAACCACTACCATGCTTTGGATTGGTGGACAAGTTACAGCAGTTAATATTGTAAAAGAACTTTTTATACCAAGTTTAGTTTGTTTGGTTGTTCCTTTACTTTATCTTTCGTTTAAACTAAAAGGTCAAATTCAACAAAATGCATACAACCGCGATGCTGCATTTGTAGAAGAAGATGTAAAAGGAAGTAAACTCATGTTTTTTGTTGGTGTAGGAGCTTTATTGTTTGTGCCAATTTTTAAAACCATTACTCACATGCCTCCTTACATGGGTATGTTGTTAGGCTTGGGTGTGCTTTGGATAATTTCAGAATTTATTCATGCTGATAAAGATGAAGAAGCTAAAAAACCTTACACAGCAATTCACGCTTTGTCAAAAATCGACACTTCAAGTATTTTGTTTTTTATGGGGATTTTAGTAGCTATTTCTGCCATGGAAACTTCTGGCATTTTAACAAATTTTGCCACATCCATGAACAATTGGATAGGTAACCAAGATATTATTGTTACTGCAATAGGACTTATTTCTGCAGTAATAGATAACGTACCGTTAGTTGCAGCTTCAATGGGAATGTACGATTTAGCCACCTATTTGCCAGATGCTAAAATTTGGGAAATGATGGCTTACTGCGCAGGAACAGGAGGCTCTGTTTTAATTATTGGTTCTGCTGCTGGCGTTGCCGTTATGGGTATGGAAAAAATAGATTTTATCTGGTACTTAAAAAAGTTTAGTTTATTAGCCATGTTGGGTTACTTTTCTGGGCTTGCAGCTTATTTGGTAATATTTCATTTTATTTAACGATTAGTTTTTGATTAGTTTAGATGGTGATGCTAAGTCGAGTGGTTTAAAAAAACTGTTCGACTTAGTTTTCATTTTGTGGCATTTTCGTTTAGAATGATAAATTAGCTACCTTTACTTTTGAAAAATAAAAAATTCAATTGAAAATTTTAGGCATCATACCCGCTCGTTTCGGTTCTACTCGTTTCCCAGGCAAACCCTTGATAGATATTAATGGTAAAACCATGATACAACGCGTTTATGAACAAGCCAAACAAACTACACTTTTATCGGATGTAGTGGTTGCAACCGACGACGATCGAATTTTTAATGAAGTTAATCGGTTTGGAGGCAAGGCAGTAATGACCTCTCCAAATCACCAAAGTGGTACCGACCGTTGTGCTGAAGTAGTCAATAAACTTACTGAACAATACGATGTTGTCATCAACATTCAAGGAGACGAACCATTTATTAACCCAAAACAAATAACTCAATTGTGTAATTGCTTTTTAGATGAAAAAACACAAATAGCTACCTTAATAAAAAAGATTACCGACCAACACGATTTGTTTAACGAAAACAAGGTAAAAGTTACTTTTTCCTCTAGCCAATTTGCTATCTATTTTAGCAGAAATGCAATTCCATTTTTTAGAGGTGAAGCACCTGAAAATTGGTTAAAAAAACACGCTTATTTCAAGCACATTGGTATTTATGGCTACAAAACCGAAGTGCTTAAAAAAGTAACTGTTTTAGCCCCATCAACACTTGAAATAGCTGAAGGATTAGAACAGTTAAGATGGTTAGAAAATGGCTACAACATAAAAGTTGCTGAAACAGATCTAGAAGCCATTGCTATTGATACTCCTGATGATTTGAAGAAAATCTAAATCAAATTCAATTAAACACCTCTTGTTTAAAACATTAACTTCGAGTTAAGCCTACCCCTATTTTTATTGGTAACTTTAAGAAATTATTATTTACTAGATGTCAAAACATAAAAAAAACTCGAATTCTGGAGGTTTCAAAGCCAATTTAATTCAACAAATTATCAGCATTTTTGATAAAAACCCTACCCAAACTTTTAACTACAAACAATTAAGCCAAGCTTTTGGTTTTAAAGATGTTGCTAACAAAAAATTAGTGAACATTATTTTAGAAGAACTCACTCATCAGGGAAAATTGAGAGAACTAAAAAGAGGTTCTTTCAAATTAAACTCCTCAAAATCATTACTAGAAGGTACGCTTGATATGACAAGTAGAGGTGCAGCATATTTAATTGTGCCCGATACTGAAGTAGATGTTTACATTGCTCCAAAAAACACTGGAAATGCCTTACATGGAGACAAAGTTAAAGTAAACGTATTTTACAGTAAAGCCAATAAAAAACCAGAGGGAGAAGTAATTGAAGTAGTTGAACGAGCCAAAACCGAGTTTGTTGGTATTGTAGAAAAATCGAAAAATTTTGCCTTTGTGGTAACTAGCGACCAACGCATGCCTGTTGATATTTTTATTGCCAACGATAAATTAAAAGGAGCCAAAAATGGCGAAAAAGTGGTGGCAAAAATTACCGAATGGCCAGCCGACAAAAAAAATCCGTTTGGTATAGTTACTCAAGTATTGGGTATGCCCGGCGAACACGATACGGAGATGCACGCCATTTTAGCCGAATATGGTTTGCCATACGAGTTTCCAGAAAAAGTGGAGCACGACGCAGCTAAATTGAACATTGAAATAGATGTTAAAGAAATAAAAAAACGTAGAGATTTTAGAGCAATTACAACCTTTACCATCGATCCCGCTGACGCTAAAGATTTTGACGATGCATTATCCATAAAAAAATTAGAAAACGGCAACTGGGAAATTGGCGTTCACATTGCCGATGTTTCTCATTATGTTCGACCTGGAACATTATTGGATGATGAAGCATTGAAAAGAGCAACATCGGTTTATTTGGTAGATAGGGTTGTACCCATGTTGCCAGAAGTACTATCGAACAATGCTTGTTCGTTACGGCCACAAGAAACCAAGTTGTGTTTTTCGGCAGTGTTTGAGTTGACCGAAAATGCAGAATTAAAAAACGAGTGGTTTGGTCGAACCGTGATTTTTTCTGACCGAAGATTTAGTTACGAAGAAGCCCAAGAACGAATTGAAACCAAAGAAGGCGATTTTGCAGAAGAAATTTTGCAAATGGATAAGTTGGCTAAAATATTACGAAAAGAACGCTTTAAAAAAGGAGCCATCGCTTTTGATAGAATTGAGGTAAAATTCAATTTAGATGAGCACGGAAACCCTGTTGGGATATTTTTTAAAGAAAGCAAAGACTCCAACAAACTGATTGAAGAGTTTATGTTGCTTGCCAACAAAAGAGTGGCAGAATTTATTGGTAAACCAACTGGTAAAAAAGAGTCAAAAACCTTTGTTTACCGTATTCACGACGAGCCTAACCAAGAGAAATTACTCACCTTATCTAATTTTGTAAAAACCTTTGGGTATAAATTAGACATTAACCAAGCTGATGTTACCAAATCGCTTAACAGTTTATTGGCTGATGTACACGGAAAAGCAGAAGAAAACTTAATTGAACAATTGGCTATTCGTACCATGGCAAAAGCTACGTACTCTACCAATAATATTGGACATTATGGTTTATCGTTTCCATATTACTCACATTTTACATCGCCTATTCGTCGTTACCCCGATGTTATTGCTCACCGTTTGTTACAACACTATTTAGATGGTGGTGCTTCGGTTAACCAAGAAGAAGTAGAAGAGCAATGTAAGCACTCATCGAAAATGGAAATTTTAGCTTCTGAAGCTGAAAGGGCATCTATCAAATACAAACAAGTAGAATACTTGCAAGATAAAATTGGAGAAGAATACGACGGATTTATTTCGGGTGTTAGCGAGTGGGGTATTTATGTAGAAATAATGAGTGGGATGTGCGAGGGCATGGTAAAACTTCGCGACATGGACGACGATTATTACAGTTTCGACCCAGAAAATTACTGCGCAGTAGGACGCAAAAAAGGTAAGACTTACCGTATGGGCGACGAAGTTCGTATTATGGTAAAACGTGCCGATTTAGTGCGTAAACAACTCGATTTTGTATTGGTTGATGTAGAAAGTTTTTGGGGTGGGATAAACAAATAACTTAGACATGAATAAGGTTTATATTTTCATTATCATTTTTGTATTGGTACTTACTGGAATCTTCACCAACGATAGATTAACATGGAGTTTGGAAATATTTCCTATTGTAATTGGAGGAGTAATACTAGTATCAACATACAAGAAATTTCAACTGACCCAGTTAGCATATACCTTAATTTTCATTCACTGTTTAATTCTTATATATGGTGGTATGTATACTTACGCTAATACTCCTCTAGGTAATTTTGTTAGAGATGTCTTAAGCTTAGATAGAAATCCATATGACAGACTCGGTCATTTTGCTCAAGGCTTTGTTCCTGCAATATTAATTAGAGAGTTATTTCTTAGAATTGGTAAATTTAACGTTGGAAAGTTATTTAATACTGCAATAATTTTATCATGTATGGGAATAAGTGCTGCATACGAACTTATTGAGTGGTTTGCTGCATTAATTTTAAACGAAGGTGCTGAAGAATTTTTAGGAATGCAGGGTGACCAATGGGACACACAATGGGATATGTTTGTAGCTACAGTTGGAGCAGTTGTTTCAATAACATTACTTTCAAAATATCACAACAGACAACTATTGTCTTATCAAACCCAATAAGGTTGGGTAAAAATCTTGATTGGTTGCTTTTGATTTTATCCAAGCATAAAAAGCCATTGCCTGAATATTTTCGTGTTCATACGAAACAAACGTTAATTGGTTGGAAATTTCATTTTCTAAAACATTGTTATTTCTTCCTTTAAGCACATACAGTTTAATTAATGCTAAATAGTTGAAAGCATTTTTATACACAGGGTTTTGTTTGAGAACTTCAAAATTTCGTTCAATAGATTTAATTCTTGCTTCAACTAAATCATCAAACTCTAGCTCAACAAATAAAATCAATTCCATTAAATTCTTTTTCAACACCCACTCTATACCCATCGTTTTTTTATACCAATTATCACTATGAGATAATTCGTTTAACATTTTCAGCGAAATTTTATATTCCTTATTTAAAAACCTGTAAATACCGATGTTTACTGTAGTATTAAGCTGTTCTTGTATAGTTAATTTTTGCTTGGTTTTACTTAATTCAGTTAACTTCTCAAGGGCATTATCAAGCTGATTTAAAAAAATAAAATTTGCTGCAGTTAAATGCACTGTTTTTCCATAAAATTGCTGCTGAAAAGAGCTTGAACATCTCTCTAAAGTAATGGATAACTGATTTAAGTAATTCAACGATTGTTCAAACTTCTTGTTTCTGTAACTTGTATGAGCAATCATATACAAAAACTCAGCTTTTATCAAGTTGTTCTCATTTAGCTCTTTGGTTGAGAATACCCTATTGTAATTTTCAATTAAGTAAGGTTCAAAATCAAAAAAATCTTGTTTTGCAATAATACCTGCCCTAATTATTTTTAATAAGTTTAACACTACTCTTGGGCTTTTCAATACTGATTTATCAATACTTAACGAGTTTAAAGTGTTGTCGATTATCTGCTGAAAATTAATTTTTAACCCTTCTTTTTTTAACGTATTTAAGTCATTTCTTACAAAACTATTTGCAATTTGTAATTGTTCATCTTGTCTTAAAACTACTTGATTTTTTTGATATTTCAGCACAACATCGTTTAATGATACGTTAATATTTAAATGGGATTTTTCAATTTGTAAAAGATAAATCGAATTCAGTAAATCCGAATAATTATATTGACTAGCAAGTGTCTCAGCTATTAATAAATACTTCCAAGCTTGATTATTTAAACCCCTATCAAATAAATAATTTACCACCCCCAACATTCCATTTATATACGACGAAGGATTTGCTTCTGAGCTAGTAGATTTTAATATAAAAAAATCTGCTAGGTGGTTAAATAACCTTTTTCGAATGGTATGATACGAATTCAAATTATTGGTTTGTAAAAGTTTAACCAATTCTCTTGGTTTTCTTTCCTTTTCTTCTTTAAGTATTGAAAACAACAACAAATCCTTACGCCCCTTTCTGTACTTATTTCTTTGAATGAAATAAACAAACTCTTTTTGTTGATTTTGATCCATTGATAATATTACTTCTTGAATAGAGTCCATTTTTATAAATACGTTTTTATATATTATATATACTATAAATAAAGATAATTATTATACTAATATACATTTTTAAAAGTACGTATTTTAATTATTAAAGATTTGATGTTTTTAAGTGTGCTTATAAATTTGACCAAAAAATTATACGCCATGAAAAAACTATTTAACAACATCAAAAAATTTAAAGGAGTAACTTCTTCAATAATTGGATTAGGAGGTTTTTGGTTAATTACTTCACTAATTTCAATAAACGTATTGGTACACACACAAGAAACACTTCATCTATCAATTAATGCAACAGTATTGATTGCCGAATTATTATTTGTCGGTATCCTTTTGGGTAGTTGGTGTTCTAAATTAATTACAAAGAAAAGGTTGGAGATGGGTATTGTTAATTTTGCTGGAATTGGTTTAACCATTACGACCTTTTTATTAGGCTGTACTGACTTAACTACAATTGAGTTTGTATTAATAGCATTGTTTACAGCTTTTCTGGGTGGTTTTTTTAGGTCGCCGTTAAGTGGATGGATAAAACAACGAACAACTATTAGTTACTTAAGAGAAACTTTGGGCTATACAAAAATTACTGCAATTGTTTTTATGCTGTGTGGAACAGTGTGTTTTTATTTTCTTCAAACCACTCACAATTCGTACTTTATTTTTAGAACCGCATCATTGTTATTTGGAATAGCAACCCTTATTTCAATTATTAAAATGCCTATTGGTTGTCTTCGTTTTATACTTTGGGCATTGTCAAAAATAATTTATAGAACACGAATAACTGGAATAAAAAATATCCCATTAAAATCTGGTGCAATTATCGTTTCAAACCACGTTTCGATACTAGATGTTTTGTTATTAACTGCTGCTGCTCCAAGAAATTTAAGGTTTGTTATGCACGACAAAGTATTTAATGCTCCAGTAATTGGTTGGGTATTTAAAAAATTGAATATGATTCCTATTAGTGGTGATTCTTCAAAAAAAGGGTTGTTAGATTTTAACGAGCGTTGTAAAAAAGAAGTTGAAAGTGGACACATTGTTTGTATTTTTCCTGAAGGTGAACTGAGTAGGAATGGACAACTCGCTGGATTTAAGAAAGGAATTGAACATTTAGCAAAAACAATAAATGCTCCAATAATACCAATGCACATGCACAATTTAATTGGTACCCCACTAACCATTAAAACAGGAACAAATAAGAAATATGGATTTAACTTTAAAACATTACAAAAAAAGGTTTACATAACAATAGGAGACCCTTTAAACAAGATTGAAAGTGCCTTTAAACTACGACAACTAATAAAAGAATTAGAGCTTATAAATGTGTCAAAAAGCATTGCTGAAAAAAGCTTAGCAGATGCCATTTTTGAAATTAAAAAACCATTATTTAAAAACTGTAGCGAAATTGTAAAAAGCAACGATTTAACACTCAAAAACTTAATAATAAATACACCTAATTATGAAGTGCGAGATTTAGTAGGAAATATAATTAAACTTACTGGTAGCAAAGCTAATAGTATTGGAAAACCCATTCCTGGTGTTATTATAAAAGCAGTAGACGAATTTGGAAAAGAATTAGATTGTTATGAGTCTGGAACACTATTTATTAAACACTGTTTTACCAATTTTAACAACTGGTATAAACTCAATTTAAAGGGTTATGTTGATGAATCCGGTTTTATTACTCTTACTCCATAAACAATATCAGTTTAAGAAAGCTTCCCCGACAAAATTTTCATTTCCATCATTGGCGAAATTTTCTCGTACAAAATGTGGTAAACCGCATCAACTATAGGCATGTTTACTTTGTATTTTTTGTTTATTTCGTAAATTCCTTTAGCTGCGTAATATCCTTCTGCAACCATGTTCATTTCTATTTGAGCCGATTTAACCGTGTAACCTCTACCTACCATGCTTCCAAAGTTTCTGTTTCTCGAAAACTGCGAGTAAGCTGTTACCAGTAAATCGCCTAAATAAGCCGAAGTTTTTACATCGCGGTGTATTTCGTGTATAGCGCTTATAAAACGCTCTGTTTCACGAATAGAACTAGCAATTAATACGGCTTGAAAATTATCGCCATAACCTAAACCATTACAAATACCACTTGCTACCGAGTAAATATTTTTTAAAATTGCCGAAAGTTCTGTTCCAAATAAATCATCAGAAGTTGACGTGTTGATATACCTGCACGACATGGCATCAGCAACAAATTGTGCAATGTTTTGATCCTGACAAGCAATGGTTAAGTAAGATAAACGTTCCATAGCAACCTCTTCGGCATGACAAGGACCAGCAATCATCCCTATTTTTTTGTAAGGAACATTAAATTTTAAATGGAAATATTCGGCAGGTATTTGATTGTATTCAGGAACCACACCTTTTACAGCCGAAATAATTATTTTGTTTTCTATACCTTGAATATTTGCATCATCAAAAGCTTTTGCCAAAAATGCCGAAGGAACAGCCACAATAATAACATCAGAATCGTCAATGGTTTTTTGTAAGTTCGAACTCAAGTTCAACTTATCTATATTAAACTCAATTGATTGTATATAATTTGGGTTGTGATGGTATTTTTTAATGTGGGCAATACAATCCTCATCTCTCATCCACCAATTAACCACATCAACGGTTTCGGTAAGTATTTTAACAATAGCTGTTGCCCAACTTCCTCCACCTAAAACGGCTATTTTTTTATTTTCCATAACACAAATATAAGTATTGTATCAAATTTATTTAAAACCTATCAGGGTTATCTTAAAATCGTCAATTAAACATTCTTGTTTTTTTGGATTCCAAACATAAACCTTTAACAAGGAATTTGGTTTTATCTCTGCCTTTTTAATCGAATACTCAATTGCCGTTTTTTTCCAATTTTCATCACTTGAAATAAAATTATTTAAGCCACCGCTGTTCCAAAAATAGGCATTACCATCAGTTTCTATCGAAACTACTAGTTGAGCCTCGGTAGAATCTTTAAACAAGTGATATGTTTCCGCTTTAATAATAAGACTTGAAGAATTATTAATTACAGTACCCACAACCAACTGAAAAGTAGCCGAATATTCATCAACTGCTTGAGCATTTTTATCGCCACGAGAGGCTGTGTTAACAATCTGTTCTTTTGGGTATGACCAATTTGGTATTTCCTCTTCAAAATGATTCGTTGTTTCTACAAGTACTTTGGCTACTTTTTTTAACTCAACAATTGAAATGTTTGGTTTTTCGTTGTGGTAAATCACAGTATTGTTTTCTTCATCTAAATACGCTGCAAACAAAGGTAAATCATTAGTTGTCTTATTCGATAAATAAAGGGTATAAGGGTTTAAAACCAATATCTTTTTTACTGATGAACTCATGATGTCTTCAGTAACCTCATCATAAGTAAAAAACTGAATATTTTTAGTGTTTTTAAATCCGCTATAATATTTGTTCTCTCTAGTTTGTACATCATTACTGATTACAATACAATTACTTTCTTTGTTTATGATATTTTCAATAATCGCATTTCGTTGAACTTCATATCCCGTTTGATGATACGCAATAACATTTTGAAGTGGATAAATACCTAAAGAAATAAAGAACAGTATAGCAAAAATAATTTTCAGTTTTTTACTTTGGAAAGACATAAAACCAGCAACAATAAACAGCAAACACAACGGGAAGTAATGGAACCAAAATAACTGCTCAAAAAAGATGAGTGACACTATTCCAGTTACCCCTAGCAAGATAATAACTAGACGAATGTTAATGGTTTTGTTGATGTAATGGTCAATTACAAAAGCTGCCGCAATACTCGTAATTGGATAAATAAACAAATAATGTCGAGGGTCGATACACATGGGAATGTATTCGGAGTAAGAAATACTCATAAAATTTGACGACAACACCAATAAAAATCCCACTACAGAAAAGAAATAAACTTCGTGGGTCAACATCCATACATCTTTCTGGTTTTTAGTAAACAAAACGGGTAAAATCAATACTATAGAAATAAACATTCCTGAATTAAGACACATTTCGTAAAACTCGTAGGCTATTCGTTTAATTACATAAATAGCTGGCAATTCGTGATAACTGCATTCACTAAAATATCGGTTGTCAAGAATGGATTTAAAGCGAATAAATGCATCGCCAGTTAAAGCAAAAAGTAATAGGAAATAAAGCACAAACAAACCAATGGTAAAACCTATTGCATACAACCAAAAGGTTCGTTTTTTGGCAATAAAAAAATCAACTACAAACAAGTAGGCTAAAACGGGTAAAATCAACACAATGGTTTCTTTAGCCAAAAAGCCAATCAGTAAGCTTAGCGCCAATAAAAAAGCATATTTTTTTGGTTGAGTTTCTTTTGCAACAAACTTGAAATAATAAAGTGTTGCAACTACACTTAGAACAAAAAATGCCACAAAAATATCAGGCATTAACTTATCGGTGTAAAACAAAAACCAATTGCTTAGGGCAATTAAACTTAACCCCACAAACAAAATAAAATTTGAGTAACGTTTTAGTATTAAAAATACAATAAACAATATTCCAACGCCAATCCCCATTGCTGGTAATGCCGAAGCAAAATCATTTATCCCAAAAACTTTATACGAAAGAGCGGTTAAAAAAACGGTTGGCCAACGGTAAAAAAAATGGTCGTTGTATTGTATAGTTCCTTGCAACACATCATGAGCCATTTCGGCGTAATGCATATCGTCCCAACCATAATGCCCCAAATAGCCAAAAACATGATTGACAATTATGACCAACACAAATAAAGAAAGCATTACATACTGGTATAAACTTTCTTTTTTCATGTTTTTGATTTATTTCAGCACACACATTTTTGTGTCGCCGTTTACCTCAACTTTAACCATACCGTGTTTACTTAAGCCTTTCATGCCCGCGTCCCATTGTTTTCCGCTTAATCCAACAATGTTTTTCAACGCATTTAACTCCATACTGTTGTTGGCTTTCAAAACTTCTAAAATGGTTTTTTCTGAATCAGTCAATTCTACGGCTTTTTTCTCCAATTTCATCTGAGGAAAAAACAACACTTCTTGTATTGAACTTTGGTTGGTCATTAACATCACCAAACGGTCAATTCCAATTCCCATACCAGATGTTGGCGGCATACCATATTCCAAGGCTCTTAAAAAGTCTTGGTCAATAAACATTGCCTCGTCATCACCTTTTTCCGATAATTTTAATTGTTCCTCAAAACGTTCGCGTTGGTCAATTGGGTCGTTTAATTCCGAATACGCATTGGCAATTTCTTTACCATTAACCATTAACTCAAATCGTTCAGTTAATTCTGGATTAGTACGGTGTTCTTTACACAAAGGCGACATTTCTTTAGGATAATCTGTAATAAATGTTGGTTGAATGTATTTCTTCTCACATTTTTCACCAAAAATTTCATCAATCAATTTTCCTTTTCCCATCGATTCGTCAGCATCAATACCATTTGCTCTACACCAATCAAACAATTCTTTTTCAGTTTTACCAGAAATATCAAATCCAGTATGCTCTTTTATAGCATCAGTCATCGAAATACGTTTAAACGGACGAGCAAAACTGATGGTGTTTTCACCTACTTTACACTCCGCTTTTCGATGAACTGCTATCGCCACTTTTTCAATCATTTCTTCCGTAAAATCCATCATCCAGTTGTAATCTTTGTACGAAACATAGATTTCCATTACCGTAAATTCTGGATTGTGCGTTCTGTCCATTCCTTCATTTCTAAAGTCTTTAGCAAACTCGTACACCCCATCAAAACCACCAACAATTAATCGTTTTAAATACAATTCGTTGGCAATACGCAAATACAAAGGCATGTCCAATGCATTGTGATGAGTGATAAATGGACGAGCTGAAGCACCCCCTGGAATTGGTTGTAATATTGGTGTTTCTACCTCTAAATATCCTTTTGAGTTAAAAAAATCACGCATGGTACTCATGACTTTAGAACGAGTAACAAACACGTCTTTTACGTGGTCGTTAACCACTAAATCAACATAACGCTGACGGTATCTTAATTCTGGGTCGGTAAAGGCATCGTGTACTTTACCATCTTCATCCGTTTTTACAATGGGTAATGGTCGTAACGATTTACTCAACACCGTTAATTCTTTAACTTTTAATGATTTTTCACCTACTTGAGTAGTAAATAAAGTTCCTTTTACCCCAATAAAATCACCAATATCTAACAGTTTTTTAAACACTTCGTTGTAAAGGGTTTTATCTTCACCAGGACAAAGTTCATCGCGGTTAATATATACCTGTAAACGACCAGAAGAATCCTTCAACTCAGCAAAAGAAGCTTTTCCCATAATTCGTTGGCTCATCATTCTTCCCGCTAAAATCACTTCTTTCCCTTCAACAAAATGTTCTTTAACCTCTTTGGTAAGTGCATTTACTGGAAATAAATCGGCTGGATAAGGATTAATTCCTAATTCTCTCAATTTTGTTAGCGACTCTCTCCTAACAACTTCTTGTTCTGATAATTGAATACTCATTAATGTAAATTATTTTTGGTGGGCAAAGTTAATAAAATAGACAACGGAAAATAACGGTCTTATTTTAAAGATGAAATATTACTTTTCGTTTAACAGTTGTTGAACAAAAATGTGTGTTTCATCCGTATAGCGCTTGTAGTAATTTCCAGTGCCAGGTCCGTAAAAACCAGTTCTAATTTTTCTAACCTTCCCTGTTCTGTCAATAAAAACAGATGTAGGATAAGACATGATTTGATTTAACATGGGCAAAACTTTAGCCGCTTCAATTTTACTTGCTTTTCCAGCAATCAAGAAATCGTAATCGGCTTTAAAGTGACTTTGAAGTTTCAAAATGTTGTTTTTTGATGCTTCAAAATCATCTGTTTTGTCAAACGACAATGCAATAATTTCTAGTCCTTGAGTATTGTACTTTGAATACAACTCGGTTAAAAAAGCTGTTTCGTCTTTACAATTGGGACACCAAGGACCCATAATATTAACAATTACAACCTTGTTTTTGTATTTTTCATCGGTTAACGAAACAACCTGTCCTTCAGTATTTGGAAGTTTAAAGTTAATGGTCTCAAATCCTTCTTTTAAAAAAGTTAATGAATCGGGATTGTTTAATTCAAAATTATCATTTTTAATGGCTACAAAAGGCTCTTCCCAATGCGTTCCCGACCAAAAATTACCTTCTAAAACTCCATTAATTAGTGATGCTTTAAACAAAAAGGCATGAGCACCATCAAAACAAGATAAATACAAGTTGTTGTTGTACATATTTCCTTCCAAAAATCGGTAATCCCCTGTTTCGGTAATAAAAGTACCAGTGACATAATTATCTACTTGCTGAAACAACCCAATGGCTTTATAATGTTCATCAGTACCTTTACTAAAATCAACCTCATACTTTCCAGAAATATTTGGCTGGTGCTTACTCAGGTTTTCAGGTGCTGAAAATCTTTCTTGAATTGATTGTGTTGCTTCAAATGGAATTTTATAGGAATCGTTTTCTTTATACCAAAACCCTTTTATTTTATTAGGGTTAACTATTTCTCCTTCAAACCAAGAATTAAAAACATCATCTTTAATAACAATTTTATTTCCTTCTATGTTGATGTTCGATGTTTTTATTTTTTCCTCTGCGTTTGAAAACTCAATTTCATAAGTGCTATCTTTTTTATTAAGAATAAACTCAACTGGAAGTTTATTAGTTGTAGACAACATAAAATCTAAATGCCAGGTCCCCTCAACCAAAAGCTCACTATTTTTGCCCATATCCTGATTATTGTTGTTAGAACAAGCTGTTAAAAAGCCAACACTTGTTACTAAAATGTATTTCAAAAATTTCATAACAACGAAAATAGTAAAAAGGGATGTATCATTTACATATATTTTTTTATTGTTATTAAAAATCTGACGTGGAACAAAGTCCAGTTAAAAATAAGTAGATTTGTTGTCCTTTCATTAGAAATGTAACATGAAAAAGACCTTTTTTATACTTTTTACATTTGTAAGTGTTTTTGTTTTCGGACAAATACCTGCTTATTACAACAATGTAAATTTAACATTAACTGGACAAGCCCTAAAAAATGAATTGGCGAACAAAATTACAGTTACTCATACCAATTGGATAACTTATTCTGATGTTTGGACAGCACTTGAACAGACTGATTTAGACCCAACAAATACTAACAATGTTTTGCTTTTATATGGTTACAATGATGGTGATGGAAATCCGATAACTGACCGAACAAGAGACAAAACGAATCAAGGAGGAAATAACGGACAATGGAATAGGGAGCATACTTATGCTCAATCGTTAGCAAATCCTAGTATGTCTACTTCAACTCCAGGACCTGGAACTGATGCTCACCATATCCGCTCGTCTGATGTGCAAATGAATGGAAATAGAGGGAATAGGTTGTTTGCAGCTGGTTCTGGAAATGCAGGAAACGCTGGTGCAAATTGGTATCCTGGTGATGAATGGAAAGGCGATGTTGCTCGTATGATGATGTACATGTATTTACGTTATGGTTCTCAATGTTTACCCACTGGTGTTGGAGTCGGAACAACTGTACCTACCGATGCAAACATGATTAGTTTGTTTTTACAATGGAATGCCGAAGATACGGTTTCGCAGTACGAAAAAAATAGAAACAACCTATTACAAGGAATTCAAGGCAATCGAAATCCTTTTATCGACAACCCATACTTAGCTACCATAATATGGAATGGAACGCCAGCTCAAGATAATTGGAACATGACAACAAGCATAACAGAAAATGATTTTTCGAACTTTTTTGATGTGTACCCTAACCCAACAACTGAAAAAGTTTTTGTAAAATTTGGCGAAGAGGTATCAAGAGAACCAAAAAATCAACTTGAAGTGTATACTATATCAGGAAAATTAGTGAGTCAATATTTTAATAACGATATCAAAAACAACACGCTAGAAATTTCTTTGCCCAAAGGATTTTATGTGTTAAAATTTGAAACCACAAACACGTTAATTACAAAAAAAGTGGTGGTTAGATAAATCATTATCTTCTTATTTCTATATTTTTATCTAAACAAAATTTGTTTTTGTAGAATTATTACATGGTTTTATCTAAAAAAATAGCTAAGCTATCTCTTGTAATAGTAATACTATTATATTTGTACAGTTATTAAAACATAAAATAAATGAATAGAATTAATAAGTTATCACCAATAAAACGATTTTTTAATCTATTAAATGTTGATAAACAAGACATTATTAGTATTTATGTTTATGCTATTTTTAGTGGTTTAATAAGTCTATCTATTCCCCTTGGAATACAAGCCATAATAAATATTTTAACCGTAGGACAGGTTTCAACAACGTGGATGGTGTTGGTTTTTTTTGTGATACTTGGAATTGCTTTCACTGGGGTGATGCAAATCATTCAATTAAGTATAACCGAAAATATACAACAAAAAATATTTACTCGTTCAGCTTTTGAATTTGCGTATAGAATTTCTAGGATGAATCAAGAAAAAGTAGATAAAAAACATTCGCCAGAATTGGTAAACAGATTTTTTGATACAGTTACAATTCAAAAAGGAATTTCAAAAATTATAATTGATTTTTCAACTTCTTCATTGCAGATTATTTTTGGGCTAATACTATTATCACTTTACCATCCCTTTTTTATTATTTTCAGTGTAATATTAATACTAATTGTTTATTTAATATTTAAACTAACAGTTCCTAAAGGATTAAAAACGAGTATAAACGAGTCGAATTATAAATACGAAATGGCTCATTGGCTAGAAGAAATTGCAAGGTCATCAAATACTTTTAAATTAGCGGGTAACTCGACTCTTCCTTTATCTCGTACTGATGAAAATGTAACAGGATACCTTACTCAAAGAAAGGCACATTTTAAAACGTTAATGATACAGTATGTTAATTTGGTTGGTTTTAAAATTATAATAGCAGCTGGTTTATTAATAATAGGGGGGATACTAGTAATAAATCAAAAAATGAATATTGGTCAGTTTGTAGCTGCCGAAATCATCATTATTTTAATTTTAGCCTCTGTAGAAAAACTTATATTAAGCATAGAAACCATATACGATGTATTAACTGCAATTGAAAAAGTAGGGGGTGTAACCGATTTAGATTTAGAACAAGAAAACCTCACGAAATTAAATTTAACTGAAGATGATTCCATGTCTTTAAAAGTTACTGATTTAACTTACAAGTTTAGAGACGAAAAAAAGAATATTCTGAGTAACATTAATTTTGAATTATTAGGAGGAAATTCACTTTGTGTCTCGGGACATAATGGTTCTGGAAAATCTTTTTTATTACAAACCTTATCAGGTCTTTTTGACTCCTATAAAGGAACCATTACAATAAACAAACAATCATTGACAAGTTTAAACAAAGATGAGCTAAGAACATACATAGGAGATTGTTTAGGTTCGGCATCTTTGTTTAAAGGAACAATACTTGAAAACATTACTTTACAAAGACCAAACCTTACTTTTTTGCAAGTTCAACAGGTAATCGATGCGCTAGGATTAAATGAGTTTATTGAAACATTACCAAAAGGTATTAACTCTGTTATTTTACCCGAAGGAAAAAATTTACCCAAAAGTATTCGAATTAAAATAATACTAGCGAGAGGAATTGTTGGCTCACCAAAACTGTTATTGATTGATGATGACTTTAATCAACTAAACATAGAAGATAAAAATAAGTTTTTGAATTATTTATTCGAAAAGGATAAAAAATGGTCAATCATTTTAGTTTCAAATGATTTAAATATAATGGAGAGGTTTAATAGTACTATGGTGTTGGTTGATGGTAAATTGATTGCTATTGACTCTTTAAATAATTTAAAAAAAGAAACCTGGTTTAATAACTTCTTTCAAACAAATTAATCATGTTAAATATAAGTCAAAATAGAATTGATAAAAAAGTTGATCAAACTGCATATAAATCATTTTCGATGGTTAAAAATTTTAGATTCGAAAAAGTGTTTCTGCGTTTGGTGAAGGTTTTTTTTAGTGTTGTTTTTTTATTAATGTTTCTTCCTTGGACACAAAACATTAAATCAAAGGGTTATGTTACTACATTAAAACCAGATCAACGACCACAAACCATTAACTCGGTAATTGCAGGTAAAATAGAAAAATGGTTTGTTAAGGAAGGTGATTTTGTAAATAAAGGCGATACTATTTTATTTATTTCCGAAATCAAAGACGAATATTTTGACCCCAACTTATTATCAAATACAGAGCAACAGATTCAATCGAAAGAATTGACTGTGAAATCATACATGGAAAAAGTAAACTCGTTAGACAATCAGATAGATGCTTTAATACAAACTAAGCTATTAAAAATAGAACAAGCCAAAAACTATATAAAACAAGCCGAATTAAAAATCTTGTCAGATAGTGTTGATTTAATTGCAGCTAAAACCAATTATGATGTTGCAATTAAACAATTTGAACGAATTGAAAAACTTTATAAGGATGGATTAAAATCGTTAACTGAAGTTGAAACTAGAAAATTAAAACTACAAGAAACAGAATCAAAACTAATTAGTTTAGAAAACAAACTATTAAGCAGTAGAAATGAGCTTATCAATGCAAAAGTAGAACTAACCTCTATAAACAATCAATATATTGATAAGCTCTCAAAAGCAGAATCAGAAAAGTATGCTTCTTTGTCGAGCATGTATGATGCTGAAGCTATCGTTACCAAAATGCAAAACCAATTTATGAATTATTCAGTAAGGTCTGGATTATATTATATCACTGCTAATCAAGATGGAATTATCACAAAAGCAATTAGAACTGGTTTAGGAGAAACAATAAAAGAAGGTGAAGAAATCGTTAGTATTATGCCTTCATTATATGATATAGCAGTTGAAATGTATGTAATGCCAATGGATTTACCATTAATTAAGAAAAACCAACCCGTAAGGTTTATGTTTGATGGATGGCCGACAATTGTATTTTCAGGATGGCCAAATGCCTCTTTTGGTACTTTTGGTGGAAAAGTAGTAGCAATTGATAACTTTATAAGTCCGAATGGAAAATATAGAATATTAGTAGCGCCAGATAAAAATGATGTAAAATGGCCAGAAGGCTTGAGGGTGGGTTCTGGAGCTAATGGAATTGCACTTTTAAAAGATGTACCAATATGGTACGAATTATGGCGAAATTTAAACGGTTTCCCCCCCGATTATTACACAGAAAAAAAAGAACTTAATAACTCTGAAAATAAAATTAAATGACCCTGAAAATACGACTAGCTAGTTTATTTTTAATTTTTCATATCGTAATCTCTGCTCAAGATTCAATAAAAATATTCAGCATTGATCAATATTTGTGGTTTGTTTCTAACTATCACCCTATTGTTAAACAAGGGCAACTACTAATAAAACAAGGAGAAAGTACTGTTTTACAATCTAGAGGCGCTTTCGACCCTTATTTATATGGAGGAGTAGATCAAAAGCAATTTAACGACAAAGATTATTACAGTATAATTGGAGGGGGGTTAAAAGTTCCTACTTGGTATGGTGTTGAACTAAAAACAAGTATTAATCAAAACAGAGGAATATTTTTAAATCCCGAAAACAATACCCCTCCGAGTGGATTATTAAATGCGGGAATATCTATTCCATTAGGACAAGGTTTGTTTATTGATAAAAGAAGGGCCACGCTAAAACAAGCTCAAATTTTCAATTCTTCATCAAAATATGAGCAACAACTAATCATCAATGATTTATATTATGAAGCTATTTCTCAATATTGGAATTGGGTAGAATCTTGGAACAATTACCAATTACTAGAAGAATCAATTAAGCTTGCAGAAGAGAGGTTTGAAGCTGTAAAAAGTAGTTTTATTATGGGTGATAAACCAGCAATTGATACTGTTGAGGCATTTCTGATTTTACAAAATCGTATGCTCGACAGAAATCAATATGGCTTAGTGTTTAACAATAATACGCTTGAATTATCAAATTACCTTTGGTATGAAAACAATATTCCATTAGTAATTACTGATAGTTTAAGACCTCCTATTTACTCTCAATCTGAAACTTTTTCAATAATAACTGCCGATTCTGTTCAAAACATTTTAAACAGTTTAAATGAATTACACCCTGAATTACTTTTGTATAATAACAAATTATCATCTTTAAATATTGATAAACGACTTAAACAAGAAGGGCTTAAACCTAAAATCAATGTAAATTATAACTTTCTTAATTCAAATTTTGGCGACAATATTTTTAATACTTTTTCTAGCCAAAACTATAAATGGGGCGTTGAGGTTAGTTTTCCTATTTTCATTCGACAACAACGAGGAGATTTACAGCTTGCTAAAATAAAAATTCAGGATGTTGATTTTTCGATGCAACAAAAAACACTTGAAATTCAGAACAATGTGAAACAACAATTTAATGAACAACTCACTTTGAACGAGCAGGTTAAGCTTTCTAATAGTATGGTTGAAAACTACACAAAATTATTACTTGGCGAAAAACAAAATTTTTTTGAGGGGGAAAGCTCTTTATTTTTAGTTAATTCGCGAGAACAAAAATTAATCGAATCGCAACTTAAACTAATTGAATTAAAAACCAAACTTTATAACTCTAGTAATAAATTTTATTGGTCAGCTGGTTTGTTACCTAATATTTACTAAGATATTGCTTGTTTAATTAGATCTCTTTTAACTTTAGTTTTAACTATCTTAAAATCAAACCACTCTGATAAGTTAACATCAAAACCAACCCCATTTAAGTAGTTGTTCAGTGCCAAATTCAATCCTCTTCCGTAAAGCTCGTGTTTTGCCCCAGTTGGGTCTTTATGATACAAGTCATTTTCGGCAAAACCTTTAAAAATTGGTCCTACTATTTTTATTCCAAAAGCATCAGGATTTTTACCAATTGGACTATGTGCTGTAGTTGTAAATTGGTGCCAAAAAGCCGATTGTATACAATTGTTTTCGAAGAGTTGACGAACAACTTCTAACGAATCAATGGTTTCTTGCTCTGTTTCTGTTGGAAATCCATACATTAAATAGGCATGAACCATAATGTTATTATCAGAAAAAGCTTTGGTAACTTTTGCCACTTGTCCTATATCAACACCTTTATTCATTTTTTCGAGTAATCTGTCAGAAGCTACTTCTAACCCTCCTGTAACAGCAATACAGCCCGATTTTGCTAAAAGCGAACAAAGTTCTTGGTTAAATGTTTTTTCAAATCGAATATTCGTCCACCAAATAATGTAAATTTTTCGTTTTAGTAGTTCTTCGGCCAATGCTTTTAACATTTTAGGAGGTGCAGCTTCATCAACAAAATGAAAGCCTGTTAACCCAGTTTCTTCAACTAATTTTTCAATCTTATCCACCAATTTTTCGGCGGTTGTATTCTGATAATTTCCTATGTAATCTAAATTTACATCGCAAAAGCTACATTGTTTCCAATAGCAACCATGCGAAACGGTTAATTTATTCCATCTTCCATCGCTCCACAAACGGTGCATGGGGTTCATCACATCTAAAAACGACAAATAGTTGTTTTGTAATAATCCAACATAAGTTGGCGCAGGCATATCGTTATGATGAAAAATGGTGTTGGGGATATTATTTTGGTAGAAAACTTTGCCCTCTTTCAATAAAAATGTTCGCTCTAAATCGTTTTGCTCAATTTGCTTACCAAGGAATTGGATGAGTTTTAAAACTGGTCCTTCACCGTCATCGAGTGTAATATAATCAATGTATTTAAAAATTCGAACATCGGTAAGTGAACGAAGTTCGGTGTTGCAATATCCACCACCAAAAGCTATTTTAATCCGTCGGTTGACGGATTGCTTTTTTATAAACTTAGCACAACGCAATGCAGAAAATAAATTTCCTGGAAAAGGAATGGTGAAACAAATTAAATCAGGTTGTTCCTCATCAATTTTTGCCATTAATATCAACAGCATTTTATCTTCAATAATAGTGGTGCTGTATCCTAAATACTCATCAATTTCATCAAAACTACTTGCTGCAGTTGCTATCGTTTCGGCATACCGAGTAAAAGAGAAAAACTCATCTACATTGGCTTTGATAAAATCTCCCAATTCTTCAATAAAAATGGTAGCCAAATGTTTAGCTTTATCGAGTATTCCTAAAT
This sequence comes from Flavobacteriales bacterium, assembly GCA_020635795.1. Lineage (NCBI taxonomy): Bacteria > Pseudomonadati > Bacteroidota > Flavobacteriia > Flavobacteriales > Flavobacteriales bacterium. Next base: position 50,498 of record JACJZD010000005.1, read on the forward strand.
TTCCGAAAGCATAATCAAAACTTTCTAAATCAATATTAGAACGGTGGGCTTTTGGTAAAAACTCTTCGTGGTTAATCTGATATGCAGCAGTAACTTCGTGATGTTGCAGGTATTTTATTACAAAATCTACCTTGTTAATGTATTCGTTTCGTTGTTCCCAAACCAACTGAAATTCAATACTTTCGTTTGAAGCTGCCTCGTTAAATACCGATTGGATAAAATCTTTAGTAAACACCTTGTTGAACAATTCAATACTTAAATCGCACTGTGCAACAGCCAATCCTTGCTCGTCTAAAAACCCTTTTAAATATGCTGTTGCCGGATACGGAGTATTGAGCTGGGTAAAAGGCGGAGTTATTAATAAGGTTTTAACTGGCATGGTTCAAAGATACAATTATCCCCTTATCAAATTAATTTTAGAGTACATTTGCAACATGTCGCAGACTATAAAAACACAGGAACATATTCTTAAAAAATTAAACATTGAAAAGCTAAACCCAATGCAAGAGGAGGCTTTATCAATTATACCTTCGGCTACCGATGTGGTGGTATTATCGCCAACAGGTTCAGGTAAAACCTTGGCTTTTTTACTTCCTATCATTAACGATTTAGATACCAATTGTACCGAAATTCAAGTATTAATATTGGTTCCAACCCGAGAACTTGCCATGCAAATTGAACAAGTAGTTCGAGAAATGGGAACAGGATTTAAAGTAAATGCCGTTTATGGTGGAAGAGCTGGTTCAAAAGATAAAATAGATTTAAAACATCGCCCTGCTATATTAATTGGTACGCCAGGTAGAGTTGCCGACCGTATTTATAGGGATAGTTTTTCTACCGAACACATTAAAACCATTGTGTTAGATGAGTTTGATAAATCGCTTGAAATAGGTTTTGAAAAAGAAATGCAAGAAATTTTGTTGGGGTTACCCAATGTAAAAAATAGAATTTTAACCTCTGCAACTCAAAAGGCGTCTATTCCTATTTTTGTCGGACTTCGAAATCCTGTTTACATCAATTACTTGCAAGAGGGAACCACCTTATTAAAACAAAAAGTGGTTGTTTCTCCTTCCAAAGATAAATTAGGCACGCTTTTAGATACCCTTTGTCACATTGGAAATGAGCCAGGAATTATTTTCTGTAACTTTAAAGATACCATTCAAGTCGTGAGTGATTTTTTAACAGCAAACAACATCAGTTTTGGTGTTTTTTATGGCGGTATGGAACAAATAGACAGAGAACGAGCATTAATGAAGTTTAGAAACGGAACACATCAATTGCTAATTGCAACCGATTTGGCAGCGCGAGGATTAGATATTCCAGAACTAAAATTTATTCTTCACTTTGAATTACCACATAGAAAAGAAGAGTTTGTTCATAGAAACGGTCGTACAGCACGAATGAATAGTGATGGGGTTGCTTATATTTTGAAATGGAAAAACGAACTGTTGCCCGACTTCATTTCAGATGCTGAGGTTGAAGAAATAAACCCAACCAAAAAACCTACGCCTTCAAAATGGATAACGATTTTTATATCGGGAGGAAGAAAAGATAAAATTTCGAAAGGAGATATTGCTGGGCTTTGTTTTAAACAAGGACAATTGAGTAAAGATGATGTTGGAATTATAGAAATTAAACAAGATTGCGCTTTTGTAGCCATCAATAAAAATAAAGTAAATCAATTGGTACAATTGATTGATAACACCAAATTAAAAACAAAAAAAGTACGAGTAAGTATCATTTAAAAACAAGTTGTCATGAAAAAACACATCACTTTAGCCGTATTGGCTTTTTCAATGCTATCAATTACTTCAAACGCCCAAATTTGGGATAAGGTTAAAAAAAATGCGCCAAAAAGTTTAACACCAAAATCTAATGCCTTGTCGCAAGAAGAAATTGGTAAAGGACTAAAAGAAGCTTTAAATAAAGGCGTAGAAAAAGGGGTAAACCAATTATCAAAACCCGATGGCTATTTTAAAGATGCCGAAATTAAAATTCCTATGCCCGAACAAGCTCAAAATGTAGAAGACAAATTGAGAAAAATGGGTCAAGGAGAAAAAGTGGATGAAGCCATTTTGTCGATGAACCGAGCAGCTGAAGATGCAGCCATTTTAGCTAAAAAATTATTTGTTGAAGCCATTAAAAACATGACCATTACTGATGCCATGGCCATATTAAAAGGTGAAAAAAATGCCGCAACCGAGTATTTAAAAAAATCAACCAGCTCAGCTTTAACAGAAAAATTTCAACCAATAATAAAAGTTTCGTTAGATAAGGTTGGAGCTACTAAACATTGGGAAACTGTTTTTAATACTTACAATAAAATTCCTTTTGTAGATAAAGTAAATCCCGATTTGGAAGCATATGTAACTGAAAAAGCAATAAACGGTTTATTTATTCAAGTAGCTAAAGAAGAACTTCAAATTCGCGACAATCCTTCTGCTCGTGTAACAGATTTACTAAAGAAAGTATTTGGTAATTAACAAAAAAGCCTCCTAAAACTAGGAGGCTTTTTGTTGTCCGACTAGGGCTCGAACCTAGACTCTTCTGGACCAAAACCAGACGTGTTGCCAGTTACACCATCGGACAATTGGAGGGCAAAAGTAATAAAATATTTTTTCTGCACAACAATTTTATAAAATTTTAAGTCCGAAGTCAGATGTCCGAAGTCAGAAGTAATTTCAGACCTCAAAATCTAGTCTTTTAATTAAACCTCAAGAGAGAAAGTCCGCCCAACTTTCCATTATCGGTTTTCGCTCTTATAAAAAGCCCCTCCTTCGGAGGGGTTGGGGAGGCTCCCTTCCTACATTTTTTAACATAGATTAACATCCGTTAACAATTTATCGTTCAGAATTTCATAAATTCGCTACCTATAAAATCAACATTATGATGGATTATAAAAAATGGAATAATATTTTAGGATGGCTGGTATGGGCTATCGCCTCTGTGGTGTATTTATCAACCATGGAATCGACAACCAGTTTTTGGGATTGTGGTGAGTTTATTGCAACCGCATATAGATTAGAAGTTGGTCACCCACCTGGGGCACCATTATTTATGTTAATTGGTCGTTTTTTTGCAATGTTCACCTCTGCAGAAAATGCTGCCTTGGCAATCAACAGTCTGTCGGCATTAAGTAGTTCGTTTACCATTTTGTTTTTGTTTTGGACCATTACCGCAATTGTTAAAAAATTGGCATTAAAATCAGGAGAATTAACACAAGGTAAAACGATGGCTATTTTAGGATCTGCGTTAGTTGGTTCTTTAGCTTATACTTTTTCCGATTCATTTTGGTTCTCGGCTGTTGAAGGTGAAGTTTATGCCATGTCTTCATTGTTCACTGCGGTGGTATTTTGGGCTATTCTAAAATGGGATGCTGTTTCTGGCGAAAGCCACAGTACTCGTTGGATGGTGCTTATTGCCTATTTAATGGGATTATCTATTGGGGTCCATCTTTTAAATTTATTGGCAATACCTGCAATGGTGTTTTTGTTTTATTTCAAAAACAAAGAGCTTTCAATCAAAAGCTTTTTTATTGCAATGGGTTATTCTGTATTAATTTTAGGAGTTGTTCAATTTGGAATTATACCTGGAACTTATAAAATTGGTTCCATGTTCGAAATTCTATTTGTTAACTCTTTTGGACTTCCATTTCACTCTGGTTTAATCTTCTATTTTGTTCTTTTAACTGCGGTAGTGAGTTATGCACTATACATTACTCAAAAGAAAGGCAAAGTTGTTTGGAATACCATTATTCTTTGTTTTACTGTAATTCTTATCGGATATTCAACTTACGCAGTAATCATGCTGCGTTCAGCTGCAAATCCACCTATGGATGAGAACAATCCTGAAAACGCATTTAGTTTAATGTCGTATTTAGCTCGTGAGCAATATGGTTCAGCTCCATTTTTATCAGGTCAGTTTTTTAATACCCCTTTAGATGCTCGTGAGCCTTATAAAGCTGGAAAACCTGTATATTATCAAAATAAAGAAACGCACAAATACGAAATCACCAATAAAGGTGAAAAAAATGAACCAAATTATGACAGTAACACTTCTGGTTTTATGCCTCGTATGTGGAGTTCTCAAGGACACCATGTAGAAGCGTACAAAACTTGGAGTAATTATAAGGGTAAAAGAGTTAAAGCTGGTAATGGGGAAACCATTCAAGTACCAACTTTTGGCGAAAACTTGGCATTCTTATTCAACTACCAATGGGGTCACCTGTATTGGCGATATTTCATGTGGAACTTTGTTGGTCGTCAAAACGATATTCAAAGTCAAGGCGAGTTTATTAATGGAAGTTGGTTAAGTGGTATCGATTTTATTGATTCAGCTCGTTTAGGAGACCAAAGTAAAATACCAACATCAGCAAAAAACAATCCTGGTAGAAATGTATATTTCTTCTTACCACTTATTTTAGGCGTTATAGGCTTGGTTTACCAATTTATGAAAGATCCTAAAGATTGGCTAGTGCTTGGTTTATTGTTTTTCTTTACTGGTATGGCAATTAACTTTTATACCAACCCTCCTCCATTACAACCTCGTGAAAGAGATTACGCGTACGTAGGTTCATTCTATGTGTTTGCCATTTGGATAGCTGTTGGAGTATATGCCATTTATGAAATGTTGAGTAAAAAAATGCCTCAAGTAATGAGTGCTGCAGTAGTTACAATGGCTTCTTTACTGGCTGCACCAGTATTAATGGGTTCACAAAATTGGGACGATCACAATCGTCATGGAAGATATACTGCAAGAGATTTTGCAAAAAACTACTTAAACTCGTGTGCACCAAATGCAATTTTATTTACCAATGGCGATAACGATACCTTCCCTCTTTGGTATGTTCAAGAAGTTGAGGGTTATAGAACCGATGTGAGAGTTGTTAATTTAAGTTTGCTAAATACCGATTGGTACATCGAGCAAATGAGAAGAAAAGCTTGGGATGCTGATGGTATTCCGCAAAAACTACCTGACTATAAAATCCGTCAAGGGACTAACGATTATTTACCGATTTATGATAGAGGAATTGAAGGTTTTATTGATGTAGATGAGGCTATTGATTTTGTGCTAGATGATAGTCCAAAATCGAAAGTAACAGTTGGCTCAGGAAAACAAGTGGATTATTTCCCAACCAAAAATTTTAGCTTAAAAGTTGATAAAGCTACCGTAATGGCAAACGGAACTGTGTCTGCCGATAGAGCTGATAGAGTTTTAGATAAGTTGGATTGGACTATCGAGAAAAATTACATCATGAAAAATGATTTAATTATCTTAGATATTCTTGCTGCCAACGACTGGAAAAGACCTGTATATTTTGCCATCACAACAGGTAACGAAGCATACATTGGTTTAACCCCATATTTCCAATTAGAAGGATTGGCTTACCGTTTAGTTCCTTTCAAAGCACAAAGTTTTGATGGACAAACTGGCGAAGTGAATACCGATGTGATGTATGAAAATTTAATGAACAAGTTTGTTTGGGGAGGAATGGAAGACAAAAACATTTACATGGATGAAAACAACCGTAGAATGTGTATGAATTTCCGAAACAACTTCTCAAGATTGGCTGAAGAATTTATTCGTGTAGGTAAAAACGATAAAGCTAAGGAAGTGTTGGATAGATGTGTTGAAGTAATGCCAAAAGAAAGTATTGAATACAACTATTTTATGATGGCTATTGCTGAATCGTATTACAAACTAAAAGAGTACGAAAAGGGTAATGATATTGTTCGTGTTTTAGTTAACAATTATGATGAAGAATTACGTTTTTATACAACCATAAAAGGCGAAAAAAGAAAGTCGTTACAATCAGAAATTGACCGTGACAAATACATTTTACAACAGTTAATTTTAATGACTAACGAGCGTTACAAAGAATCTGGTTTGGCAAAAGAAATGGAGGCACGTTTTATTGAAATTAACAGTTTAATTCTAACTTCAGGAATATAATGAGAAAACTTCTAAGGTCAATAATACGAGGGTTAGGTTTATATTCTTTTTCCATTAAGTTAGAAAACAAAATTGTTACAGCGTTACAAAAACCAAAGCAGAAAAAACTTTACGAACAGTTTATAAAAAAAGATAGTTTAGTTTTTGATGTGGGAGCAAACGTTGGAAATAGAACAGCATTGTTTTTAGAGCTTGGTGCAAAAGTAGTGATGGTTGAACCTCAAAAGGATTGTTACCAAGCTTTAGAAAAACGTTTTCCAAATTTACCATTGATTAAAAAAGGACTAGGCGAAAAAGAAAGCACCGAAAAATTGTATGTTTCTGATGTTTCATTAATCTCGTCGTTTTCAAAAAATCATGTCGACATGATGCAGGAAGACCGTTTTAAAGGTGCTAATTGGGATAAAACCATTGACATTGAAATGACAACATTAGACAAGTTAATTGCAGAATATGGTTTGCCTGAATTTTGTAAAATTGATGTAGAAGGCTATGAATACGATGTGTTAAAGGGACTTTCTCAAAAAGTAGGCTCTATGTCGTTAGAATACATAGTTCCAGAAAACAAAGAGGTGGTATTAAAATGCATTCAACACTTAAATAAATTGGGTGAAATAGAATGCAATTTATCACATGGCGAAACCATGGAATTTCATTTGCCAACTTGGAAAAACGGTGAAGAAATGGAACAATATGTTCAATCACAAGACTTTATCGACACATCTTACGGTGATATTTACGTTAGATTTGTGTAGAAGTTGGATGTCGGATGACCGAAGTTGGAAGCTGTAATATTGAGACAACTAAGTTATGAATGGATTAATCGAGCGATACAAAAAAATCAGAAAAAAAGGAATGCTGGAGAAGAAATTCAAAGGCAGATATGCTTTTGTTGGTATTGGTAACCATTCGCTAAACAATCTCTATCCAGTTTTAAACTACCTAAAAGTTGACTTAAAATATATTGTTGCTAAAAGTGACGATACACTTGAGCTAATTAAAAACAATTTTGAGCATGTAGTTGCAACCAAAAACCTTAATGATGTGTTAAATGACCCTGAAATTAAAGGTGTTTTTGTTTCTGCAAACCCTTCTGCACATTTTGATTTAGCCAAGAAAATTTTAGCCGCTAACAAAAACTTGTTTATAGAAAAACCTCCTTGCAAATCATCAAACGAGCTAAGTGAGCTTATTTCAATAGAAAAAAAATCATCAGCGTTTGCTTTAACTGGATTACAACGTAGGTATTCGCCAGTGTACAACATACTTAAAAACAAGGTTAAAGAAGCCAATTATTATACACTAAAATATAAAACTGGAGGTTACCCAGAAGGCGATGAACTGTTGGATTTATTTATTCACCCTTTAGATGCTCTATTTTATTTGTTTGGAGAAGGAAAAATCAACCATGTTAAAACAATAAAAGGTAAAGGAACAATTGTTTATTTAGCACAAGTTGAACATGCTAACGGAGTTATTGGAAGTATTGAATTCTCCACCGATTACTCATGGACAGAAGCTAAAGATGAGTTGACCATTAATACTCCAAAGGGAGAATACATAACGGATAATACCAGTAAATTGATTTTCTGCTCTAAGCCAAAAATGTTCTTGAATATTCCACTTGAAAAAGTGAAATCGTTTTTACCTCAAACCACTACACTTTACCAACAAAATAATTTTTTGCCTGTTAAAGAACATAATCAATTGTACTCAGCAGGATATTTCAACGAAATAGAGTGTTTTTTGATTGTTTGTGAGGGTGGAAGTTCTTCAAAAAATTCATCATCGTTAAATGAGCTTAAAAGTACGTTTGAAGCCATTGAGACATTGAGAAAGGCTAAATAATTTCATATTCCTGAAGTAGCGATAGCGAATATCAGGAATCTAATTTTTTAAACCACTAGTTTCCTACCTACGCAGGAATGATAAAAGGGAACTATTATTTCAAGGTTTTTAGTCTTTACAAGACTACTTTATATCTCATCCAAACAAATTATTCTATCTAATTGAATATCATGTGGTTCGGTAGGTACTTTGTCTACTTGTTGTACAGGGTAAAAAATTCCAACTTTAAAGGCTTTTGGATGGTTTACTAAAAAATTATCATAATACCCTCCTCCATAACCCAATCTATAATTATTGCTGTCAAAAGCTAAACCAGGAACTATAATAACATCAAAAATACCATTGTATTCAACTGAATTTGCGGGGTGGGTAGTGCCAAAAACACCTTGTTCAACTTCGGTTAATGATTTTAATACCAAATTTTGGAGTTTACGATTTTTCAATGTTTTTGGGGTAACAACCGTTATGTTTTGTTTCAACAGCGAGGCTATTAAAGGAGAAATATCTATTTCCCTCCCCATAGGCAAATAAGCATGAACCACTTTAGCATTTGATTCCAAAATAAGCTGTTCCAACTTTTTACAAATCTCAAGGTCGTATCGTAGCTTTTGAGCAGAATCAATATTTGCTCTTTTTTTGTGCATTTCTGTTCGGAGAGCTTTTTTTTCTTCCATCAGAAATTGCAAAAATTAATTGGCTACATTAGAAAGGAATTTGATACGAAGCAAGCGCATTTCTTCTTCCGAAAAAGCATCTTCAAATTCGTCCATTGCCTCATCTAAGCTGTCTGATGCTGCTTCCATAAAGTAATCGAATACTTCTTCTTGATCCGCTTCATCAATCATCTCGTTAATGTAATAATCCAAGTTTAATTTAGTTCCAGATTGAACAATCATTTCTAACTCATTCAGCAAATCTTCCATTTCAAGGCCTTTTGAAGAAGCTATGTCTTCTAACGACATTTTTCTATCAATACTTTGCACCACATATACTTTTAAACCCGATTTATTGACAACCGATTTAACCACCATATCCATTGGTCGCTCAATCTCATTTTCTTCAACATATCTGGCAATAACCTCAATAAACTCTTCGCCAAATTTTTCGGCTTTTCCTTGTCCAACACCAGTTATAGCAGTCATTTCTTCCATTGTAATGGGATAACGAGTTGCCATATCTTCTAATGAAGGGTCTTGGAAAATAACAAATGGAGGAAATCCTTTTTGTTTTGCAATTGATTTACGCAAGTCTTTTAATATCAAAAACAGTTGTTCATCAGCCGCTCCTGCGCTTTTATTTGGCACAATAATATCGCCATCATCTGTATCTTCATATGCGTGAGGTTTAACCAATTCAAAAGATTGAGGTTTAGCAATAAATTCCTTTCCTTTAAGGCTAACTTTTAATACACCGTAATTTTCTATTTCTTTGATAATTAATCCTTCAATAATACATTGACGAACAACAGCTTCCCAATATTTATCATCTTTTTCTTCTCCAGCGCCTTTACCAAACAATTTGTGTTTATCGTGTCCAAACGACCTTATTTCTGAAGTGCCATTTCCAGCAATAAAATTTGAAATGTATTTCGCTTTAAACACTTCGTTAAGCCCTAAAATAGCATTCAGCAACAACAAAACATCTTCTTTACCTTCAAATTTATCTTTCGGATTCGCACAGTTGTCGCACATTCCTTTGTCCGAACAATCCGAATCCATATATTTTTCGCCAAAATAATGTAGCAATTGTTTTCTTCTACAAACAGCTGTTTCGGCATAAGAAACCATTTCGAAAATTAATTGTAAGCCTATTTCTAACTCTGCAACTGGTTTTCCATGTAAGAATTTTTCTAATTTTTCGATATCCTTGTAACTATAAAAAGCTACACAAACACCTTCCCCGCCATCACGACCAGCTCTACCTGTTTCTTGATAATAACTTTCTAAACTTTTAGGAATATCGTGGTGTATTACATACCTAACATCTGGTTTATCGATACCCATACCAAAGGCAATGGTAGCAACAATTACATCGGCATCTTCCATCAAAAACATGTCTTGATGTTTGGCTCTAGAAGCTGAATCCAACCCTGCATGGTAAGGCAATGCCTTAATACCATTTACTTGAAGAAATTCTGCAATTTCTTCCACTTTTTTTCTACTCAAACAATATACTATACCACTCTTGCCTTCGTGTTGTTTTACAAATCGGATAATTTCTTTTTTTACATCTTTCTTGGGACGAACCTCATACTTTAAGTTGTGTCGGTTAAACGATGCTTTAAAAACTCTAGCATCCGACATGCCTAAATTCTTTTGAATATCTTCTTGTACCTTTGGTGTTGCGGTAGCTGTTAGTGCAATAATAGGCACTCGATCTATAGATTCAATAATGGTTCTTAATCTTCGATATTCAGGTCTAAAATCGTGCCCCCATTCCGAAATACAGTGAGCTTCGTCAATAGCAAAAAAAGAAATTTTAATGCTTTTTAAAAACTCTACATTTTCGTCTTTAGTTAACGATTCGGGAGCAACAAACAACAGCTTAGTAACTCCATTGGTTACATCTTGTTTAACTTGTCGGGCTTCTGTTTTAGTTAACGAAGAGTTGTAAAAATGAGCAACACCTTCTTGGTTAGAAAATCCACGAATGGCATCTACTTGGTTTTTCATTAAAGCAATAAGTGGAGAAACAATTATCGCTGTTCCTTCGCTCATTAATGCTGGTAATTGGTAACACAAGGATTTTCCCCCGCCAGTTGGCATAATTACAAAGGTGTCTTTTCCTTCTAGTAGGTGATTGATAACTTCTTCTTGTTCGCCTTTAAATTTATCAAATCCAAAATATTTTTTTAAATAGTCCGTTAGGGGAGCTGTTGTGGTTTGCATTATATTTAGTTGTTTAGGTATTTTATTACATTTGTACACTAAAGTTACGACAATAATCTTTTACAATTTTGTTAAAAAAAGATTTTTTTTAAATAGTTTTAGCCCAATTCGCTCTTAAATACTTTAAACACATGTCATCGGCTGACGAAATAAAAAAATATGCCATTGAGGCGCTAAAAATTGAATCTCAAGCAATTGAGCAACTTACTCAATACATTAACGATGATTTTGTGAGTGTAGTACAATTAATTTTAAATTCTACGGGCAGAGTGGTGATAACTGGTATTGGAAAAAGTGCAATTGTTGCTCAAAAAATTGTTGCAACGCTTAATTCTACTGGTACTCCTTCTATTTTTATGCATGCTGCCGATGCTATACATGGTGATTTAGGAAATATTCAAAAAGATGATGTGGTAATTTGTCTTTCGAAAAGCGGAAGTACACCAGAAATAAAAGTGTTGGCACCTTTGGTAAAAAGTTTCGACAACAAATTGATTGCAATAACTGGCGGTGTAGACTCCTTTTTAGCAAAACAAGCTGATTTTGTGTTGAACACTTACGTTGAAACAGAGGCTTGTCCTAATAATTTAGCACCAACCAGCAGCACTACTGCTCAAATGGCAATGGGCGATGCGTTGGCGGTATGTTTATTAAAACAACGCGGTTTTACCAGTAAAGATTTTGCAAAATACCACCCAGGAGGTGCTTTAGGTAAAAAATTGTATTTGCGTGTAGAAGATATTTCTTCGCAAAACGAAAAACCTGTGGTAAGTTCTAACCAAACCTTGAAAGAAGTAATTGTAGAAATTTCTTCAAAAAGACTTGGTGTAGCTGCTGTAGTTGATAATAATCCGCCAGTGGTCGGACAAGCTAAATTAATTGGAATTATTACCGATGGGGATTTACGAAGAATGTTAGAAAAAGACTTAGATATCAATACGATAACAGCAAAAGATATTATGAGCTCATCGCCAAAAACCATTAACCAACATAGCTTGGCTATTGAGGCTTTACATTTTATGGAAGACCATAGCATTTCTCAATTGTTGGTAGTTGACGATGATAATAATTTTGCTGGAGTTATTCATATTCATGATTTATTAAGGGAGGGAATTATATGAAAACAAAATTTACCATTTTACTTTTTTTACTGTTAAGTTTTCAAATTGGGAAAAGCCAGTTATATCTTAACTTCATAACAAATTTTACTACATGTTGTGAAGCCACGCCTCCATGTATTATAAATTTTACCCCTTTTAGTCCTGCCAACATAATAAGTTGGCATTGGGATTTTGGTGATGGAGACACTTCTATTTTGGAAATGCCTTCACATGCTTACAGTTCATCAGGTTTTTACACCATAATATTAATCGCAAGTGATGGAATAGTAACAGATACTCTTATTAGGGTTGATTACATTATGATCTTTCCTAAACCAATTGTTGATTTTATTTACAATACTAATGGAGATACTGTTCAATTCTTTGATCAATCTTCAAATGATGCTGCACTATGGGATTGGGACTTGGGTAATGGAACAACTACTAATGTAGTAAACCCAATTACAACCTATCCATTTCCTCCTGATTCCTGTTATGATGTTACTTTAAGTGTAATAAATAATTTTGGCTGTATGGCTTCTTTAACCAAAAACGATTATATCTGTATTAATTCAACTACAAGCATTAATGAACTAAAAAACAATTCTATTTCTATTTATCCTTCGCCGATTATTAATAATCAGAAATTAACTGTTAAAGGAATGGGGGTTGAAAAAATGGTAGTTTATGATGTTTTAGGAAGCTTAATACGGCTACCTATTATTTCTAAAAATGAAAATGAAATCATTTTCGAAACCAATCAACTGAACAAGGGGGTTTATTTTTTACAATTGCTTTTTAATGATGGCAGTAGTGCCACAAAAAAAATTATTGTGCAGTAATTTACCTCACATTATTTTCACCCAACAAACCCTTCATAATTATTAGAATTGAATATTTCAAAAACTCAACTTTTTTGGAATTGTATGTCAATTGAAAACTGGAAACTGCTAACTGAAGACTGAACAAACTACCTCAACACATTTATTCGTTCTGCATCTAGTTTTATAAAAATAAAAAGTAGAATAGTAAACGACCACAACGAAGAACCTCCGTAACTTATAAATGGTAAAGGAATACCAATTACAGGAGCCAAACCTATGGCCATACCAATGTTTACCAAAAAGTGGAAAAACAAAATGGAAGCAACAGCATAACCATAAATACGTGAGAAAATAGACCGTTGCCGTTCAGCTAAAAAGATAATACGGAGAAACAACCCAACATACAAACAAACCAATACAAACGAACCAAAAAACCCCCACTCTTCACCAATGGTGCAGAAAATAAAATCGGTGCTTTGTTCAGGTACAAAATCGTATTTGGTTTGCGTACCTTCTAAAAATCCTTTTCCTGTAAATCCCCCCGAACCAATGGCTATTAACGATTGTTTAATGTTCCACCCATTTCCTTGACGCAAGTCTTTTAAACTCGATTTTTTAACTTTTAAATCCTCTTTAATTGCTGATTTTTCTTCCTTACTTATTTTATCGTCTTCCAGCTCTAATTTTAGTTCTTCAATTTGCTCCATCAACTTATCTTCCTCTCCTAAAAGCACGGTAATTCGTGTTCGTTGATGTTCTTGTAAAACCTTGTTAAAGGTAAAGTCGATGCTAAAAATATACAAACAAGTAAATAGAAAAATTACAATAGCAAAAAAGTGAGTGCTTCTGTCTCTCATTTCTTTTTTTACCATCAAAACCAATAAGAAAAACAGCAATATAGACCCTATAACATAATAAATCAAAACCTCATCTAACCTAAAATAATAATAGGCAAACAACCCAGTTAAATAGAAAATTACCGATGTTAGTGTTGTTTTTATATCATATTTAAAAAGCGTGTAAAAAACAATAGCAAAAAACGTAACAGTTAATATGATATTAATTGGACCAAATACTAGTGTTAACACAAAAATGACAATGGCCAAAACTCCAAACAATAAGATGTTACCTGACAACCCTTCTCGATACAATACAAAAATAAACGCTGCATAAACCAATGTCGACCCTGTGTCGTTTTGTAAAAGAATCAATACAGCAGGGATTGCAATAATAGACATGGCTATCACCTTTGTTTTGATGTCTTTCATCTTAATGTTTAAAGTAGAAAGGTATTTAGACAACGCTAAAACCGTTGCAAACTTTGCAAACTCTGATGGTTGTAGTTGGAAACTCCCAATTTTAAACCACGATTTAGAACCATTTACTTCAGCTCCAAAAAGTAAAACAGCTACAAGCGTTAGCATCACAATAATAAAAATGGGATAAGCAAAAGTGGTAAAAAAAGTGCCTTCTAAAAGAAGTATAACTAATGCTATAAAAAAGGCGGCGCCAATCCAAATCAATTGCATACCATAACGTTGCGAAACATCAAAAATACTGTGGTGTTCTTCGTTATAAACCGCAGCATAAATACTAATCCAACCAATAAAAACCAACAACAAGTAAAACAAAACAGTTAATTTGTCAACGTTAGAAAATATGTTTTTTTCGTTTCTCATTGTTCTTGTTAATGGATGCTGAATTTATTCTTTTTTTGAACAACTTCCATCAAATTTGCATTAAGTATTCTATTTTCTTTTATGGTATCTTTAATGCTTCCTTTCAAATATTTTTCCATAATTAAACTAGCAATAGGTGCCGCCCAAGTCCCTCCAAAGCCTGCGTTTTCAACATATACAGCAATGGCAATTTTAGGATTATCTTTTGGTGCAAAAGCAATAAAAATGGAGTGGTCTTCACCGTGCGGATTCTGAGCAGTACCAGTTTTTCCACACACTTCAATACTGTCTATTCTTGCTTGTCGAGCAGTTCCTCCTGCTTCATAAACTACTTTTAACATTCCTTCAATTACAGGGTTAAAATAGGGTTTATCAATACCCACATCATGTTTAATTCTATATATTTTTGGGATGGTGTCTGTTTTTTCAATTCGTTTTAATAAATGAGGCGTATAATAATATCCTCTATTGGATAAAATAGCAGACAAATTTGCCATTTGTAAAGGCACAACACCTATTTCACCTTGTCCAATACTCAAAGAATAAATGGTGCTAAATGCCCAACGACCTTTTCCATACCATTTGTCGTAAAAAGCCACATCTGGAATAAAGCCTTTTTTTATTGATGGTAAATCCGTTTCTAAGCGTTCACCTAACCCAAATTTTTTAACTTGTTTGCTCCATTTTGCTAGTCCAATTTCACTATCTTTAAACAAGGAGGTTGATTTTCCTTGTAATAAAATTTTTCTGAAAACACTAAAATAATAAGGATTACACGACATTTTAATAGACTCCGTAACATTGCCTGCTGATGGATGAACGTGACATCCCACATTACTTTTTATACATGGAAACCCAGAATTTTCTGTAATTACCCCATCTTGCATTCCAATTAATGCTTGAACCGTTTTAAAAGTTGAGCCTGGAGGATATGATGCCATTAATGCCCTATTAAACAATGGCTTGACTTCATCACTACTCAATACTGGATAGTTCTTTTTAACATCTCTACCTACCAATAAATTGGGGTTATAAGCTGGGGCTGATACTAGTGCCAAAATTTCTCCAGTTGAAGGTTCAATAGCAACAATACTTCCTCGCTTGTTTTGCATTAATCTTTCGCCATACTCTTGTATAACAGCATCAATACTCAAATAAATGGTTGAGCCAGTAACAGCCATCGTGTCTAATTCGCCATCTAAGTAACTGCCTTTTTCACGATTATGAACATCAACCAATACTCGTTTAACTCCTCTTTTTCCTCTCAATAACGATTCGTAAGATAATTCTATCCCACTTTTACCAATGTAATCGCCCGATTTATAGTAAGAATCGTTATCAATAATTTGTTGATCTACCTCTCCAATATACCCTAAAACGTGGGCTGCACTTTCTCTTGGATATTTTCTTAATGTACGGGTTTGAGCATAAAACCCAGGATATTCAAACAATTTTTCTTGAATTTTTGCATACTCTTTTGAAGAAATTTCTTTCTCAAATACAGAGGATTTGTACCTCGAATAATCACGTGCTTTGTAAAATTTAGTTCTAAAATCTTCGATAGTAATACCCAACAAATCGCAAAAAGCAAGGGTGTCCATTTCTTTTACTTGTTTTGGAACTACCATTAAATCGTAAGCCGCTTCGTTGTAAACCAATAAAATTCCATTTCTATCATAAATTAACCCTCTAGCTGGATATTGAATTACTTCGCGTAATACATTTTGGTCGGAATCAATTTTATATTTGTCGTTTATGATTTGAACGTTGAATAATCTGATGAGAAAAATTAATCCAACGATGACGAAAATCAATCCTATTACTTCTTTTCTGTCGGAGAGATTATTCATTTGCGGGCATTCGGGTTATAGTTAAACAACTGAACTATAAAAATAAGTATTAACGTAAAAACAGTACTTAAAATTACTCGTGCAAATGTGGTAAAAAACGCCGAAAACTTAAACGACTCGATGTAAAACAGAAAAAAATGGTGGAGCAACACCAACGACACAGCATAAGTGGCATACCACGATATACCCATGTGTTGCAAACTTGGTGTAGTTCCAAATTCATACCCGCCTCGAGGCTGTATTAATTTTAAAATGTATTTTCTACCAAAAGCCATAAATACACTTGCTGAGGTATGAATTCCTAATGTACTCGTAAAAATATCAATAGTTAGTCCCAATAAAAAAGCTAAAACAATTACCAAATTTTCGTTAGTTTCGAATGGCAATACCAATATAAAAAATACATAAAGGTAAGGATTGATATACCCTCCAAGCTCAATATTGTTTAATATCAGCACTTGTGCAAGAACTAACGCCAAGTAAATAGCTAAATATTTTAAAATATCAGTTATCATTCTACAATTTCTTGTTGACTTTCAGTTTCTAACTTTTCTTTTTCTTCTTTTTGTAACGACCTTACCACATAAACATGCGACAAGTTTTTAAAATCTACAGCAAACCTTATGATAATGTTATAAAAGTTATTGCCTTCTGGTAAATCAAATTCTTGTACCGTTCCAATTAACACGTTTTCGGGAAAAATAGATGAATACCCTGTTGTTACAACGGTGTCTCCAACAGTTAATTTAACATGATTAGGAATATCTTTTAGTTGAGCTTCTCTGTAGTTGTTGCCTTCCCAAACTAACGACCCATAATACCCCGATTTTTTAATCTTAGCACTCAGCTTATTTTTATCGTGTAAAATAGACATTACAGATCCAAAATTGTTAGACACGTTTTTAACTATTCCCACAACCCCTTGAGCAGAAATAACACCCATTTCAGCACTTATTCCATTTAAACCTCCTTTGTCGATGGTGATATAATTTTGTCGTTTATTGGTAGAATTGTTTACCACTTTTGCAGCGCTATACATGTAAGTTTGGTGATAGGCAGTATCGTTTATCTCATAAATTCTACCGTACACTTTTACAAACGACGAAATGTTGTTTGCCTGAAGTTTTGCATTTTGCTCAGCCAACTCTTTGTTTACTTCTTTTAAATGGAAATAATCGTTGATATTATGAATGGTAGCATAAAAATTGCCAACCAAAAAATTAGATGAGTTGAAAAACTTGGAATTTTGATAATTGTTATTGGCAATTAGCATCCAAAATGCAAAAAACTCTAAAATCAGGAACAGGAAAATAAATGAATTTTTTGTTAAAAACCGAAATAAGTTCCTCATTCTATCAAATTAATGCTTGATTAACTATTTAATCAAAAATGGTAATTTGCTGATGTTTTTTAATGCAATACCTGTTCCTCTAGCTACAGCTCTCAATGGATCTTCAGCAATGTGTACAGGTAGTTTTGTTTTCATAGAAATACGTTTGTCCAAACCTCTTAACATAGAGCCACCACCTGCTAAATACAAGCCTGTTTTATAAATATCGGCTGACAACTCTGGAGGAGTCATTTCTAAGGCATTCAATACTGCTTCTTCAATTTTGGCAATAGATTTGTCTAAGGCATGAGCAATTTCGCTATACGAAACCGTAATTTCTTTTGGTGTACCCGTCATTAAATCTCTACCTTGAACCGGATAATCTTCTGGCGGGTTTTCAAGTTCAGTTAATGCTGAACCACACTCAATTTTAATTTGTTCTGCCGAACGCTCACCAATTAAAAGGTTGTGTTGACGACGCATATAATCCACAATATCGTTAGTAAAATCATCACCTGCCACTCGAATAGATTTGTCACAAACAATACCTCCTAAAGCAATTACGGCAATTTCTGATGTTCCACCACCGATATCAATAATCATATTTCCCATTGGCTCCAAAACATCAATTCCAATACCAATAGCAGCAGCCATTGGTTCGTGAATTAAATACACTTCTTTACCTCCAGCGTGCTCTGCCGAATCTTTTACCGCTCTTTTTTCTACTTCGGTAATACCCGATGGAATACAAATAACCATTTTTAACGATGGTGTAAACAATTGTTTGTTTGGATTAATCATTTTAATCATTCCTCTAATCATGTGTTCTGCTGCATCAAAATCAGCAATAACACCATCTTTTAGCGGACGAATGGTTTTAATATCTTCGTGTGTTTTACCGTGCATTTGCATTGCTTTTTTACCCACTGCAATAATTTTTCCAGTCAATCTGTCTTTAGCAACAATTGAAGGTTCGTCAACCACCACTTTATCGTTGTGGATAATCAGCGTGTTGGCTGTTCCAAGGTCAATGGCTATTTCTTGAGTTAAAAAGCTAAATAATCCCATTCGTTTTTATATTGTGTTTATTAGAAGTGAGGTAAATTTATGATTAAAATATTCAAATTATCATATTCAATTCATAAATGTTAAACACTTCGTTGTTAGTTTATTTTTAGTTGGAAGATTGAAGTCGGAAGACCAAAGTAACTTCTGTCTTCTAACTTCTGACTTCGTTCTTTTTCAATGTCTAAAATGTCTAATTCCTGTACAAACCATTGACATATTTACTGAATCGCAGTAGTCAATTGATTCTTGGTCTTTAATTGAGCCTCCTGGCTGAACCACTGCTGTTATTCCTTCGTTATTTGCCAATTCTACGCAATCAGGAAAAGGGAAAAATGCATCGGAAGCCATAACTGCTCCTTTTAAATCAAAGCCAAAAGCTTTGGCTTTAACTACAGCTTGTCGCAAAGCATCAACACGCGATGTTTGTCCAGTTCCGCTTGCCAAAAGTTGTTCGTTTTTTGCAAAAACAATGGTGTTTGATTTGGTGTGTTTAACCAATTTATTGGCAAACTCTAAATCTTTAATTTCTTGAGTTGTAGGAGCTTTTTTAGTTACTAATTTAAAGTCGTTTGCATTAGCTGTTTTTAAGTCTTTATCTTGTTCGAGTACACCGTTTAAAATGGTTCTAAATTGTTTTTTTGATAAAGCCACTTGTTTCTGTACCAAAATAACCCTGTTTTTTTTGCTTTTTAATAATTCTAAGGCTTCTGCTTGATAACCTGGAGCTATGATAACTTCACAAAACAATTTATTTACTTCTTCGGCAGTTGCTAAATCAATAGTTTGATTGGCAATTAAAACTCCACCAAAAGCAGAAACTGGGTCAGCTGCTAACGCATCGTTCCATGCTTGTAAAAGCGTATCGCGAGAAGCTAACCCACAAGCATTGTTGTGCTTTAATACTGCAAAAGTTGGTCGGTTTTGAGGAAATTCTGCAATTAAATTTACAGCAGCATCCACATCCAATAAATTGTTGTACGACAACTCTTTACCGTTTAGTTTTTCAAACATAGTATCTAAGTTGCCATAAAAAACACCTTCTTGGTGAGGATTTTCGCCATAACGCAACACTTGCGATTCTGCTATACTTTGTTTAAAATAATGCTCTTCGTTGTTGTTAAACCAATTAAAAATAGCGGTATCGTAGTGCGAAGAAACATTGAACGCTAATTTTGCCAAATGTTTTCTATCGGTTAAATCGGTTGCTCCATTTTTCTGTTGCAACACTTCTAACACATAATTGTATTGGTTTCTTGAAGAAACAATTACCACGTCTTTAAAATTTTTAGCAGCAGCACGAATCAACGAAATACCGCCTATGTCAATTTTCTCAATAATATCTTGTTCTCCTGCGCCTGATGCAACCGTATCTTCAAAGGGATACAAATCAACAATCACTAAGTCAATTTCTGGAATTTCGTATTCTGCCAACTGGGCGACATCACTGTCTAAAGCTCTTCTGCTCAAAATACCCCCAAATATTTTTGGATGTAAGGTTTTTACTCTCCCTCCTAAAATGGACGGATAAGAGGTTAATTCTTCAACAGGAGTAACAGGCACATTTAACTCTTCAATAAAACTTTGAGTACCTCCAGTAGAAAAAATAGTTACTCCAAGTTTGTTTAATTCGTGTATAATTGGTTCAAGATTATCTTTGTGATAAACAGAAATTAAGGCGTTTTTAATCTTTTTTTGACTCATTTTTTACGTTTTTGAGTGTTTTTAATCCATTAATAAAGCGAGTTGCGAAATTATGGATATTTGAAGCCTTAATCAACTTGATTTTGAGCATTTTTTACGTTTGTTAATAAATTTTTAAGTTAACTGTTTTTAGGGCTATCTTTGTGGATAAAATGTACCGAAAATCATGATAATTTACAACGTAACCGTAAACCTTGAAGACGACATCCATTTGGATTGGTTAAACTGGATGAAAACTGTTCATATACCTGACGTGATGAACACGGGTTATTTTATCGAAAATAAAATGTGTAAAGTGTTATCTACTCAAGAAGACGAAACTGGGCATACTTATGCCATACAATATACTTGTGCTAGTATGGATGATTTAGAAGAATATCAAGCCAAACACGCTCCAGCATTACAAAAAGACCACATGGATAGATATAGCGGAAAATTTGTTGCCTTTAGAACTTTGTTGGAAATTGTATAATCAACTGTCCGTTCGAGTATTCCGAACGCTTTCGGAATGTATCGAGAACAATTATTTTGAACGACGTTTTTCTGTTTTCGATATTTCCCGCAGAAATGCGGGACACTCAAACTGACAAAACGTTATTCAAAAGCCGAAAGTTTTTGATAAAGCTCTTTGTGAAATCCATCAATATTTAATGGTGGATTATAGTTATTTGCTCCCCAAACAATTTTGTTTAAGGTGGTTTCTCCTTCTCTAATTTCAAGGTATTTCGACATATTTCCAGGATAATTCATTTCGGTAGTTTGAATTGCCAAACTCGAAATTTTATCCAAAAAATATTTTAAATCAGCCTCATTTAATTGTTTGAAAAAAACATCGCGTTGGTTGTTAAAATCTCTCTTATACACTTTTCCATCTTCGCTAAACGAAAACTCGGTGTATTCTCCCGTAAAACCACCTCCTTGACCTACGGCATATTTTTTAATTATTCGAGGCGAATCTTGAGGTAATGATGCACAAGAAATGGTTATCAGACCCATACAACTTATTATAAGAAAAAAAAGTGTTTTTATTTTATGGAATTTAAATAAATGACTCATCAATATACTAAAACAGTACAAAAATAAGTTATTAAAGCACTAACTCCTAAACTTAAAAACGATGAACACAACTAAACAATCCCAAAAAAACTTGGAAAAATTTCGAGGAATTTTTTTCCAAATCGGCATTATTGTAGCCACATCATTAACCTTTTTAGCTTTTGAATGGACTACACCTGTTTACATTAGTGAATTACCAAAACCTATTATTGAAATTGAAGGTGACATTGACCTAGAATTGTACAATGATCGTGTAAAGCCAATTAAGCCTGAAATTAAACCTATAGCACCAAAAGTTGACCCCAGTAAAATAAACATTATTAAAACTAACCCAGTAAACCCAACCCCTGATCCAGACCCTATCGTTGACCCAGACCCAACTTTTGACCCAAACAAGTGGACAAAACCCGAGGTAACTGACCCAGAACCAGCTCCAATTGCTGTTGCCGAAGTTATGCCTGAATTTATTGGTGGTACTGCAAAATTGTTTGAGTATTTAGGAAAAAATTTGAAATACCCTGAATTAGCAAAAACTACAGGAATTCAAGGAAAAGTTTTTGTGCAGTTTGTTGTAGATAAAAACGGAAAAATTAAAGATGTTAAAGTGCTACAAGGAATAAATGCTTTGTTGGATAAAGAAGCGCTGAGAGTTGTTTCAGAAATGCCTGACTGGAAAGCTGGGAAACAACATGGTAAACCTGTAAGTGTTATTTACAATTTACCGATAAGTTTTAAGTTAAAATAAAAAAAGCCCGTTCAATTGAACGGGCTTTTTTTATTTAAAGACTCTTCGTTCTTCCACCATCAACAGGAACGTTTATACCACTTATATAGCTTGCTGAAGGAGAAACCAAAAATGCTACAGCATTAGCAATTTCTTCTGGCTGAGCAATCCGTTTTAAAGGCACTTCGTTTGCCATTTGTTGTTTTATTTCTTCAACCGTTTTACCTTTTTTACTGGCATTGGTTTCAATAATTGATTTTAAACGCACCGTATCGGTTGCACCTGGCAATACGTTGTTTACCGTTATACCAAATTCACCCAATTCGTTAGCCAAAGTTTTACTCCAGTTAGCTACAGCTCCCCTAACGGTATTTGAAACACCCAAGCCGTTTAAAGGTTGTTTTACCGATGTAGATATAATGTTAACAATTCTACCATAGCCCGATTTTTTCATTCCCTCTTTAACCGCTTGCACAAGTGTATGATTACACAATAAATGGTTGGTAAAGGCATGAATAAACTCCTCGGTTTTAGCATTTTCAATTGGTCCACCTGCTGGTCCACCAGTGTTATTTACCAATATGTTTATTTGCATTTCATTCAACTCAATAAAATCGTCTAAAACCATTTTTAACTGAGCTGGAATGGCAAAATCAACCGTTAAAAAATAATGCTTTTGTCCTTTTGTAACATCAAGCTCACTTTTTACAGCTTTAAGTTTTTCGTGATTTCGAGCAATTAAAATAATATTTGCTCCCATTTCGGCTAATTGCAACGCAATAGCCTTGCCAATACCTTGAGTACTACCACAAACTATGGCATTTTTTCCTGTTAAATCTAAATTCATCATAGTCAAATTTATAACAAAAATTAGTTTTTCACTTATCTAGGTCTATTTTATTTTCTAATTTTCGGAATAGTTAATCCATCTCAAGTTAAAAAAATGAAATTTAATCAAATTGAGTACAAAAAGCCCTTTTTTAAAATCAATAATGAGCTCAACGAGTATTTGATTAAATATTCAAGAAGTATTGAAATTCCTATTCAATACGAAGATTTATTGCGTTACAGTAGTTTGGTTCCTTTAGACGATAAAAATGGAAATCCAACTTTATGGAATGCGGTGGTTTACAGCCCTACTGAACTCGATTTTTTATCGGCTGGTTTGGTAGATATTTATCGTTTGTTAATCTCTGATGGAAGTAAATTAGCTTATCTAGCTGTTGATAGTATTGATTTTTGCTCTTACGGAAACTCTAAACCTTTTCGGATTAAAATAAAAAATCAAATCAACGACAATTACGATTATTATTACATCAAACGAGCAGATTCATCAAGGGTTTATGGATTGGAATTGGAACACTATTTTTCGCCCAATAAAATCAATTACATTTATTATAAAGATACCTTGGTAGAGGAACATATTATTGGTATTCCTGGCGACCAGTTTATACAAGAAGTTGAAGCAGATAAAAGAGATTTTAACAAGGTGCGTTTGGCAAAGGAATTTGTAAAATTTAACGAACGTTGTTTTGTCCGTTTGCTGGGCGATATGCGAGCTTATAATTTTGTAGTTGTGGTAACCCAAGATTTTGACCAAATTCAATACAGAATTCGTGCTATAGATTTCGACCAACAAAGCTTTGAAGGTAGAAGTAGAATTTACCTGCCACAATTTTACAAAGACAATATCTTTTTTGTAAATCTTACGCAAAGTACCATGTCGTTAGAAACCGCAGAACAATATTTAATTGAGGAACAAGCCTTATTGAAAAAAAGATATTTGAATGAAAAATACCAGATTGATTACTTGATTAGGGTGTTGAAAAACGACCAAATTTCTTTTCCAGAACACATTAATAATTTAAAAGCCGAATTGAACAAATTTCACCGTCAACCTAATTTTTTAGATTGTAAAAACATGGGTGAAATTTTAGAATTAAATATAAAAACCAGGCTTCAACTTTAAAAAGTTCAAATAAACAGTTACTTTAGTGTAAAATAAACAACCATGGAAACAAGAAGACCTTTTAATTTAAATAAGTGGATAGAAGACAATAAAGACAAGCTTAAACCACCTGTTGCAAACAAAAATTTATACGATGAATCAGGCGATTATATTGTGATGATTGTTGGTGGTCCAAATGCTAGAAAGGATTATCACTTTAATGAAACCGAAGAATTGTTTTATCAGCTAAAAGGAGATATTGAAGTTACCATACAAGAGAATGGAAAAGCAGTAAAAATTCCAATAAAAGAAGGAGACATGTTTTTGTTACCAGCAAATATTCCTCATTCACCAGTTCGTTCGGAAGGCTCTATTGGATTAGTGATTGAACGTAAACGAAAAGGCACCAACCTTAAAGATGGTTTAATGTGGTTTTGCGACAAATGCAATCATAAATTGTACGAAGAACGTTTTACGCTCGATGACATTGAAAGAGGGTTTTTACCAACATTTAAACGTTTTTATAACTCGCAAGATTTAAGAACTTGTGATAAGTGTGGACACGAAATGGAGTCTGACCCTAGGTTTACTGATATGTAATTGAGTGATGGGTTTTGGGTGATGAGTGGTGAGTGATGGGTGTGGGGTTAATTATTATAAAATGAGTGACGAGAAGAACTATAAAAATTTAGATGTTTGGAAAGAAGCTAGAAAGCTTGTTCCACTAATTTATACACTTACCAAAGAATTTCCTGAGGACGAAAAATTTGGACTAACAAGCCAAATTAAACGAGCAGCAATTTCTGTTCCTTCTAACATAGCTGAAGGATTGGGCAGAAATTCAAGCAAAGAAACTCGCCAGTTTTTTTTCATTGCAAAGGGCTCTTTGTACGAAATAGAAACACAACTTTATTTAGCCTTAGATTTGGGTTTTATAAAAGAAGATAAATCCGAACACATTTTTAATCAAATTACTAGCGTTCGAAAATTAATAATAGGTTTTATAAAATATTTGGATAAATGACAAAACCCACCACTCACCACTCACCACTCACTACCCATCACACACCACCCTCCACTCGCCGTATTAACGGTCACGGACACATCTTACCCGAACCCAACCAAATTCCTCAGTTTATGAAGGACAAGAAGTTGTTTTGGATTGATGACGACAAAAAATTTATGCGACAAGGCAATTGGAGCAGACCCATTACCGACCCCAGCTTTTTTTTAAGTGAAAAATTGGCTTGGATGGACAAAAACAAAATTGACCACGGTGTAATGTTAAACCTTTCGCAGGTGTATTGCAACGGTTGGGATAAACAAGATGCCATTGATGCCATTCGTTGGCAAAACGATTTTAATGCTTCTGTTCAGCACCAAAACCCTGATAAATTTACTTGTGGTTTTGTAGTACAACCTTTGTATTTAGATGAAGCCTTAAAAGAAATGGAGCGTTGTGTTACCAAACTAAACATGAAGTTGTTGTGTTTGCCAACCCATTTTTTAAATGCCAAAAACGAATGGGTTTCGGTGGCTGATGAAAGTTGTTTTCCTATTTACGAATTGGCAAATAAATACAACTTAGCTGTTGAAATTCACCCATACGATGGAGAAAAAATGGTAGCATTGAACGATGAATTTTGGCGTTTTCATTTGGTTTGGATGATGGCTCAAAGTGCAGACACTTTACATTTGTTTACATTGAAAAACATCCCAAACTTATACCCGAATATGCGTACTTGTTTTGCACACGGCTGTATGTTAGGGCAAGCCAATTACGGACGAAGAGTACAAGGTTTTGAGGGTAGACCCGATTTGTTTAAAGATACCGTTAGTCCAAAAACTACGTTGGGACACCTCAATTTATTTTTCGACACTTTGGTACACGACCCATATACTTTACAACTGCTAAAACACCGCGTTGGTGTACCACAAATTATTGCTGGTTTAGACGACCCTTACCCATTGGGAGAAATGGAATCGGTACCCGATTCTTACCCAGGAAAAGTAATTGACGATGCAGTAAAACTGAACATAATTACCAACCAAGATGCCAGCCAAATATGGAACCAAAATGTGTTAAAGTGGTTGGGGTAGTTTTTAATTATATTTGAATAAATATTAATACATGAAACTGATCATAAAAATTCTCTTGATAATATTTCTTTTTTCTCTCGGTATCTTTGGTTATTTTCAACTTCAGGACGCAATTTCAAAATCATCATATGAATTAACTCAAGCACAAGGTATGTTTCCAGACGAACCATTTCGCATGGACATCCACACTCATTACATAAGAAAGATTCTTTTATATTGGACCATCACTTTACTCGGTCCTCTTTTCGGGACAGTATTTCTCATTACACTGCGAAGACACCACAAAGCAGCTACCTAATAACCGCAACTAAGCTCCAAAACCGTTAATTCCTTAACAACAACCCTCAATTATTGCAAAATTTAGTATTTCCTTAGTAATAGTCTTACTTTTCTCTCCGTTATTAAAAACATACTATTTTGTTTGCTTTGTACGTGTATAATATTTATATTTGTACGTAAATAAATTATATTATGGATACAAAATTGACATTGAAGCTAGACAAGCATATTATTGAAAGTGCAAAGAAGTATGCGAGTGAGAAGAAGATTAGTCTTTCCAAAATGATTGAAACATATCTTAAATCAATTACTAAAGAAAGTACGGAAAAGATAGAGATTACTCCTCTTGTTGAAAGTTTATCGGGAGTAATAAAGCCTACTAACAATGAATACAAGAAAGATTATACCGACTATTTAAATGAAAAATATAAATGAAAAAATTACTAGTCGATACCAATATTATAATTGATTTATTAGCTAAAAGAGAAGAGTTTTACGAGCCATCTGCACAACTTTTTTCACTTGCTGACCAAAAAAAAGTAGAGTTATACGCTTGTGCGTTAACTTTTGCAAATGCTCATTATATTTTGAATAGACAGTTAGAAGAACGCAAAGTGCGAGAGGTTTTAAGAAAGCTAAAGGTTCTTGTAAACGTAATAAGCATGGATTCTAAAATCATTGATCTTGCGCTTAATTCTGACTTTAAAGATTTTGAAGACGCCATTCAATACTATGCCGCTATTGAATCTGAAGTTGATATAATCATTACAAGAAATTTGAAAGATTTTAAAAAATCAGAGTTACCTGTAATGACAGGACATCAATTTCTAAAAATGAATAAAGGCGAACAAAACACTAATACAGCTTCACAAAACCGTTAATTCCTTAACAACAACCCTCAATTATTGCAAAATTTTGTAAAAACACAACTTTATTAAAAAGTTTCTTACCTTAGTAGGTTATAAATCAAGTAATTGAGGTTTTTAATTTACATAATTGCGTTTTTACTGGTGCAAAATGCCTTTGCACAGCACTCCCATGTTGAGTTTAAAGAAAACAAGGGGCAGTGGGAAAGTAATATTTTGTACAAAGCAAAACTCCCTGCTGGTCAACTGTATTTAGAGCAAAACAAGCTTACTTACCAATTTTATAACGAGAAAGATATTATCCGAATTGGCGATTTACATCACGGTTGGATAAAAAATCCACAACCGTCTGATTCCATTATTAATTTACATGCCTTTGAGGTAGTGTTTGTCAATGCCTTAGCAGCTCAAACCATTGCTCAACACCCTTGCTCCGATTACGAAAATTATTTTATTGGAAACGACTCCTCAAAATGGGCGAGCAATGTAAAAAAATACCAAGATGTAACCTACCAAAAATTGTACAGCGGTATCGATTTAAAATTTTATAGCGCTGATGATAACAACTTGAAATACGACTTTATTGTTGCACCAAATACCGACCCCAATCAAATACAATTGCAATACAATGGAGTAAATTCAATTGCTCTAGATAAAGGCTCGTTGGTTATTGAAACATCCGTTAACAAACTAGTTGAACAAAAACCCTACGCCTACCAAATCATTAATGGTAAACAAAAAGAGGTAAAATGTAATTTTAAGTTAACCAACAATGTGCTGAGTTTTGATTTCCCGAGAGGCTACAACAAATCAATTCCGTTAATTATCGACCCAGCCTTAATTTTTGCCAGCTATTCGGGTGCAACTATCGATAATTGGGGTTATACTTCTACATTCGACGAAGATGGGAATTTGTTTGGAGGTGGCGTTGCCTTTGGGTTGGGCTATCCTACAACCGTTGGAGCATTTCAAATTATTTACAATGGGGGTTATTGCGATATAAGCATCTCTAAATTTAATCCTTACGGAACTAACCTTATCTACTCTACTTACATTGGAGGGGCAAGCAACGATTATCCTCACAGTTTAATTGTAAACCATAACAACGAATTATTGGTGTTTGGAACAACAAAATCCATCAATTTTCCGATGGCTGGAGGAGGGTATGATCCAACTCAAAATGGTGGTTACGATATTTTTGTAGCAAAATTTAACCCCTTAGGAACAACCTTGCTAGCATCAACTTATGTTGGTGGAGCTGCCGATGATGGTCAAAACCGAGGAAATCCATTAAAATACAATTACGCCGATGATTACCGAGGTGAAATTGTGGTGGATGAAAACGACAATGTTTTTGTGGCAAGCACAACGTATTCAGTAAATTTTCCTACAACAGCGGGCGTTTTTGGTCCAAGTTACATACCCGGAGATGGCGGTCAAAATGCTTGTGTTTTAAAGCTGTCGCCAAACCTAACCAATTTAATATGGAGTTCTTATTTTGGTGGAAACATGGGTGATGCTGCTTACTCATTACAATTTGATGAACTAGGAAATATTTTATTTACTGGAGGAACAAAAAGTCCAGATTTACCTATTTCTCCCACTGCCTTTAAACAAACTTTAGGAGGTGTTATGGATGGCTATATTACCAAAATAACCCCCGATGCAACAACTATTTTGGCCTGTACTTATATTGGAACGGACTCGCTAGACCAAAGTTTCTTTGTTCAACTGGATACAGCTAACAATGTTTATGTGTTAGGGCAAACCGAAGGCTTGTATCCAATATTTCCTTCAACGGTTTATAGTGATACCAATAGCGGTCAGTTTTTACACAAACTCACTCCTAACTTAGATGCTACCATTTTTTCTACAGTTTTTGGTTCTAGTTCGGGTCATATCGATATTTCTCCTTCTGCATTTTTAGTAAATGAGTGCAACTACATTTTGGTGTCAGGTTGGGGTGGAAATTTAAATGATTTTTATGGATTAAATCCATACAGTACAACCATTGGGTTGCCAGTTACTTCAAATGCAGAGCAATCTACCACCGATGGTCAAGATTATTATTTAGCCATGTTTGCAGAAAATGCCGATTCGTTAATTTATGCTACTTTTTTTGGCGGCAACAACAGTCGAGACCATGTTGATGGCGGCACAAGTCGTTTCGATAAAAAAGGAATGGTTTACCAAGCTGTATGTGCTTCTTGTGGTGTTGCAACCAACGATTTTCCTACAACGCCTGGAGTTTGGTCAAATACCGATAACAGTACCAACTGTAACATTGGTGTTTTCAAACTCGATTTAACCAAATTATCGGCAATAGCTGATGTTTATACTACCCCATACTATTGTGTGGGAGAAACGGTTCATTTCCAAAATTTAAGTGTGGGTGGTATAAGTTATTTTTGGGATTTTGCGGACGGCAATACTTCAACAGACTTTGAACCTTATCACGTTTTTGATACAGCAGGAACTTATCACGTAATGTTAGCTGTTCTCGATTCAGTATCGTGTATTGTAGTTGACACCGATTATGTATACGTATATATTGCTCCTTTACCACACTTTCAAATAGATACTGTTCCAGGTATTTGTCGTGGAGATAGTGTTCAACTACAAGTTATTGGTGGTGATACTATTAAATGGTTAACTACTACCAATATTTCTGATACCACCGTAGCAAATCCTTTTGTTTGGCCAACAGCATCAACGGTTTATTCTGTTTATGTTATTGGAGAATGTGGAACAGATACCTTAACGGCTTATGTCGAGGTTTTTCAACCCAATATTAATGTATTGCCCGATATTACAGTATGTAGGGGGCTATCTGCTGAACTTGCTGCTTACGGAGGCAAAGGTTATGTCTGGTCGCCCAATGCAACATTAGACATTGATACCATACCAAATCCTACCGCAACACCATATTACACCACTACATATGATGTAAAAATTACTGATATAAATGAATGTGTTTGGGATACTTTTATGACTGTAATTGTAGATACTGTTTTAGCCCAAGCCAATGTTTCTAACGATACTACTATCTGTTTTGGAGATAGTATTGCTATTAGTGTTTCCGGAGGCGAAACTTACGCATGGTCGCCAGGCAATTTAACAAATAACCCCACTTCTTCTACCCCAATTGTTTTTCCAACACAAACAACCAATTTTATTGTAACCTCATCTAATGCTTGTAGTAATGCAACAGATACCGTGTTAGTTACAGTTATAAACATGAATGCTCAAATTGTTGACGACACCTTGGTTTGTCCTGGAGATGAAGCCAATTTATGGGTAACAGGAGGAAATAGTTATTGGTGGGAGCCAAATGGTTTGGTTAGTAACCCAACAAACAATGTTATTTCTCCTACCGTTTACGTTCCAACATTATTTACAGTTTCTGTCTCTGATACATCCAACTGTAATTTACAGTTGAGTGTTTTTGTTGATACCTTACCTCTCCCTCAATTACTTTTAGAAGAATTGATTGAAGCTCCTTGGGGAAATAATGTACAACTAAACCCAATAACCAATGCTAATTCGTTTTTGTGGGCTCCTGCTGATGGCTTAAGTTGCACCACATGCTTAAACCCTTCAGCTACTTACAGTACATCATCCACATATTCACTAACTGTAACGTCGAATGATGGTTGTAAATTAACCAAATGGGTAGAAATTAAGTTTGATGGAATACTTCATGTTCCTAATTCGTTTACTCCAAATGGCGATGGAATTAATGACATTTTTTATGCTTATGGAGCTAATATTATAATGTTTGAAATGATGATTTTCGACCGTTGGGGAGAGAAACTTTTCTTTACCGACAACCTTGATGAGGGATGGGATGGCACTTATAAAGGTGATTTGGCCAAAACCGAAACGTACGTTTGGAAAATAAAATACAAAGATGTACTAGGAAACCCTGGCGATTTAATTGGAACAGTTACCCTACTCCGTTAATTTTTTTGTTTTTCCAAAAAGTTCTAATAAAAACAACACCAATAAAAGTGAGAATTCTACGGGCATAATCCAATAGTTATGCTCTAAACTTTGAGTAAATATTGGGTAGTTGATAAAGGCTATCAACGACCAAATTATAGCAAAATGATACTCTTGAATAATGGCGCTAAACAAAATTAACAGAACAAAATAATGGGGTTTAATATTAAAACTCAACAATACAACACTAGTAACACAAAACATCATTCCTTTAATTACCGAAATCCAATCGTTAGCTCGAGATATAGAAATACTAAACAATGCCACCAAAAACAAGGTTGGTATAATAATGTGAGATTTTCCTGTAAACCAATCAAAAACATTGGCTAAACCAAAATTAATTGGTGAACTGGATATGTTACTTTTTAAGTTTTCCAATAATAGTTCGAAAATTCCCTCTTGGTAAAATGGTAAAGAACATACAATTAACATGATTGAAATGAACACTACAAATACCATAGACCGTACTAATCCAATTTTTTTAAAAATAAGTGGCAACAACAATATGGTAAAAATGCTACTAACTGATGAAACAGCTATAAAAATTAACGAATGAATCCATTTGTTTTGAATTAAGTAATAAAGCCCTACAACAAACAAACACAGCATTACCCCAATAAAACTAATGTTTGCCATTAAGCCAATTATTACCAGAGGGTTTAATGCATACACTAACACCCCATTGTAAGATAAGTTTAATTTATCCAACAATTTGACTAAAAATTTAAACAAAACAAAATCGGCAATTAAAATTGGGATTCGAAGTATTATTAAACCGATAATTGGGTTTATTTCAATAAAGTAAGCTGGAATTACCTTTGCATATTGTACCAACGGAAATGCTAATGAATATTTGTGGTTAGTTATTAATTCGCTAAAAAAATCGCCAAATAATGAGCCATCTATTGGCGTTTGGTTCGACAAAATTTCGGCGGGCTGATATAAGTACGGGTTAATACCGTTTAACATTAATTTTCCATCAAACAAAAATCGAATGTAATCGCTTGAAAGTATGGGTATTGAAAATAAAAATACCACCCTAAAAATCATGGAGAACCACAACAATGCACTCACTTCGTTTTTATCTTGTGTAAACCCAATTAAATAAAAATAAATAGCAAACGCAACGCCAAGTACAATGGTGGTATTAAATACGTCTCTTGGTTTAATAATGTACCCAAAAACACCATAACTAATTAAAAGCAAAAAAACCAAGATGTATTTTACAGGTGAGAGCATTTACGATTTTAAATATTTTGTGAAATACCACATTATTAATTTTAGTTTCAATTGTTCATGAAAAACATTATCAACAGAACTGTTAACACAGGTAATACTTTGATAAGTGAAAATAAATTGCTTCGTCCAATTGAATTTTTTTACTTTTGGAACACTATTTGAAATGTTTGTTAAACATCAATAAATTTAAAATTATGAGAACATTACTTCTTTTTATTTTTGCCTCCACTCTTTTATTTGCTTGTAAATCATCATCTAAACAGCTAGAAAAAGGTGATTATGACGCCGCGATGGAAACCTCAGCTAAAAAAATTAAAAAAGACCCTAGTAAGTTTGAAGAAGTTGATGTGTTTAACGATGCGTACAGGATGGCGTATTTAAAAGACAACACCGAAGTACAGCGTTTAAAAAAAGCTGGCGACCCTGCCAATTGGTCGAAAATCTATACCATTTATGTTCGAATGAACAGAAGACAAGAGTTAGCTCAAACCTTACCTCCGGTAGGTATCAACTACGAGCAACAAGATTTTATCTCAGAAATAGATAACGCAAAAATAAAAGCTACCGAATATGCTTATGCCAAAGGAATAGAGTTGTTAGGAAAAAACGATAAATTAGCTGCTAGAGATGCTTATGCTCGATTTAACGAAGCAAAATCCTACACGCCAAACTTTAGAGATGTAGATGAAAAAATTGCTGAATCGCGTTTTAAAGGAACTACCAATGTGTTTTTTACTATTGAAGACAAATCGCAAACCGTTGTGCCTAAAACGCTAATGGATGATTTACAAGCTATTAATGTTGATGATTTAGATCAAGATTGGATTAATTACGACAACAGTATTGATAGCACCAGAATTTATCACTACTCCATTATTTTAAGCATGACTCAAATTGTTGTATCTCCAGAGGAAGTGAAAGAAAAAATAGACCAAGAAAGTAAACAAGTAGAAGATGGTTTTGATTATGTTTTAGATGCCAATGGAAATGTTAAAAAGGATAGTTTAGGTAATGACATTAAAATTCCTAAATACAAAACCATTTACTGTGCTATAAAACGTGTTCAACAACGTAAGTCGGCACGTATTTCGGGAAACATTAATTACTACGATAATATGGCTAACAAATTAATGAAGGCAGAACCAATAACTTCAGATGCTTTTTTTGAAAACTTTTATGCCAATGCCAATGGTGACATAAATGCACTAAGTCCTGCAAGTGTTAAAGATTTACAGAGTCAGCCTGTCCCATTCCCTCCTAGCCCAGATTTAATCATGCAGGCTGGAGATGTGCTCAAAGGAATGACCAAAGATATAATTGTAAAGAATAAAGGTTATTTGAAGTAGCTACTCGTTTAATTTAAGAACAGCTAAAAATGCTTTAGGCGGAACCTCAACACTTCCAATCTGCTTCATTTTCTTCTTTCCTTCTTTTTGCTTTTCCAATAATTTACGCTTACGTGAAATATCACCACCATAACACTTGGCTGTTACATCTTTACGCAAAGCTGAAAGCGATTCACGAGAAATAATTTTAGAACCAATTGCCGCTTGTATAGCAATATTAAACTGTTGACGAGGAATTAAATCTCTTAATTTTTTACAAATCTTTTTACCTAAATCGTATGCGTTGTCTTTATGAACTAAAGCCGACAAAGCATCAACTGGGTCACCATTTAACATGATGTCCATTTTAACCAATTTCGATTCTCTAAACCCTATTGGGTGATAATCGAATGAAGCATATCCTTTTGAAATGGATTTTAATCTGTCGTAAAAATCAAAAACAATCTCAGCTAACGGAACATTAAAGCTCAATTCTACTCTATCAGTAGTTAAATACACTTGATTAGAGAGTTCTCCTCTTTTTTCAATACAAAGCGACATGATTTGTCCGACATAATCAGATTTTGTAATAATTGTTGCCTTGATATATGGTTCTTCTATTCGGTCAATTCTACTTGGGTCAGGAAAATCGGTAGGATTATTCAAAACAATGTGTTTTTCTCTGTTGCTAGTTAAATAGCAATGGTAAGAAACGTTAGGTACAGTGGTAATAACAGTCATGTCGAACTCACGTTCTAAACGCTCTTGGATAATTTCCATGTGCAACATGCCCAAAAATCCGCAACGGAAACCAAAACCTAATGCAGCTGACGACTCTGGCTCAAAAGTTAACGAAGCATCGTTTAACTGAAGTTTTTCCATGGCATCTCTCAACTCTTCAAATTCATCCGTATCAACGGGGTAAATACCTGCAAAAACCATGGGTTTAACATCTTCAAAACCTTGAATTGCAGGAGCAGGACGTGCAACAGTTGTTATTGTATCTCCAACTTTTACCTCTTTAGCTACTTTTATTCCAGAAATAATGTACCCAACATCGCCTGTTTTAATAACAGGTTTTGGTACTTGCTTTAATTTTAAGGTACCTATTTCATCGGCATGATATTCCTTGCCTGTAGCAATAAATTTTACTTTTTCACCTTTTCTAATTTCTCCGTTAATTACCTTAAAATAAGCATTAATGCCTCGGTACGAATCAAAAACAGAATCGAAAATTAAAGCTTGAAACGGTGCGTCTGGATCGCCTTCAGGCTGAGGTATTCTTTCTACCACTGCTCTTAAAATTTCATCAACACCCAAACCTGTTTTACCACTTGCAGAAATAATTTCTTCTCGTTTACAACCTATTAAGTCAACAATTTGGTCTTTTACTTCCTCTGGCATTGCACTATCTAAATCCATTTTATTTAAAACAGGGATAATTTCCAAATCGTTCTCGATAGCCAAATATAAATTAGAAATGGTTTGTGCTTGAATTCCTTGTGTTGCATCAACAATTAACAACGCTCCTTCGCATGAAGCGATTGAACGAGAAACTTCGTATGAAAAATCAACATGACCAGGAGTGTCAATCAAATTCAACACATACTCCTGTCCTTCGTACATGTATTCCATTTGTATCGCATGGCTCTTAATGGTAATCCCTCTCTCCCGCTCCAAATCCATATCGTCAAGTGTCTGCTCTTGCATTTCTCTTTCTGTTATAGCGCCTGTTGCTTGTAATAATCTATCCGCCAAGGTGCTTTTACCGTGATCGATGTGTGCTATAATACAAAAGTTACGTAAGTGTTTCATGTTCTTTATTTTCGAACGACAAAATTACATTATTTACGCTATGTTCAGTTAAATTATTTTGATGAATAATTGCACTTATTTTTATTTTACAATAAAATTTTATTTTGTGTATTACATCTCATTCGTACATTTGCCGAATTAAATTTTTAAAATCGCTTTAATGAAAGTTACCGATCATCTAAAAAAGGCAAAAAAACCGTTGATTTCGTTCGAAATTTTACCTCCATTAAAAGGTAAAGGAATTCAATCTATATATGATGGTATTGACCCCTTGATGGAATTTAAACCTTCGTTTATTAATGTAACTTACCATAGAGAAGAATTTATTTACAAAAAAAGAGAGAAGGGTTATTTAGAAAAGTTCTCTATAAAAAAACGACCAGGAACAGTTGGTATTTGTGCTGCAATCATGAACAAATATCAAATTGATGCCATTCCACACATTATATGTGGTGGTTTTAGTAAAGAAGAAACCGAAAACGCTCTAATCGACTTAAATTTTTTAGGAATTGATAATGTGCTAGCTTTAAGAGGGGACCCTATTAAAACAGAATCGGCATTTGTTCCTGAACCTAATGGACATGCTTATGCGGTTGATTTGGTTAAACAAATTGATGGCTTAAACAAGGGTGTTTATTTTGATGAAGACTTACAAAATCCTACTCCAACTGATTTTTGTATTGGTGTAGCCGGTTATCCAGAAAAACATTTTGAATCGCCTAACTTAAAAAACGATTTAAAACATTTAAAAAGTAAAGTGGATGCTGGAGCATCGTATATCATAACTCAATTGTTTTACGACAACGAAAAGTTTAAAGCGTTTGTAAAAACTTGTCGTGACATGGGTATTGACGTGCCAATTATTCCAGGATTAAAACCAATAACCAATAAGAGTCAACTACAAATGTTGCCAAAGTTTTTTCATATCGATTTACCAACCGATTTGGTGGATGCTATTGAAAAATGTAAAAATGATGATGCTGTGAAACAAGTGGGTATTGAGTGGGCTATTCAACAATCAAAAGATTTACTCGATTTTGGTGTTCCTTGTATTCATTACTACACCATGGGAAAATCGGTTTCGACAAGAGAAATTATCAAAAATGTTTATTAGTAAAAAAGGGAAGGTAAAACCTTCCCTTTTTTACTGTTTTTAATATTCTTGGTAGGTAATATACGTTGTTCTATTTTCTGAAGAATCAAAAATAGTTGCTAACCTTCCATTTGAATAAGTAAAAGCTCTATTTACAAAAACAGTCGTTGGTGACGCTGTCAAATATGCACTCATTAAATTGTTTTGACAAAACATTAATGTGAAATCATCTGTTTCTACGTTGTGCCCATAATATGGGTTTGCATAAGTATCGTAGGTTGCAGTAGCATTTCCATAGCCTGTCAAATCTAAACTAGTAATATTGTTTCCAGTAAATACAATGTTTGACAAATCATCTGGTCCGCCATTTGAATTTGAACTTCCTGAAGAATAAACGAGTATTTGTGAATTTACTTTATTATT
Source organism: Flavobacteriales bacterium (assembly GCA_020635795.1). NCBI lineage: Bacteria > Pseudomonadati > Bacteroidota > Flavobacteriia > Flavobacteriales > Flavobacteriales bacterium. The sequence continues at coordinate 87,608 of JACJZD010000005.1, forward strand.
TAAATATGTAAATGTTCTCGTTCTAGTATATGGTCCATTATCATTTGTTCCAACCTCAACGACAGAAATAAGTTGATTACTGCCATTGTAAGTATAAGTTTTTGACTCTTGAACAGTTGGGTTTCCAATTATATATTGCTCTACTTTTGAGACTTTGTTATTAGTATTATAATATACCGTATCATAATGGGTATTGGTTGAAATTGTACCCCATCTGTAGTATATTTTTTCAACTTTTTTACTTGAATTATACTCAAAGGTTCTAACCCTAGTATCATTCGCATTTGAACTATTATAAACACTGTCTTTATATATTAAAAAAGTGCCAGAAGGTGTTCCTCCACCACCTCCACCACCAGATGTTGTTGGGGTTGGTGTAGAATTATCTTTTGAACACGAAGCGAAAATTAGCCCAATAATTAGGGCTGGAAACATTAATTTTTTCATAGTAGTAATTTTATACAGTTTAAGTTGACTAAAGCTAAACAATAATCTTTTATTACTACATGATTCTAATCATATTTGAATTACACCAGCACCTATATTAAAGACAGCCTATTAATTATTTTTTAATCGTTTAATATTGCGTTCAATATATTTTTGTGAAGTCAATAAAGCATCTTGTATTCTCTTTGAGTAGCGGATACTCGCTATTATTTCTTCGTTTTTTTCCTCGAGCAACAGATGCGCCTTTTCAACTGTTGTTTTTTGTTCCTCAATAATGGATTTTTGTTTTTTTGTTACTTGTAACCGATTAAAAACAAAAACCAAGAAAAGAATTACCAACATCAAACCTAAAGCAATTGAATAAATAATAACCTTTTGTTTGGATTTTGCTTCTTGTTCTACGGCTAATTGTTTTTCATGTTCGGCATCTTTTAATACTTGTCGTTTTTCATAATCATATTTGGCTTGTTGCTGTACAGAGGCTTTCATGTTATTTTCAGAAAGTATACTATCGCGCATTTGTATTTCTAAATTACGCATTTCAAGCGCCGATTTAAAATTGCCTTTTTTGGCGTAAACCTTGGATAAAAGCCCTGCGGTACGCTCAATTTGATCTGGATAACCCAATTCAAGAGATAGTTGGAGTCCTTTCTCTCCCATTTTTTTTGCATTAACAATATCTCCTACATCTAAATACAGCCCTCCAATGTTAGCAAATGAAGTAGTCAAACCAAGTTTATCGCTAATTTCTTTGCGTATTTTCAAACTATTATAATAACACTCCATAGCCAAGGAAATATCGCCCATATTATAATAAATTAATCCCATATTATTTAATGAAGTAGCCATGCCTTTTTTATCACCTATTTCTTCACGTATTTTCAAGCTTTTTTTATAATACTCTAATGCAAGAACACTATCATTTTTATTGCTATAAACACCAGCAATATTGTTCAAACAAGTAGCAACTCCTTTTTTATCACCAACTCCTTCACGTATTTTCAAACTTTTGTTATAATACTCCAAGGCAAGTTCGACATCGCCTTGGTTGTGATAAATATATCCTATATTGTTTAATGAAGAGGCAACTCCTTTTTTATCGTTAAGCTCATTTTCTAACTTCATACATTTGTGGTAGTATGCTAATGCAAGAGGGACATCACCTTGATTATCATAAATATTACCTAAATTATTATATGCTGCAGCAATCCCTTTCTTATCTTTCAGTTCTTCAACAATTTTCAGGCTCTTTAGATAATACTTCAATGCAAGATCTATGTCGCCCTGATACATATAGATATATCCAAAATTGTTCAACGCAGCAGCACGCGCTATTTTTAAACTGTTTAAAGTTGGAGTTGGTGGATTAAGAGAAATTGATTTTTCAATGAGTTTTAATTGAAAATTAAGGTATTTACTCCATGAATTATCAATCATGTTTTCGCATATTACGTCTAATGCATTAATTTTGATAGTATCAAGATTAGTTGAATGGTAAACTCGTAAACAACTATCCAATAGAATTTTATCTTCTTCAGTTAGTTTATTCAAATCTAAACTATCTACCAAATAGAATTTTTTGTCTGCAAAATTTTGTGCTATTCCATTAAAAAAGAGCCACAAACAAAATAATATGAAAACCCATTTTTTCAATTTTTACTAACCGATTTTAACCGTTTAATATTGCGTTCAATATATTTTTGAGGGGTTAATAAGGCATCTTGAATTCGTTTTGCATATCGAATACTAGCAATTATTTCTGCATTTTTGCTCTCTAATAATTGATGTGCTTTTTCTACCACTTCTTTTTGTTTTTCAACCTCAATTTTTTGTAATTCAATGATTTGTTTTTGTTTTTGTGTTATCTTAAATCGATTGTAAATGAACCCTGAAAAAATTAACACTAGAAACAACCCTCCGAATAATGCATATTGTTGATTTCTCTTTGCTTTTAATTGGGCTTTTTGTTTTTCAATTTCTGCTGTTTTTATTTGTTTCTCTTTTGCATATGAAACACTATCAGCCGCAGCCTTTTTATCATAACTATACTTATATTCTTGCCTAATCAGTTCTTTTTGATTTTCTTGTCTTTCAATACTGTCGTTCATCTCAACATATAATTCAAACATCTTTAATGCTTGACTTGTATTTCCTAATGATTTGTAACTTTCATAAAGAGCATTTGAAGCATCTCTAATTTCAACTATTCCTTCTATTTCTTTAGCTATTGTTAAAGCTTTGTTACCATACTCAATTGATTTGTTGAATTGACGAGTTAATTGGTAAACATCTCCAATGTTATTATAAGAAGATGCTAGCCCTTGCTTATCTCCAATTGCAATTTTTATTTCAACACTTTTAGAGTAGTACTCTAATGCATTTGTATAGTTTTTTAGATTTTTATACACTATTCCAATATTATTGTAAGAATTTGCTACACCATATTTGTCTCCTATTTTTTCTTTGATTTTCAAACTTTTGTGGTGATACTCTAAAGCTTTATCATATTCTTTTTTATCGTCATACAAATTGCCAATGTTTTGAAAAACTCCTGCTACACCATATTGTTCGTTAACTTCTTCATAAATGATAATACTTTTTGTATAATATTCTAAAGCTCTGTCTAAATCTTGCTGAAAATAATATAATGAACCAATGTTGTTTAACGTTTTAGCCATTCCAGGCTTATCTTTTAATTCTTCTTTTATTTGTAAACTATGTGTGTAGTTTTTAATAGCTAAAGCTACATCGCCTTTATCCTGATAGATTTGACCGATATTATTAAAAGAACTAGCCTCGCCTTTTAAATCGCCTATTTCTCTCTTTATTGCAAGGCTTTGAAGATTGTACTTTATTGCAAGAGCAAAGTCTCCTTTTTCCTTATAAACTAAAGCAATATTGTTCAAATTATTTGCAGCACCTTGCTTATTATTTATTTTTTGATCTATAACTAAACTTTGGTTGTAGTAAAATAATGCCGAATCAAATTCTGAAACAAAATATTTCGATACACCAATAGTATAAAATGCTGCAGAAACATGTTTTTTTAATCCTTTTGGTTTAGCAAAATTTAATTGTAATTGAGCATAATAGTAGCAGCTATCAGGGTCAGTAAACATAAATATATCACGAGATACTTTTTCTAAAGCAATTAATCTAGAGGTATCTTGTACGCTCTTGTTGTTCCAAATCGCCATCAAACTATCTTGGTTAATTTGGGCGTTTAACGTAGCTGTGCTTAATAAAATAAATGTATAAATTATTCTTTTCATGTTCTTACCCCAATTACACATACATCATCAATTTGTTCTAAATTCCCTTTCCAATCTTCAAATTGCATATCAATGAGTTGTTTTTGCTTAGATAATGGATTTTCTTGAACGGATAATAACAACTGTTTAAACGATTTTAGTTTAAACTTTTTTCCTTTTTCACCACCAAATTGATCAGCATAGCCATCAGAAAAGGTATATACCGTGTCTCCTTTTTGCAGTTTTACCTGTTGAGATGAAAACGGTCTCATTTCTCCTTGAAACAACCCTACTGGTTGCTTGTCAGGCTTGTATTCAATTAAACAATGTTTGTATTCGGGTAAACTAAAGATGTTAACATTTTCAGACTCTTGTTCTAAGTTATTATCTATTAATCTAACAATCCATAAAGGATTGTTTGCTCCTGAAAAAGTTAATACATTGCTATTTTTGTCCCAAGCACAAAGAGCTAAATCCATCCCGTCTTTTTGCTGTGCATCAACTCCTTTCTGCTCTAATGCTTTAATTATTTTACTTCTTAATTTATCAAGAATTTCTGATGGGTTGGTTATTCCATTCTCCACCACTATTTCGTTAAAAAAACTAATTCCTAACATACTCATAAATGCCCCAGGAACACCATGTCCTGTACAATCTGCTGCTACCCAAATAGCTAAATTATTATCGGTTTGAAAAGCCCAGAAAAAATCTCCACTAACCACGTCTTTAGGCTTCAATAACACAAAATGTTCTTTAGAAATTTGTTCCCAATAGTTATCACTCGTTAAAAGAGCTGTTTGAATTCGTTTGGCATAACTTATACTATCGGTTATTTCTTGGTGTTGTTCTTCAACAATCTCTTTCTGCTTGGTTATCTCTTCATTTTTTTGAGTAAGCAATTGGTTTGTTTTTTTTCGTTGTTGATTGTTTCTAAATATTACTATAGCAAAAACCAATAATATCAACCCAACTATTAACGAGCCATAAAGCTGAATTGATTTACGTTTACTTTCTTCGCTAGCTTTTTCTAGTTTTACATCTTTTAAGGCGTTAGTTTTATTCAACAGTGCTATTTCTTGCTCTTTCCGTTCGCTTTGGAATTTCTTTTCCAACTCATTTATCATTTCAGTGTTTTCTTTATTGGTAACACTGTCGTTTAATGCCATAAAACGCGATTGATGAAAATAAGCTTTTTCAAAATTTTTAACACTTCCAAAAGCAATAGACAAGCCTTCGTGAGCTTTTATAATATAATCCATATAACCTGTGTTTTCAGCATTTTGCAATGCTTCATTAAACAGGTTTATTGCTTTTTGATGTTGACCTTTTTTATTATAGATTTTGGCTGCAGCAATTTGAGACACTGCTATTTTACCTAAGCTGCCAATTTCCTTTTTAATAGCAATGGATTTTAGTGCATACTCCAATGCTTTGTCATCTTCATTTGTTAACTCATGATTGACACTTAAATTGTTATAACATTGTGCAATCAAAGGTTTATCATTTATTTCTTCAAAAATTTTCAAGGCTTCAAAAAAACTTTTACGAGCTTCAATGAATCTCTCCATATAATCGTAAGCTGTTCCTTCACTTGTTAACGCCACACCATAAAGAGTTTTATTGTTTACAGCTTTAGCTAATTTTTTTTGACGTTGATAAACCTTAAGTGCTTCATTGTAATTTTTCTGCCCTATATAAATTAACCCAATGTTTGAAATGGTTCCAATAATCATGTTGGTATCTCTAGCATTTTCATAAATGGTTAACGCCTTAATATACAATTTGGTAGCCTCAATTGGCTTCCCTAAAATATCATACATAATTCCTGTATTGTTAAACGATTGCCCAGCTCCTATACTATCTCCAATCTCTATCTTAATTTCTCCTGCTTTCTCAAAATTTTCACGAGCAACATCATAATCTCCAGCATAATAATAAGCTACACCTATGTCGTTGTAAGCTTCACTCATTCCTTTTTTATCCTTATGTATTTTATGTATTTCAAAGGCTTTTTTATAATAATCGGCAGCTAAAGCATAATCATCATTAGCTTGTGCGGTAAGTGCATATTCTCTGTGTGTTTCAGCTATAAATTGATAATTATCTGATTGCTTAGCAGCATCAATAGCTTTTTGGTTATAGTATAAGGCTGAGTCTTTATTTGTTTTTCGATAACATAGTGCCAATTGCTCATAAGCAACAATTTTTACTGTATCTACTTTTGTTGTTTTAACTAGATGTAGTAGGCTATCAACAGAATTACTACCATAAAAGCAGTTGTTCACCACAATAATCAATACAACGAACGAGATAATTTTCTTCATGATAACTTATATTCTACCCAATTTTACTGAAAATTATAGCATAAATTAACTTTTGTCCTTATTTCCCTACAAATTCAATCTGTTTTTCTATCATATTACCTTCATCATCGGTCAAGGTAATTTTATGAAATCCAGCGGTGGTTAAAATCTCTTTTTGATGCATTCGTTGTGTCATACCCAAATATTCTTGGTCTAAATACCAATGAATTTCTGCCGATGCTCTGCTGTGAGCCACTTCAAAAATTGTTTTACTTAATGTGCCGTCAAGGTTTTTTGGGACAAATATTTTCAAGCCTTCTTTTGGATAAATTATAGCCATAACCTTCTCGGCAGCACCCAAACAATTGGGATGGATTGAAGGCAAGCTTTTGTATGTTGGGTTTTTAGTTTTGTAATACCATTCCTGCACCGTTGGTAAAACAAACCAATTAACCTCTTTCATTTCTGCAACATTATAGCAGCTACTGTTTACCCTAAATTGTTCGGTTTTGTCTAAATGTATTTTTCTATGAAACGGGCAATTTGGAAAATCTAATCCTCGAGGTGCAACTTTAATAAGACTAGTTTTAGTACAATTTAATGATGCTCTATAACCACTTATTAAACAAGTGTTCGCCGTAACCATTTCGTCTATTGGCTCATCAAACCAAGAAGTTTCTGGTAAATAATTAAACGTATTAAACATCATTGGAGCTGCCACTTGAATTCCTGTTAAGCCGGGACGACCTTCACCATCGGCATTTCCAGCCCAAACACCAACAATGTATTCGGGTGTTACCCCAACCGCCAAAGCATCTCGCTGACCAAAACTGGTTCCAGTTTTCCATGCTATTTTTCGTGCCGATTCAAAAACTTTCCAAGCACCTTCTTCGTTTGGTCGATTCACTTCTGTTAAAATTTCAAAGGTTTGGTATATCGATGCTCTAGAAAAGTGTTGGATTTGTTTTTCATCAACAACCTGCTTTTTAGCATATTGAAGCGATTGTAATTGTTGTCCATTTAACTTTTGAGCTAAAAAATAATATCCTCGGCACAACTCCCACAGCGATGTTTCAGCTCCTCCTAAAATTAACGACAAGCCATAATGATTAGCGCCTTTATTAATCGAGTTCAATTCTAGTTCTTGAAGGTTTTTGTAAAATTGTGCCAAGCCAAAATCTTGAAGCATTTTTACCGCCGGGATGTTCAACGATCGTGTTAATGCATTACTCGCTGGAACTGCTCCATCAAAACTTTTATCAAAATTTTGAGGTGCGTACCCCGAAATTCTTGTTGGAATATCTTCTACCAAAGCATGAGGTAAAATCATTCCTTCTTCTAACATAGATGCAAATAAAAAAGGTTTTAAGGTGCTACCTGTGCTTCTTTTCGAGGTAATAATATCCACCTTGCTTCCGCTTTCTTCTTCTGGGCAATTGGTGTTTCCAACATAAGCCAACACTTTTCCAGTTTTAACATCTAAAACCAAAATTGCTGCATTATGTACTTCATTTTGAGCCAAACTGTTGTGGTATCTATCGATTAACGCATTTAATTTGGTTTGTAAAGATTTGTTTATGGTCGATGTTACACGTTGTCCATCAAAATCTTCATTGACCATTCTATCCAGTAAATGAGGGGTAATTTGAGGTAAAGGGAAGGGTTTGTTTGGAAGAGGCTCTACTTTTGCAAGCATAGCATCTTCTAGGGTCAACACTCCTTTTACTTGAAGTTTGTCTAACAACTTGTTTCTTTTTACAAGCAGTTTTTCTTGATTTTTTCCTGGATAAATTAACGATGGTGCATTGGGCAAAACCGCTAAAGTAGCCACTTCTCCCCATGAAAGTAAATGTGCCGAGCGACCATAATACCGCCATGAAGCTGCTTCCAATCCTACTACATTTCCGCCAAAAGGAGCATGTGAAGCATACAAATTTAAAATCTCTTGTTTGCTATAACTCAATTCAAGTCGCGTGGCTAAAATAACTTCAATCAGTTTTTCGAAGTAGCTTCTTTTTTTTCCTTTTCGTGAAAGTCTTATTAATTGCATTGTAATAGTGCTACCACCACTTATTACTTTGCTAGATGAAAAATTTTGTTTGAATGCTCTAAACAGTGAAACAGGGTTTACGCCTAAATGGTAATCAAAATATTCATCTTCAAAATATTTAACTGCAACTGCATATTTTTGAGGAATGGAATCTGATTCTGGAAAGCGCCATTGCCCATCTTTTGAAATTTTAGCTGCTAATAAAACACCATTTTCATCTTCTAAAATGGTAGAATTGGGGTCATTAAATAATTTAGATGGCAGTGATAACCAAAACCAAAAAAACAGCAATAAAAAAAGGAGAAGATAGTATTTTCTTCTCCCTTTAATGAATGATTTGAGTTTTGATTTCAGCATATTATTACAACCCGCTTAAGCCTCCTCCAACTTGAACAACTTTAACCCATTTACCTGCTTTTTTAGCATTTATCTCATGGTCGTACATGGCCTCGCAATAAACAGTTGGTAAATAAAACTCTCCTAAATAACTTGCATTTAACACTACTCTAAATGTTTTCGATTTATTCTTGTCGATATTAAAATAGGAATAAACTCTATCGTCTCTGAAATCCTCGTAATCAGGTTTGTCTTTTAGTGCAGTTGATTCGTTTACATCCATTCTGGTGTTACGAATTTCCCATCCCGAAGGGAAAATTTGAGTCAACGCCATTTCTTTGTAATGACCTCTTAATCCCGGATTAGAAACCGTTACTTCAGCAATAAAATCGGTGCCTTGTTCAATAACCGATGGGTCTATTTGAGCACCGTTCATGCTTAAATATTTTACTGACATTTTCAGGTCGTTCTCCCCATTGGTTTGATCTCCAGTTAATGGAATTCCATCCAATTGTATTTGAACAAAAAGCTTTTTACTGCTCGTGTTTTTTATACTTACACTTCCATCAGCGTTCAATGAAAAATTTAGCTTGGTTTGTTTAATTGGTGTGGTAGAACTTACACTTTCTGGTTTACCATTAATGGTGATGTTGTATTTTAAATCAGATTTTCCTGCCCCACCAATAAACTTTGTTATAGACAACAGTGCATAAGCTGTTGTTTGTGTACTATACCAATTTCTTGAAGACATACTTTTTGCTATATTATCAAATACCTTTTTGCCTCTTACATTGTCTTTCATTAAAGCTAAAACTTCCAATATCATTGCCTCATCTCTATCAGAACTTCCATACGTGTACGACAATTCTTTGTAGTTCTCAACGGTAGTTTCTATGTTTTTTACCATTGTTTTAGCCACCTCTGTTTTACCAGCTAGTAAATAAGCTCCCGCCAATCTCCATTTTGCAGCAACCGATAAATTTGGTGTTTCTTTCATTCTGTTCATTGCTCCCATAGCAGGATGTTTAGCTAATGCTAAAGTGTATAAACGATAGGCTTGAACCAACTCTCCATTGTAATAATTATCTCTACCAACAGCACTTGGCGACCAAGAATTAGCCTGTTGTTTCTGGAATTTTATCCAATTATCTAAAAATCCTGCTGGTAAAGCATAACCTTTTTCCTTGGCTTCGAGCATAAAATGACCTGCATAATTGGTCCCCCACTCCGAAGCCTCGCTATATGCTCCAGGCCAATAAGTCATTCCTCCACTACTCAACTGAAACGATTTTAATCGGTTAATCCCATCCGTAATGTTCGACTGAATTTTTGCCTTTTGTTCAGCAGATAAATCCAATACATCGGTTAAAAATAATTGAGGAAAAACGGATGATGTAGTTTGCTCAACACAACCGTGTGGATATTGTATTAAATATTTTAATCTACTCTCTAAATTTAGCGGCGGAATCATCGACACCTCAACAACCCCATTATTTGTTCCAGCCATACCAACAGCTTTATAAGCCGAACTCCATGTTTCTCCAGGTTCAACTACTGCTTCAATGTATTCGTTTACTCTTGGGTTAGGCACTCTAACAGCTAGCTCAATTTCGTGAGAAGCACTTTTGTTGCCACTTTTTACTACAACTTTAACTTTTCCTGTTCCAATTTTGTCGGCAACTTTCAAATCAAAATTAATCACTTTGTCCCCTTCTTCATCAAAGCTTATGGTTTGTGTATTTCCATTTTCAATTTTAAATAAACTGTTGGTTTGCACCTGAACGGTAACTTCTTTTACAGATTTATCCATTGCAAAAACATTTACTGGAAGTTTAACCAGTTCGCCAGGACCAACTACTCGTGGAAGCGTAGCAAGTACCATTAATGGTTTTTTAACGGGCGTGGTTTTTTCGGCAGAGCCATAAGCTCCTGCATTTCCTGCCACTACCATTGTTCTAACCGATCCCACATAATTTGGCATCATAAATTTATGGGTGTTGGTCCCGCCTTTTTCAACTGTAAAAGGTCCTAAAAAGGTTACCACAGGTTTAAATCTGTTTACTTTATTTGCATCGTTTGGATTAACAGATTCATCACCTCCCAACGCTAACAATCCAGCCATTTCTCCCGAATATGCTCCAAGCACATATTTGTACATGTCCCATGTTTTTACTCCCAGTGCTTCTTTTGCATAAAAATGATTCCATGGGTCGGGGGTTTTAAACCGTGTTAAATCCAACAAGCCTTCATCAACAACAGCAACGGTATAAGTCATTTTTTTACCTTGAGCTTCTTTTATTTTAATAACTACCTCTTTTTCAGGAGCCAACTCATCGGGCATTGTTATAATTGGTTTTAGATGTGTATTAGGGTCTTCCACACCAATACCTTGAACGCCATACATTCTAATTGGTAAATCGTTTTGAACGCGAACATGTGGTTGTATTAAAGATACGTGTACAAACACATTTGGAGCCATTTCGGGTGTAGTTTTAAACGTAAACGAGCTGCTTAATTCGTTTGGTTTTACCCAAAATGTTTGCACCACTTTCGAGCCAGACTCTATACTTACCAAGGCTCTACCTTCTTTAAATTTAGGTAGTTCAACTTTTACCTCTTCGCCAACATTGTAGTTTTTCTTATCGGTAGAAAAGGTTAGCATTTCTGCTCCTTCAGGATTATCTTGTCCGCTATTGTTCCACCAACCTTTGTACGTTACATAAAACAACTGCCCTGTACTATGACCTGATTCAGGGTCAATAACACGAATCAATTTTCTGCCGTACATTTCTTTATCAAACTTCAAGGCATAAATGGCTTTTCCATTTACCGTATTTACATAATCTGTTTTTATTAAATTGGCTGATTTATTAGAAACATATCTTGCCAAATCATCTTCATCACTTCTTTCCCACCACCATCTCCAACGTACATCGTAAATCTCAATTTTTACTCTTGTTCTATTTACACTCTTTCCATTCTCATCAACAGTTACAATTGGAATTAAATTGGTTTCGTTCGAATACAAAGCATCATTCCAGCCTTTTCCTTTAGGAATTTTTACCCCAGCATAACTTGTAAAAGGCGAATAATAGGTGGTGAAATTATCTATACTAAAATCTCCACCTGTTTCAAAAACACGTGTTTTAAAATTCGCTTTCAACATTCCCGGCGCATCATCACCTACCTTTATCGACGGAGAAAATGATGCTAACCCTTGCCCATCGGTACTTCCTTTAAAAATGATTTTATCCTCTGCCTCGAATGATTTTGAAGGGTCGTCGAACGAATAATCTTTGTAATTTTTAAATTCGGTAACGCCTCCTTTTAAACTTAATTCAACATCGGTTTTTAAATTTTTAGCAATAGCACCATGCAGCCACCTAGCCTCTATTTGTCCTTTTTTTCCTGAATTTGCCTTAATAATTTCTTCGCCAAAATCCATGTTTATTTTTAAACGATTGGGTTTAACTGTTTCTATTTTAATGGTTTTGGTAAACGAAGAGCCTCCAACTTTTATTTTTGCTAACCAATTCCCTGTTTGGTCGGTTATTTCGGTAGCCGTTCTAAAATCGTAAAACCCGTTTACCGAGGTAGTTTTTACCTTACGTTGATAAAGCTGACTTTCGGGGGTATATAATTCAAATACCACTGGGTGATTTTTTGGAAGGCTGTTGTTTTTGTCTTCCAAGATAAACGTAACATACAAAGAATCTCCAGGCCGCCAAACGCCTCTTTCGCCATAAATAAACCCTTTAACTCCTTTTTTAAGTTCTTGTCCGCCAATATCGAACATACTCATGGATAACGACGAACCATCGTCCAACCTTAAATAGCCGCGTTGTTTATCTTTTTTGGCAACCAATAAAAAGGGTTTGTTTTTTATTTCAATATCTACCATTCCATCGCCATCAGTAGTTTGTGTGGCAATTAATTGGTTTTGATAATTGTATATTTCTACAGCAACTCCAGAAAGTGGCTCGGCTGTTTTAATATCAGTAATGGTAGCTTTAACAAATCGCCCATCGGCACCTTTGGCAATTATCCCTAAATCGGAAGCAAAAACGTTTTTGCTAACCGTTCTTCCACTCGATAAATAATAAGAGTTTGAGCAAGGGTCTTCGCGTTCTTCCCAATTATAGTCTTCATCATAGTAATAGTCTTCGTCATCATAATAATCCCAATAATAATCGTTTGGACCATCGTATTTTGCAAGTTCCTTATCTTCGGTTTCGTACTCATCATCCACTTTTTGTTTCGAATCACATGGGTAAAGCGAATGTGCTCTTTTAAACCCAATTTGAATTCTATAAATTGCTCCAGGTTCTACTTCAATTAATTTTGAAAGATCTAATGAAAAGGTATTCCAAGTGCCATAATCAATGGGTTTGTTGCTCACCAATTGAACTTCGTTTTTATACACTATTCTACCTACTCTCGTCATTTCTCGGTTTCCATCAAACTGATTGACTTGGAAAAATTGAGCAATGTTGTCTTCAAAAACTTTAATTATTTTAACATCAACAGCTTTTAGGTTTACCGCTTTAAACGGATAAATTAATCCGTTGGTGCTTGGTAGTATTACTCCATCACCAATTGCTTCAACAGCTGGTTTGATGTTGGTAAATGTGATGGTTTTTTGAAATTTTTCCATCAAATTATAGTTCAACGTATTTTTTACCCCTTTTTCCACCACAATTTCATGGTCGCCAGTTAATCGAGACGAAGGATAAACATGAACATCGTTTCTATCGATAGCGATTCTAACAGTACTGTTTGGTTTGAAATAAATCAAACCTTCTAAATTTTGGTCGCGTTTTAATGGGTCGGAAAAATGAAGGGTAAGGTATTGTTCTGGTTGTTGATTAATGGTGGTGTTCATCACCATAAATTCGTCTAAAGCAGGAATAACAATAACTTCTTGACCATCTTTTTCAGCATCAATTTCTTTACCAGTCCACGAAATAACGATTTCGCTTCTTTTTTCACCTCTTCTAATACTATCAACCGCAAATTCGTGCGATTTTCCATCCTGAAAATGATCCCATGTTATTGATAATTTTTTACCATTTTGAGTTGCTACTACTGATTTTTCGATGTTTTCAGCATTTGCATTATCGGCGGTTTGCAGCTTACCCATAACCATTTGCCACTTTAAATCGTCATCGTCATAAGCTCTCATCCCATTAAATTGAACAAAAATGGCTTGTTTTATGGTTTGAAACTGAAAACGAAATTCTTCCAAATCATCTTCAACTTTAACTATTTTTCCTAGTTCAAATGTTGCTGTATAGAGTTGTCCCGATGGGAGTTTTTCACTCGGGCGAAACTCAATTGTTCTGCTATCTATCCAACGAGTTGTTCCTTTAATATCAGGGCTAAAATCAAAAAGGTCGTCTTCTATCAATTCCTTTTGCTGCTCTTCAGCAACCTCATCCATCAAACGAATTTGTATGGTTGAACTATTTGAAATAATTCCAGATGTATAGCCAGAAATATAGCCAGTAAAAGCGGGGTTAATTTCCAAGATTTTATCGTCAGAACATTTAACAAAAATCAGGATTAAACCAAGGCTTACAAACAGAGTAGTAACTCCATTTTTAATTGAATTGAATGAGAACAAATTTTTTGTATTAATGTGGTTAGTATATATTCAAAGATATAAAAAATATGCCCTCATCATTCTAAAAAAATCGTGGTCGTCCTTTTTAGAAAAACTATTCCTCCTTAAAAACAACCCTTTATCATAGATTTATTGAATTACATTATTTTTTTAATCATCTTTGTTCCCACAACTAAAACTACCATCTAATGATTAAAAATTTAGTATTAATTTCTACTTCGGCATTATTAATTTATAGCTGTAAACCCACTCAAACCATAAACTTACCCGAGCAAGTTGTTGAAATAAACAACCCAAATGCTTTACCAACGCAACCCATTTACAATGCATCAAATACTAGAGATTTTGATTTATTACACACCAAGTTAGATGTAAAATTTAATTGGGATAAGACCTATTTATACGGAAAAGCAGAATTAACGCTAAAACCCTATTTTTTCGAAACCAACAAATTAGCTTTAAATGCCAGAGGTTTTGATGTAAACAAAGTTCAATTGGTTGCTAACGGAACTTTTTCCGATTTAAAATACGCTTATGATGGCTTATTCATTAACATTGATTTAGATAAAACCTATAAAAGAACTGACACCTTAAAAATATTTATTGATTATACTGCTAAACCTAACGAATTAGAGGCTGGTGGTAGCAATGCCATTACTTCCGATAAAGGTTTGTATTTCATAAATCCTGATGGAAGCGAAAAAGACAAGCCTCAACAAATTTGGACACAAGGCGAAACTCAATCAAGTTCTGCATGGTTTCCAACCATAGATTCTCCTAACGAACGTTGTACAGGCGAAATTGCCATTACCATAGAGGAAAAATACAAAACGCTTTCTAACGGTATTTTAACACACCAAGAAATTAATGGAAACGGCACAAGAACCGATTTTTGGGAAATGAACCAGCCTCATGCTCCATACTTGTTTATGATGGCTATTGGCGAGTTTGCTGTGGTAAAAGACAAATGGAGAAACATTGATGTAGACTATTTTGTTGAAAAAGAATACGAAGACGATGCTATGGCTATTTTTGGTTTAACTCCAGAAATGTTAGAGTTTTACTCGAAAAGATTAGGTGTTGATTACCCTTGGAAAAAATACAGCCAAGTAGTTGTGCGTGATTACGTTTCTGGGGCAATGGAAAACACCACAGCGGTTATTCATGGTGATTTTGTTCAACAAACTA
This sequence comes from Flavobacteriales bacterium, assembly GCA_020635795.1. Classification (NCBI taxonomy): domain Bacteria; kingdom Pseudomonadati; phylum Bacteroidota; class Flavobacteriia; order Flavobacteriales; species Flavobacteriales bacterium. The sequence continues at coordinate 102,806 of JACJZD010000005.1, forward strand.
AACGAGAGTTGATTGATGGAAGTGCTGGAGAAGATGTAATTGCTCACGAATTGTTTCACCACTGGTTTGGCGATTTGGTTACTTGCGAATCGTGGGCGAATTTGCCATTAAACGAATCGTTTGCAACCTATGGTGAGTATTTATGGAACGAGTACAAGTATGGTTTAGACCACGCTGATTACGGTTTACAAAACGATTTAAATGTTTATTTACAAGATGCTCAAGACGGACAAAAAGACATGATTCGTTTTGATTATGAAGCAAGAGAAGATATGTTTGATGGACACACCTACCAAAAAGGTGGTCGAATTTTACACATGTTGCGTAATTATTTAGGCGACGATGCTTTTTTTGAATCGTTAAAATATTACCTCAACAAACACCAATTTACCGATGTGGAAATGCACGAATTTAGAATGGCTTGTGAAGATGTTACCGGTAAAGATTTAAACTGGTTTTTTAACCAATGGTTTTATGCAAGTGGGCATCCTATTTTAAATATTAATTACGACTACGATGATGCTTCTAAAACGCAAATTGTAACCATTGAGCAACAACAAGATTTTAGAAAAACGCCTCTGTATAAATTGCCCATTAAAATTGACATTTATGTGGATGGAAAAGTTGAATCGCATGCTGTAAATGCTGATGAAGCTCGTAATACTTTCACCTTTCAGGTAAGTGCTAAACCTAGTTTAGTAAATGTTGAGGCAGACAAAATATTGTTGTGTGAAAAAGTAGACAACAAGAAAGATATGCAGGAATGGGTGTTTATGTACAATAATTCTCCAAAATATTTAGACCGTTACGAAGCACTTTCTGCTTTAGCTAATTTGACTGATAATTTTGTCACAAAGACAATAGTAAAAGCATTAGACGATAAGTATGAAAATATTAGAAAATTGGCTATTCGCTCATTAAAAAATGCTGTGGACAGTCACAATTTGGAGGTAAAAGATAAATTATTGGGCATTGCTAAAAACGACCCAAAAACACGAGTAAGAGGCGATGCTATTTATGCCTTAGCTAAGTATTATAAAGGTGATGATAATTTAAACGAATTGTTTGTTGATGGTTTAAAAAACGACTCATACACCATTATTTCAAGGTCGTTGGCTGCTTTAGCTGGAACAGACAAAGAAGCTGCCATGAAAAATGCCAAAGCTTTAGAAAAAGAAACCAACTCTTCTATTTCTGGTGCTGTTGCTTCGGTTTACGAAATACACGGTGGAGCAGAACAACATGCTTTTTTCAAAGAAAAATATGCAACATTAGAGGGTTATGGAAAATACAGCTTTGTTAGTTCGTATGGTAATTATTTAAAAAACCAAAACGACGAAACCTTAAACGATGCCATGCCTATTTTAGAAGAAATTACCTTGAACGAAAAAGCTTGGTGGGTGCGTATGGCAGGTATAAATGTGGTGGCTGAATTAGAAAACAACTATGCCATGAGGAGTGAAGTGTTAACCAAAGAATTAAAAAAAGCGAAAGGAACCGATAAAGAAGCAGATTTAACGGCTGCCATTAAACGTATTGGCGAACAACAAGATAAACTAATGGCAATTATTGATAAAGTTAAAGCCACAGAACAAAATCCTTACCTGAAAAAAATGTTGGGAATAGCTGAGTAAAAATATATAGTGCGAATAAAGTGCATATGCACTTTATTCGGATGTTGCCACTAATGCTGAAGAAACGTTAGCAAAAAACAATTAGACCCAGATGAAAAAAATTGCAAACTAATAAAAATTAGTAGATAAAACTTTTTGTATCTTTGACAAAATCGTCAAGGCGTAATTTTCAAGAACATGAAAGAAACTTTTGGAGAATATATCCACAAACTTAGGACTGGGGGCAGCATGACTTTGACAAAGTTGGCTGCTGCTTTAGACCTTGACCAATCGACACTCTCGAAGATTGAGAATGGAAAGAGAAATGTACCAGCAGAAATACTTCCTAAACTTGCTTCAACTTTTTCTTTAGACATTAAAGAACTCGAAAAAGAATATTACAGCGAAAAAATTGCGGAATTAATTTATTCGTATGACGAACCTAAAAATGTCTTAAAACTTGCGGAGGAAAAAGCCAAGTATTTTAAATTAAAAAACATCCAACAAGGAGAAATAAAATTCTAATATGAAAATTGAAAACATAGTCGAAGAACCTCAATTGCGATTTGAGACTCCTTTACCAAAAATAAAAAAAGGAAAATCCCCTAATAAAATTGAAATGATTTCTCTTTTTTCAGGATGTGGCGGGATGGATTTGGGCTTTCATTTATCAAACTTTGATATAAAGTGGGCTAATGATTTGGATAAAATGGCTTGCGAAACGTACGCTAGAAATATTGGAAATCACATCGTTCACGGTGACATTACTCAATTAAATTACAAACAAATTCCAGATGCTGATTTAGTTATAGGTGGTTTTCCTTGTCAAGACTTTTCGATGATTTGGAAACGTGGAGGAATTAACACCGATAGGGGTAATCTTTATAGAAACTTTGTAGAAATTGTTTCTTTAAAAAACCCTTTAATGTTTGTAGCAGAAAATGTAAAAGGCATATTGACAGCCAACAAAAAACAGGCTATAAAACAAATAATTGATGACTTCTCTAAAACAGGGAAATATGGATATACCACTACTCCCTACTTGATAAATTTCGCAGACTATGGAGCACCACAACTGCGAGAAAGAGTTCTGATAATTGGTGTTAGAAAAGACATAGATGCATTTTTTGACATTCCATCCCCTACACATTCACCAACTAATTATGTTTCAGCAAAAGAAGCATTAAAACAAGCTCATAAAGTTAAGTACAACAACGAACACCAAAATATTCAGGAAAGTACAATTGAAAAATTAAAATTAATTCCGCCAGGTGGCAATTTCACAGACATTCCTAAAAGTTCCCCTCACTATGTTAAAGGCATGATTTCCCACGTATATAGACGACTACACCCTGACAAACCTTCTACAACAATAATTGCTGCGGGTGGTGGTGGAACATGGGGTTATCATTTTGACGACCCAAGACCATTAACAAACAGAGAAAGAGCAAGACTATTTGGTTATCCAGACGATTTTGTTTTTGAAGGAAGTATAACAGAAGTAAGAAAACAAATAGGCAACTCAGTTCCACCAGCAGGAATATTGCCAATTGCAAAACACATTAAATTATTTTTAGAAGCAGTTAAAGCCAATGTATACTAATTTATCACATCACGGAGGAGATTTTAGAGATATTCTTGATATTGAATTTCCAAAAGCAAAAAATGTTTGTATTGCTTCGGGTTATGCTTCTTTGGACATATTACATGCATATGAAACTGAGTTTATAAAAATCGCAAATAATGGTGGAGTGTCTAAACTCCTTTTAGGAATGGCATTTTATGAAGGATTGAGTTCTAAAAAACTTGATACAGCAAATGCCTTGAATGAAAAATTGAAGAAATTTAAAAATGGCTCAGGAGTTTATGTAACTAATGGGAGACGTTATCATGGAAAGGTATATTGGTTCGACCAAGAATCTGATACTAATATTTATGTTGGTTCTTCCAATTTTTCATCAAGCGGAACAAGGGGTAATATCGAATGTACAGTTCCTGTTTCAGACAAGAAACAAAAGCAATCTGTAATTAAATTTTTGAATGACCTCTATTCGCCATCTCATGCCATAACAATTGACAGAGCAGAAATAACCGTTCCGGGCAAGAAAAAAGTAGTATTAAAAACCGTTGAGAATTTTTGGGATGCTTTAAAAAGGTATGACCCGACAACAATAAATATTGCAACACTGCCAAAATTCGAATTCCCATTAGAACGAGTTGCAGAAATGGAAAAATCAAATCTTAATGTTTATTTTGGAAAGGGTAGACTTAACACGAAGAACGGTAAAATTATTCCGAGACCTTGGTATGAAATCGAATTGATAGCAAGTAACGACCTGAATTCTCAAGTTTATTACCCTAAAGGTGATTTTTTAGCCTATACAGATGACGGATATATTATTCCAATGCGTACTCAAGGAGATTATTACAAAAACATTAGGTCAAAACAAAGTTTACAGATTTTTGGAATATGGCTTAAAGGAAAACTTGAAAGAAGTGGAGCATTAGCAAAATATGAACCTGTAACTCTTGACACATTAGAAGAGTATGGCAACAATAAATTAGGTTTTTACAAAATTGAAGAAGGTAAATACTACATGACATTTTAAACAATGGTTACCAAGAATTTAGAACAAAAAAGACACACTAAGCGGCAACACTCGCTAAAAAAGAAAAAAGCCCCGCGGAATTGCGGGGCTTTTCATTTGCACTAACTAAACGGTGGGTAATATAAGGAGGTAAACAACTAACTCTTTTTAATTCCCTCCCTTCGGGAGGGTTAGGGTGGGCTTAAAACCCTAATAATGTCATTCCTACGCTCACAGGGTACAATTCTGGTCCTCTTCCACTTTCAAACAACGGTGTTAAACTATACGTAGCAAAGAAATTTAACCAACCATAACCTACTCTTGCTGTTAAAGCAACTTTAAATGGGTTGGTATTAAAGTCTTTATCATCTTTTACTTTTTGCTGATTTCCATTGTCTTTATACAAGTATTTCATTCTAGTAGTAAACTTATACCCTACAATAGCTCCTGCCGATAAGTGAAACGACTTATTTTTATGGTCGCCAGTATTTATTTCAAACAGAAATGGCGCATCAATGTAAAATGTTTTAAACCTGTTTTTCGAAAAGTTTACGGTACTATCTACAACTCCCCACGTGTAGTTTTGGTTGTAAGCATTAACATTGTTGCTTACAAAATTTCCTCCGTTTTCAATCAACCTTACATTGTGTTTTAACTCGTAGTTGTTGTATTCTAACCCTAAACCTGTTACAAACCCAAAGTGATGTTGGTAAATTTTAAAGAAATGCTCGTAAAAGTTTAAACTAAACACCCACGATTTTGCATAATCCAACTCCATAAATTGGGTTACTTTTTTTGGGTCGGTTAATTCTAACGATGGGTCGTGATTTAAATTAAAATTACCACTACTGTTTACAAAACCATTGATACCTAAGTCAATTCCAGCCCAATGGTTTCTTCTCTTTTTTGGCGTACGATTAATTGAAATAGAATCGTTTATTACCAATAAGTGTGTTCTACCTAGTTTAATTCTTGTTGTATCATTTACTACTTGCACATCGTTTTCTCCAATTCCTGTAATTACAACATCTTCTCCTTCTATTAATACTTTTCCAGTACCAACATTTATTTTTAGATTATCATTACCCATGCGAATATCAGACCCCCCAGATTTTCTGAGATTGTTTACAGTAGGGTTGCCATAAACTTTAACATCGCTAGCACCCGAAACAACACCCGAAAGCTCTTGTTTGGCATTTACGTGTACATCACTAGCACCCGAAACTGTTACTCGAGCAAACTCAGCTTCAAAATCTTTGGCTTTAACATTACTTGCCCCTGACGATTCTATTATAAACTCTTGTGCTGTACCATTCAATTTTACATCGCTTGCACCCGATGTTTTTAATGTAAAGGTGTTGGCTTTTAAGCCTAAGAAAATATTCGATGCTCCACTCGTTTTTAATTCAAAATCACCTAAAGAAAGAAGTCCTTCATTTTTTAAGGTAGAAGCTCCACTTATGTCAACTCGCTCTAAGTTCGAAAATGTAACACGAATCTTCATGTCCGATTCAGCTTTAATTTTGTCTTTTGCATAAATGGTTAATGTTCCACTTTTTACTTCTGTAGCAACACCACCTAAATATTCGTCTGGTACACCAATAATTTCTGCTTGATTGGTACTACCTTGAACAAGTTCGATGTTAAATGCCGATGAAACTTTCATGCCACTAAAATCTTCTAAAGTTCTAACATTGTTTTGAGCCATGGCTAAAACCGAACTTGTTAAAATTGATATGAATAATGTAATTTTTTTCATTTGTATGTTTTTTAAATCAATGTTTGTTTTTGAATTATTGAAATAAACTATAGTTTGTTTTTGAATGTGACGCTTAACTCATTTTAAAAGTTACAGCTCAATAAAAATTATTTTCTGATTTTTCTTGAAATGGAGAATCCACCGATGTTTAAAGCATATTCTTTTACCTCTCCACCTTCGTTTTCGGCAGTTTCTACTTCGGCATTTTTACCCAAAACTTTAGCTACAACATTTGCTGCCACCAATTCGGTTGAGTTGTTTTTTACCTCATTTTCAAGTAATCGTTTTTGAGCCTCTTTTTTAAGTAATTCCGATACCGATAAATATTCTTCTTGTTCTTTTGGTGTTTTTACCTCAGCAACAAAAGGCTCTATTTCGATGTATTCCTTTTTAGGAGGATTGATGGTGATATATTCCTTTTTTGTTGGTTCACTACTTTTTACCTCAATAACTTGAGGTGTTGATTTAACAGCTTGTTTTTGCTGTTTCGTTTTTACGCTATTATTAGCCAATACATTGTTTGAATTCGTTTTATTGTTAAATGATATCGAGTTATTAAGCTCTTCATTAACATCAGTATTATTTGGCGTTATTTGTTTTGGTGTTGATTCTTCAATCGTTTTTATATTATTTACTGGAAACATTCTGGTATCTACTGCAAATTGGTTTTCATCTCCAGTAATAAAAGGGCTTAAGGTAAACGCAACAACAAGCACAGCAGCCACACTCGAATACCAATAGTATAAAGGAATAACTTTTGTTTCTTTTTGTTTTAATACTGCTTTATCAGCAAAAATAATTGTTGCTGGTTTTAAAATCGTTTTTTGGTAATTCGCAAAAAGTGTTGCATATGCTGGTTTTTCATCAATAACATCAAAAAGTTCTTGTGTCTCTTGAGAAGAATTTAATCCTTCTATTTCAGCAATCATTAAATCTTCAATTGCAATTTTTTTAAGATTTTGTTTATCGTTAAACGTATTATTTTCAACATTTAACGAAACATTTTCAAACACTTCCAATTCCGCTTTTACTGCAGGATTTTGCTCCAAAAACAACATCAGCTCCGCTACCATATCGGGCGATAAGTTTTGCTCGACATAGTCGAGCAAATAAGCTTCGTAGTTATTTAAATTGATGTTACTCATAATACTTGTTCAACACTTCCTAAATATTGTTGTAAAAATTTTCGTCCTCTAAAAATGTACACTTTAACTTGTGACTCCGTTAATCCTGTTATTTCAGCTATTTCATCGTATGCATAACCTTCATAATCTCTTAATAATATCACCGATTTTTGGTCGGCAGGCAATTGGTTCAACGCTTGTTCTAAAACCTCTTGTAATCCTGTATATTGATTTGTTGTGGTTAAATTATTCTCCACAACTTCATTAAAATTTCCTTGTTTTTTTTCTCTTCTGGTTAAATCAATAAAGGTGTGATAGGCTGTGGTAAACAAGTATGATTTTTCTTTTCCAGGCTGCACCTCATCTTTTTTTAACCAAAATTTTTCGAAAGTATCTTGCACCACATCTTTGGCCCTCTCCTCGTCTCTAGCGTTTTTGAGAATAAAGCGATACAGATTATCGGAATAATCGTCTACACATTTATTAAATTCCTTAACCGTCAATGTTTTGTTAGTGTTTTGGGTACGACGAACTAATAGTTACAAAAGTTACACCTAAGTTAAAATTTTTTATTTTACTCAACAAAAAAGGCGGTTTATTGTAAACCGCCTTTTCAATTAAATGTGTGGATGAATTAATACCCAAAAATCTCTTCAAGCGTTAATTCTTTGTATTCTCCTAACGATTGTAAAACCTCTTTGTTTACCAATTTTTTGTTTCCAATAACCAAGTAATTGTAGTTTCTGTTTTTTACGTTTTGATCAAAGAAAGCCTTTAAATCTTTGATTTCCATTTTCTGAACTTTTTCATAAATGTCTTTATTGATGTCGTAATCTCTACCCAAATCTTTCGCACTTAAATATCTCCAGAAAATACTCGCTTGTTTAGTTCTACTGGTTTCAATTTTTTTAAGTGCTGCCAATTTCGAACCATTAAACTGATCAGTAACCTCAGGCATGTTGTTCATTAATTCTAACATTGCTTTAGCTGCATCGTTTAATTTATCTACTTGAGTTCCCACGTAAGCTTGAACGTAATGTGAACGATTTGCTTTTCTCGGGCTTGTATAAGCAGCATAAGCTGAGTATGCTAATGCTTTCGATTCACGTATCTCTTGAAATACGATTGACGATAAACCAGAACCAAAATATTCGTTAAACAAACTGATAACTGGAACATCGGCATTGTTGAATGGTTTTACTTTCGATAACATCAACATTTCAGTTTGAACCATATCGTAATCAACAAAATAGACCTTATTTTGAGTTGTTTCTAATTCTGTAAACTCATTCGCTGCAATTAATGGTTTTAAGGTTGCTGGCGTTTTATGGTTTTTCTCAATAATTGATTTTGCTTCGTTTTGCTCTTTAGTACCAAAATAGTACACATAATGTTCAAAACTGGTCAGTTCTTTAATTTTGGTAACTAACTTATTTATATCAATGGTTTTAAGGTCGTTTGCGCTAATAATATGTTTTACTGGAGAGTTTTCACCGTGCTTACCATAATTAGCTAACCCTTCGTACATAATTGCCCACTTACTTAACTTGTTATCTCCACGTTCTTTTAAAATTCCTTCTACTAAATTATCAAATGCTTCTTGGTCGGGTTTAACGTTTGCCAAAATGTGTTCAAACAATTTAATACCATCTTCAAACGATTCATCTAAACCAGAAAGAGATACATAAACACGTTCTTCAGCCGCATAAACACTATAGTTCAACCCTTTCTTAAACAATTCTACTTGCAATTCATTTGCACTGTATTTATCTGTTCCTAAAAATTCTAAATACTCAACCGCCAAAGCCATTTCTCTATCACTAAACGAACCCATGTCTAACATGTATTGTAAACTAAAAGTTTGGTTAGAAGTATTTTTTACATAGTAAAACGGAATGCCCGAAGCCAATTTTTCTTGTTTAACGGTTGCAGCATAATCATCAAAAATTGGCGTTAAACGTGTTGCTTCCATTTTTTCAAATTGTTGAGCAAAAACAGAAGCAGTATCTCTGTTTAATTGAACTTGAGTAATAGCTGGTTTCTCCACCTTCGGATTGTTGGTTTTACCGTGTCGTTTGTAAACTACTACATAGTTGTTTTTTAAGTATTTGTTAGCAAAATCCACCAATTGTTGTTTATTTACTTTTTCTAGTTTTGCATTGGCGTTTACTACGTCGCTCCATTGTTGACCCAAAATAAACGCGTTGGTCATTTTGTAAGCTCTTGATGAATTGTATAAATTGTTTTGTTGGTCTTCTAATTTGAAGTTTTTAATCGCTGCAGGCAACATCCATTCTTCAAAATCACCTTTTTTCAATTTTTCAATTTCTGCAATTAACAAGTCTTTTACTTCTTCTAGTTTTTGACCTTCACGAGGATTTCCACTCAACTGAAAAGTAGCATAATCTCTATTTACATCGCCATAAGCATAAGCCGATAATATTTTTTGAGATTTAATAAGGTCTAAATCCATCAAGCCTGCTTGACCATTAAACAACAATGAATTTAACAAAGGCAACATGAACATATCATCTGCAGCAACACCTGGTAAACGATACCCAATATTTACCCATTCAGCATCACTACCAACAACCGAAACTTCCTCAGGAGCAGTCATTTCTTCTTCAGGCTCAAAGGTAAAAGCAGGCACTTCTTTTTTCTTGTAATCACCAAAATACTTGGTAATCAAATCAATGGTTTGGTCAGGGTCAATATCTCCAGCCAAAATAATCGCCATGTTGTTTGGTACGTATCTTTCGCTAAAATATTGGTGAATTTTTTCCATCGAAGGATTTTTTAAATGTTCGCTTGTACCAATGGTAGTTTGTGTTCCGTAAGGGTGTTTTTTAAACAAATGTTTAGCCATTGTTTCATACGACAACCAATAATCGTTATCAACACCTCGGTTGTACTCTTCATAAACAGCTTCTAATTCGGTGTGGAATAAACGCAACACCAATTCACTAAATCTTTCCGATTCAATCGACAACCATTTTTCAAATTCGTTGGAAGGAATGTCATTAATGTAAACCGTTTGCTCAACCGAAGTATAAGCATTGGTTCCTTTTGCTCCAATTGAGCTTATCATTTTATCGTATTCGTTTGGCACCGCATATTGAGCTGCAATACCCGATAAACTATCAATTTGATGATAAATGGCTTTACGTTCAGCTTCATCAGTAACACTTCTTCTTTTTTCGTACAAATCAGAAATTTGTTGAAGCACCACTTTTTCTTTTTCCCAATTAATGGTTGCAATTTTTGATGTGCCTTTAAACACCATGTGTTCTAAATAATGAGCCAATCCTGTTGCATCTGCGGGGTCTTGTTTACTACCCGTGTTTACTGCAATATTAGTTTGAATACGTGGCTCGTCTTTGTTAATCGACATGTACACTTTTAAACCATTGTCTAAAGTATAAATCAAGGTATTTAAATCATCTCCTTCTACTTGTTCGTATTGGTATTTGTAGCTTGTTTCGGCTGCTTTTTCTTTACAAGAAAATTGAAACAATACAATTGTTGTAATAACTAATAAGCTTATTTTTTTCATAGGTTATATTTTTAAAAGAGTAAAATAACGCTAATTTTTCCAATCAAGTGTGTTTCAGCAGAAAACTAATTTTATTTAGCAAACACATAATTTAACATTAAATTAATATTGGATGTCTAAAAGCTATTTAGCTTTGCTCAATAATTCTTTGCTATGCATTTATTGTTAGTTGTTTTATTCAAACTGATTTTTTGTCAATCTTTTGACGATAATTCTAACATAAAAGCGAATAATTTTTCTGTTAATATTTTTAAAAGTGGACAAATAGAACAGTCTAGTGCTATTCCCGTTAACAATGAACAAAGACAAGAAAATTTTACAAAAATTATTAAGGTATTATACCATAAACCTAATTACAAATTTTCAGTATTTAAGTTTGATTGCTCAATTGTTCCCCAACAAAACAATCATCTTCATTTAACTTCTTATATTTTCCAACAATTAAGATTGTAGCCACTTGAGTTTGCTTCTTTCTCTTACCTAAAGAAAGACGAATAAAATTCAAGTACAAACTCAATCTTTTTTAAAATGGAACAAATTATTTTACTTATCGGTTTTTGTTTAGCGTCATATTCTGTAATCGCAAACGATGCCATACAAACTTTAGGAACTTTTATTAGCTCAAACATTAAACGACCATGGTGGGTGTTGTGGTTATTTGCAGGTTCAATATTAACTGCTACCTTACTGTTGGGGTGGTATATAAATAATGGCGATGTCGCTTATGGCCGTTTAGATGAAATTCCTTATCCTGAAAACATTAATTGGTGGTATGTTTTACCTCCCCTAATTTTATTGGTGGTTACTCAATTTGGTTTGCCCGTAAGCACCACTTTTTTGGTTTTGAGTGTGTTTTCTTCAACACAGGTAATTGAAAAAATGTTGTTGAAATCAGTAATTGGTTATTCGGTTGCTTTTGCTTTTGCTATTGGGGTTTACTTTATTATTGCAAAATATACTGAAATTGAAAAAGTTGATAACAAAGACAAAAAACTACATTGGAGATGGGAAGCTTTACAGTGGATTTCAACGAGTTGGTTGTGGATACAATGGTTGGTTCAAGATTTTGCAAATATTTATGTTTTCTTGCCACGAGAGCTCTCTTTAAATTATTTGTTACTATCGCTAGGTTTTATGCTGTTAGTTGTTGGTTTAGTTTTTAAAATGGGAGGTGGAAAAATCCAAAAAGTAGTTACACAAAAAACCAACACAGAAAATATCCGCTCTGCAACAATTATCGACTTGGTATATGCTGTAGTATTATTTGTATTTACTGTTGTTAATCCAATACCAATGAGTACTACATGGGTTTTTATAGGGATTTTGGCTGGTAGAGAATTTGCTATTATGCTTCGACACGATAAAAAGGCGGTTAAAATTGCAAGAAAAAAAGTGATGTTCGACTTGTACAAAGTAAATGCAGGTTTAATCATTAGTATTTTAGTAGCCTTTGTAATTCGATATTTTAACTAAAAGATTAAGGTGTTTTCCATTAACTTTACTGCAATGGAAAACGCCGATTTTTTTCAACTGGTATATCAAGTTGCTCGTGAAATTCCTCAAGGAAGAGCAACCAGTTATGGTGCTATTGCAGCATATTTAGGCGCGAAAAGAGGTGCTCGAATGGTGGGTTGGGCAATGAATAATGCTCACAATCAAACTCCGCCAGTTCCAGCTCATCGTGTAGTAAATCGTAATGGTATGCTTTCTGGAAAAAACCATTTCGAAAACCCTTTTCATATGCAAGCATTGTTAGAGCAAGAAGGTTTAACGGTAATCAACGAACAAATACAAGATTTTGAAACCATTTTTTGGGATCCGATGAAAGAATTGGAGTTGTAATAATATCTATTTTATTACATTTACTGAGTAAAATATGAAAAATCAACTCATTACAATTCAGCTAATTTTTTTACCCTTTTTGGGTGGTTTTTCTTTTGCCCAATCTCCAATTGTTGATTCTTTAAAAATAGAATTAAGCAAAGCCAAACACGACACTACTCGCTGTAATATCTTAAACCAAATGGTTGAAGAAGAATTGGACGATGAACTCTGGCCAAAATACAATGAAGAATTGAAGCAACTTGCAGAAAAAAACCTTAAAAACAATCTTTCTCTAGAGTTAAAAAATATATATAATAAAAATTTAGCCACAGCATTTAACAATATCGGGTACCTAAATGCCTCTAACGGCCAAATGGCTGATGCCATTGAGAACTACTTAAAATGTATTGAAATTCAGAAAAAGATAAACGCAAAAGAAGACCTTTCTTCTACACTAAGTAGTGTTGGTAATGTTTATAGAAAAAGTGGGGATTACCCTAAAGCATTAAAATATTATAATCAAAGTCTAGCTATAAGCAATGAAATAAGTGATAAAGAAGGTGAGGCTAATTCCATGTATTTTATTGGATGGGTTTATGATAATCAAGGAGATATTACAACCGCTTTAGAGTTCTATATTAAGAGTTTAAAAATTCAAGAGCAATTAAAAAATACGGATGGAATGGCTCGTGCCATAAACAACATTGCCTACATATACAATAATCAAGGCGACACAAAAACCGCTATTGATTACTATTTAAAGAGTTTAAAATTATATACGGAAATTAACGATGTGGTTGGAGTTGCCTCAGCATTAAATAACCTTGGTAATATTTATGATAAACTCAATGATTTGTCTAAAGCTAAAGAGTATTACAATCAAAGCTTTGCAAAATTTAGTTCCATTCCATATAAAACTGGAATAGCATATACCTTGAATAACTTAGGAAATGTATGGTACAAAGAAGGTGATTTAAATAAAGCTTTTGAGTATTATACCAACAGTTTGGCTATTCGATTAGAAATAAAAGACATGCAAGGAGTAGCTATTACAAGTTCAAATATTGGTGAAATATACTATAAACAAAAAAATTTAATTGAAGCTCAAAAAAACTGTTTGTATGGGTTAACTGTTTCTCAAGAAATTGGTTATGCTTCGGGAATAAAAATGGCTTCGGGAATTTTGTATAAAATTTACGAAAAACAAAACAAAGGAATGCAAGCGTTAGAAATGCATGTTTTGTACATACAAATGCGTGACAGTATTAATAATATTGAAACTCAAAAAGCAGTGATAACTCAAGCAGCAAAACATACTTACGAGAAAAAAGCTGCAGAAGATAAAATTCGTGCCGATGAAGAGAAAAAATTAAATGAAATCAAACTAAAACAAGAACGAACACAACGCTACTCATTGTATGGTGGATTAATATTGGTTTTGGCATTTTCTGGCTTTATATACAGCCGTTTTAAAATTACTCAAAAACAAAAAATAGTTATTGAACAACAAAAAGCTGTGGTAGAAAAAGCGCATGTTTTGTTAGAGGAAAAAAATGAAGAAATTATTGCCAGTATTCGCTATGCAAAACGCATACAAGATGCATTGATGACTTCACAAAAATACATTACACGAAATATCGAGCGGTTAAAAAACAATTCCAATAACTAAATGTTCTCTTAATTTATATTTTAAAGGATTTAGGTCTTGTTTTAATCCCCTTTTTGATTGTTTCTTTTCGTAAATTTGCATAAAAATTATACCCATGGATTTTCAAGAAAAAGATATATTAGAAGCTTTAGGTTATGTAATAGAGCCCGATTTAAAAAAAGACATCATCACATTAAATTTAGTTTCAAACATTGCTATTGAAAACAATGTTATCAAGTTCGATTTACAAATTAACAACCCTGCAATGCACAACAAAAAACGTATTGTTGAGGCTTGCGAATTGCATTTAAGCAAAGTACTTAAAACACCTATAACAGCAGAAATAAATTTTTCTGCTATACCAAAAGCACCAGAAATGCCTAAAAGCAGCAAGGTGTTGCCACAAGTAAAAAACATCATTGCTATTGCTTCTGGCAAAGGTGGTGTGGGTAAATCTACCGTTACAGCTAATTTAGCGGTGGCATTGGCACAAAAAGGTTATAAAGTGGGATTGGTCGATGCTGATATTTATGGCCCATCCATGCCCTTAATGTTTAATGTAGAAGGTGAAAGACCTACTTCTGTTGAAGTAAATGGTAGAAACTTAATTCAACCTATTGAGAGTTATGGTGTAAAATTGCTTTCTATTGGCTTTTTTGCTGGTACCGACCAAGCTGTAGTTTGGCGTGGACCAATGGCTACCAAAGCGCTTTCGCAATTGTTTACCGAAGCAAACTGGGGTGAATTGGATTACATGTTAATTGATTTGCCTCCAGGAACTGGCGATATTCATTTATCATTAGTACAAACTGTTGCTGTAACTGGCGCAGTTGTGGTAAGCACACCTCAAAAAATGGCGTTAATTGATGCCCGAAAAGCGGTGGGCATGTTTAAGCTTTCTCAAATTAATGTGCCTGTTCTAGGGTTTATCGAAAACATGGCTTATTTCACACCAGAAGAATTACCAAACAACAAATATTACATTTTTGGTAAAGATGGTTTAAAAGAATTGGCAGAAAAAGAAGGCTTACCCTTGTTAGGCGAAATACCATTAGTACAAAGTGTTAGAGAAGCTGGAGATGTTGGTCGTCCAGCAGTATTACAAGAAAACACTCCTCAATCAAAAGCCTTTTTAGCCTTTGCTGATAAGGTAATTGAGCAGGTGGAATTACGTAACCAAGCTATGGAACCAACCAAAAAAGTAGAGATAACCACCATGTCTGGTTGTTCAACTAAATAAAAAGTTTAATTTTAACTACTTTATTTTCAGTTATGAATAAATCAGAAATAATAGAAAAAGTAAATCAAGCACTCGACCAAATTCGTCCGTTTTTGAACGATGATGGCGGAGATATTGAATTGATTGAAGTTACTGATGACTTTATGGTTAAAGTAAAATTATTGGGCGCTTGTAAAAGTTGTTCCATGAGCCCAATGACCTTAAAAGGTGGTGTTGAAGAATCTATTAAACGAGTGGTGCCTGAACTTAGAGGTGTTATTGCAATTGAAGACGAGGCTATCGTTTAGCCGAAACTATTCGTCATTACGAGAGAGGAACGAACAAAGTAATCTTTCAATAAATAGAAAATACAATTCATGAAAAAAATTATTTTCCCAAGCATGGTGGTTTTAACCCTATTTTCTTGTTCAGAACAAGAACAAAAAGTGAAAAAAACAGCTATAATTTATCCTGAAACCAAACAAGGCGATGTTATTGATAACTATTTTGGGTTTGAAGTTCGCGACCCTTACCGTTGGTTGGAAGACGACCGAAGTGCTGAAACAGAAGCTTGGGTAATTGCCCAAAACAAAGTAACCTTTGGTTATTTACATGCCATGCCACAGCGCGAAATTTTAAAAAACAGAATTTCGGCATTGTGGAATTACGAAAAAGTAGGCACTCCATTTTTTGAAGACGGTGTAAAATACTTTTACAAAAACGATGGTTTACAAAACCAATATGTATTGTACAGTCAAAAAGGTGAAGAAGCTGCACAGGTTTTCTTAGACCCGAACCAATTTTCAAGCGATGGAACAACCTCTTTGGGTGATGTAAGTTTCTCGAAAAACGGAAAACTATTGGCTTATTCCATTTCTGAAGGTGGTAGCGATTGGCGCAAAGTGATAATCATGAACGCCGAAACCAAAGAAATTTTAGAAGACACCTTGATTGATGTGAAATTTAGTGGCTTATCGTGGAAAGGAAACGAAGGATTTTATTACTCGAGCTACGACAAACCAAAAGGAAGCGAACTTTCGGCTAAAACCGACCAACACAAATTGTTTTACCACAAATTGGGTACAGCTCAAAAAACCGATGAATTGGTTTTTGGTGGAAAAACTGAACAAAAACGTCGTTATGTGGGTGGTTACGTTACCGAAGACGATAGTTATTTAATTGTTTCTGCTGCCGAATCTACTTCTGGCAATGAATTGTACATTAAAGATTTAACCAAACCAAACAGTGCAATTGTACGTGTGGTTGATAATTTTGACTCCGACAGTTATGTAATGGAAAACAAAGGTTCGAAATTGTTTATTTCAACCAACTTTAATGCTCCAAACAAACGAGTAGTAACCGTTGATGCAAAAAACCCAAAACAAGAAAATTGGGTAGATTTTATTCCTGAAACAGAAAACGTGTTGAGTCCTTCTACTGGTGCTGGATACTTTTTTGCACATTACATGAAAGATGCGGTTTCGCAAGTAAAACAGTTTGATTACGACGGTAAATTGGTACGTGAAATTGCTCTACCAGGCATTGGTACAGCAAGCGGTTTTGGTGGTAAAAAAGAAGATACTACCATTTACTTTTCGTTTACCAACTACAACACTCCTGAAAGCAATTATGTTTTAGCTCCAAAAACTGGCGAATCATCATTGTACTGGAGTCCGAAAATTGATTTTAACCCTGCTGATTTTGAATCGAAACAAACGTTTTATACCTCGAAAGACGGAACAAAAGTGCCGATTATTATTACGTACAAAAAAGGGGTGAAATTAGACGGTAAAAACCCAACCATACTTTACGGTTACGGAGGTTTTAACATCAGCATTACACCAAGTTTTAGTATTGCTAATGCGGTTTGGATGGAAAACGGTGGGGTTTATGCGGTTGCCAACTTGCGTGGCGGCGGCGAATACGGTAGAAAATGGCACGATGCAGGAACGCAACTTTTAAAACAAAATGTGTTCGACGATTTTATTGGTGCTGCCGAATTTTTGATTAAAGAAAATTATACTTCGAGTGATTACTTGGCGATAATGGGTCGTTCAAACGGTGGTTTGTTGGTGGGTGCTTGTATGACTCAACGACCAGAATTGTACAAAGTAGCTTTCCCGGGTGTTGGTGTTTTAGACATGTTGCGTTACCACACCTTTACTTCTGGTGCAGGTTGGGCTTACGATTACGGAACATCGGAGCAATCGGAAGAAATGTTTAAGTACTTGAAAAATTACTCGCCAGTACACAATGTAAAAAAAGGAACAAAATACCCAGCAACGTTGGTAACCACTGGCGACCACGACGACCGTGTTGTACCAGCACACTCGTTTAAATTTGCTGCCGAATTGCAAGCCAAGAACGATGGTGCCAACCCTACTTTAATTAGAATTGAAACCAATGCCGGACACGGTGCTGGAACTCCAGTTTCTAAATTAATTGATGCCAATGCCGATGTGTTGGGTTTTGCTTTTTACAATATGGGAATTGAGTTGAAATAATCTATTCATGATTAAAACAGTTTTCATTTATATAGATAAGTTAATATCCTATATTGTAGGGGCATATTTAATTTATTTACTCATTCTATTACCGTACACATTTAGTTCTTTTAATCTATTTCATTTTATTGGCATTTATAGCTTAACAATTATTTTATTATTAATAATTCTATTTTCTTTAAAAAACTCAAATAACAAGCTGTTATTCGTATTAAGATTGATTATTAACTATGTGTCTTTGTTGATTTTTATTGTTAGTTATTATCAATGGTCTTTGACAGGATTTGACCATTTTTAAATTATGAGAAATATCCCACTGCTACCCCCCCCGCTACCGCGAGTGTCCCGCTCGTGGGTTAAAGACTAAAACTACCAAAGCAATAAATAACTATATTTGAAAAAACATTGAAAAAAGCAATGGCAAAGAAGCAAGCAGCATTAGCAATACCAAAAGATATAATCTTAAGCAAGATTTTTGAAATTAGAGGTCAAAAAGTAATGTTAGATAGAGATTTAGCAGAACTCTACGATGTAAAAGCTATCCGATTACGTGAACAAGTAAAAAGAAACTTGGAGAAATTCCCAGAACATTTTATGTTCCAGTTAACTGAAAAAGAAACTGATAACATGGTATCGCAAAATGCGATACCTTCCAAACAACATCTTGGAGGTTATTTGCCTTACGTATTTACAGAGCACGGTGTGTTACAATTAGCAAATGTTTTAACAGGTACTAGAGCAACACAAATGAGTATTAAAATAATAGAGGTTTTTGTTAAAATGCGTGAAATACTCCTAACCCACAAAGATATTTTAGCAGAGCTGGAAACTATAAAACAAAAATTAGGTTCGAATAGCAACGATATTGAATTAATCTTTAACTATTTAAAGCAGTTTGAACAAGCTAAACAACAAGAATTTGAATACCAGAATAGAGAAAAAATAGGTTTTAAACCCACGAAAAAAGATAACTAATTCTCAAAAAATATTATCAATCAATCAAGCCCAACAACTTGCTTTACACAGCCAAGGTTTGTTAGGTGCTGGTTTTGGTAAAGGTAAAAACGGCGTTTTAACTGCTATCGAGCATTTGGGTTATGTGCAAATTGATACGCTTTCGGTGGTGGCTCGGGCACATCATCATACCCTTTGGAGTCGATTACCAGATTACGCAGAAGCATTCCTCAATGAATTACTTGAAAAAGACAAAACCATTTTTGAATATTGGAGCCACGCAGCATCGTATTTACCCATGTGCGATTATCGGTTTTCCTTACCACGTAAGCAATTGTTTGCATCAGGCAAATCACACTGGTTTGAACAAGATAAAAAACTAAACCAATACGTTTTAGACCGTATAAAAGCCGAAGGACCTTTACAATCGAAAGATTTTGAGCACAAACGAACATCGCCAGGCAACTGGTACGAATGGAAACCCGCCAAAAAAGCCCTAGAACAATTGTTTATGCAGGGCGATTTAATGGTGGCTAAACGACAAGGTTTTCAAAAAGTGTACGACATTGCTGAACGCGTTTTACCAAAAAAGGTAAACACCTCTACTCCAACTGAACAAGAATACGCCAAACATTTGATAAAAAAAACCATACAAGCTCATGGCTTGGTTGACGAAGCTCAAATAACCTACTTACGACCAAAAGCGAAAAAAGCAGTAACGAACACATTAAAAGAATTGGTAGAAAACAACGAAATAGTAGAAATAAGCATAGAAAACCAAAAAAACACCTTCTACTCCACCAAAGAGCAGTTAAGTGTTTTAAACTCGATTAAACCAACCGAAAACATTCATTTTTTATCTCCTTTCGATAATGCGGTGATACAACGCAAACGATTACAAACTTTATTCAATTACGATTACCAAATTGAATGTTATGTACCCGAAGCCAAACGAAAATTTGGTTATTTCTGCTTACCCATTTTATACAACAACCAATTTGTTGGGCGTTTCGACCCCAAAGCCGACCGCAAAACAAAAACTTTTCATGTAAAACAACTTTATTTCGAAAATGGCTTTAAACCCGATGCTAAATTTAATACTGCTTTTACAACAAAGCTGAACGAGTTTGCAGCATTTAATGGATGTAACAAGGTTGTTTTGCCATAGTTTCGTCATTGCGAGGCACGAAGCAATCCCACATTTTAAACAATAAGACTGCTTCATTTTACCCCAAAAGTAAAATTCGCAGTGACGTAAGTTCTTAACATAAGCTTAACAAATAGATAAAGATTTGTTTCCAATTATGATTAAAGTATGGCGTTACTTTGCATTGTAAAAATTAAGAAACTATGAAAAAACAAATCACCCTTATATTAATGTTAGCCTTAACCACAGGTTTATTCGCTAACAATAACAACGAAAACAAAGCAAAATTAGCTGTAGTTAAAGGAAAAGTGTTAGACCAACAAGAGTCGCTAACCGGCGTTAAAATTATGGTTGACAACGTTCCTACTACAGTTTATACCGATTTTGATGGTAATTTTATTTTAACCAACCTTACACAAGGAAAACACACCATAAGTTTTAGTATGGTTGCTTACGAAAACAAGGTAATTGAAATAGATTTAACCGAATCGCAAAACATTGAAGTTAAACTTGATTCAAAATAAATTACCCTCTTAAAAGATTAAAAACCTCGCTAACTGCGGGGTTTTTTTATAACTTTCAGTACTTTTTTTCGTACACTTACTCAATTAAAAAAATCATTTTATGAAAAAGTTGTGTTTTATACTTGCTTTATTAGCCTCTCCAGCCATTTTCTTTGCACAAGAAGTAACCAATAAAGAAGGAGTTTTTGTTGGAAATAATGGCGAAAAATATAGTGGAAATCTGGTTTCTTATTTTGAAAACGGAAACAAAGAATACGTGTATGAAATTAAAAATGGCATCCAGCACGGAAAAGCAGAATTTTTTTACTCTTCAGGAAAATTAATGGAAAGCGGAATGTTTGCTAATGGATTAAAAGCTGGTAAATGGACAAAGTGGTCGGAAAAAGGACTAAAACTGGCTGAAGCAAACTATACCAATGGCGAAAAAGATGGCACATGGATTATTTGGGATGAAAATGGTGTGAAAAGATATGAAATGCTTTACAACAAAGGACAAAGAGCTGGAGCATGGAAAAGCTGGGACGAAACCGGAAAAGAAGGAGAAACCAAAGTGTACACCTCCAATTAACTTCATTTAATACAACCTTAACCTTTAGTTAATCAATAAAATTGGGCATTGGCTTAATTTTCTGTTCTAATAACAGAGAATTAAAATGTGCCCTAAAGTTGTCATTATTTCTAATCATCCTACCGAACACAAAAAGTTGGAACATCTTTTAGTGCAAGAAGGGTATGAGGTTTTTCAGCTTTCAGCAATCAACGCTAAAAATGTAGCATTAATTGATAACATTGCTCCTCAAATTATTTTGCTTGAAATGGATTTGGGAGCTTACGATGGCATTGAGGTTTGCTACCAATTAAAAATTGAGAAGAAAATAGATGCGTTTATTGTAATTAATTCTACCCAAGAAGAAGATTACGTTCAAATTGAAGCTTTTAAAGCTGGTGCTGACGATTACATTATCAAACCCATTAGCAATAGGATTTTATTAAAAAAGATACAAGCATTACTGAACAGGTCGTCTCAAAAAACAATCAACAATAACATTAAAGGCACGTTAATGCACAACGACATTGTTGTTGATATTGATGAATATGCCGTATACAAAGGACAACAAAAGATTGAGTTGCCTCGAAAAGAGTTTGAGATTTTGTGTCTGTTGTTTAAAAATCCACGCAAAGTTTTTTCTAGAGACACCATTTACCAATCGGTTTGGGAAAACACAGAAAACTTAAACCCTCGAATTATTGATGTACACATTCGAAAAATTCGTGAAAAAATTGGTGATGAAATTATCCACACCATAAAAGGTGTAGGATATCAATTAGCAAAATAAAAACAGTTACTTCTTTATTGTGGGTTTAACCCGCAATCATTTTCCGAAAAATAGATTCCTGATGTCCGCTATCGCTACCTCAGGAATGACGAGAATTATATTACATTTAACTGTACAAATCCTTATTTAAAGGTATAAGCATAGCTAACTCCAAAGAATCTTCCTTCGGTAAACGATGAGAAAATTTCGTCGTTGGCTCTAAAGGAAGAATAAATTCGTTGACGTTTTTGGTTGAGTAAATTGTTTACATTAAAACTCACTTTATGTCTTTTTAATTCACCACCAAACGACTTGCTCGCCTTAAATGTTACATCATGGAAAGTGTTGTCGTAAATATCAGGTATCCTTCCAATACCAACTATTGCTAAACTTTTTCCTTGAACATTGTAACTCACATTAACATCCAACCCTTTATCGATGTTGGCATAACCAATAAATGTGTTGATTAAGTAAGGTGCTTGTCCTTGAAAAGCCCTAGTTTTTTCAACATTTTCACCATCACGAGCTTCTAAAACTCTAAATTGGTATTCTACATCACTCATTTTTACTTGCGATTTTGCAAACGTAACATTACTACCTATCGAAACATTTTTAAGTCTAGTATGAATAAACTCTAGTCCTTTTTTAACCTCAAACTCAATACCTAAAACCGTAGCATTTTCTACATTTCTTGGAATAATATTATCAGCACTGGTTGCATTGTATGAAACAATTTCAATAGGATTTTTAAAATCTTTATAAAAACCACTTACCGAAACCAAATCGGATGAACCCATAAATTTCTCAAAACGTAAATCGTAGTTGTTAACGTATGTCTGAACCAAATCTAAATTTCCAATAAAGGTTATTTGAGTAACCGCATCATAAATTTGGGCTCCAGATTTTTCTTTAAACGATGGGCGAGCTAATGTTCTGCTGTAATTTGCCCTTATATTAAAATCTTTAAACAGGTTGTAAATTACACCAACCGAAGGTAAAAGGTCTGTTTTATCTAACACCACTCTATCGTCGAACTTATCCAGTTTTGGGTCAACAACGGTTTGTTTTTCTCCTGTGTAACGCATTTCGGCTTTCTCTACTCTTGCACCGTAAATAACTTTTAACGAACTATCTAATGGTAATTCATTCATTAAATAACCTGCAATTATGGTTTGA
Organism: Flavobacteriales bacterium; assembly: GCA_020635795.1. Lineage (NCBI taxonomy): Bacteria > Pseudomonadati > Bacteroidota > Flavobacteriia > Flavobacteriales > Flavobacteriales bacterium. The sequence goes on from JACJZD010000005.1 coordinate 125,755, forward strand.
CTAGCCTGATAAATGTTTGAAGAATCAACCTGACCAATGGCATAAATTCCATTTCCTGTTTTTGGAGAGTTTGCCGCACTAAACAAATAATCGTTGGTAAAAAGTTGATTAGGGTCTCCACTATATTCTTTTTTCCCAATGTTTCTAAAGTTGTATTCTACCACATCAAACGAACGGTCTTTATAAATATAGTTTGCCCCTCCTTTCAAGGTACTTTTTAATCCCGACCACTGATTAAAATCCCATTTAACATCAAGTTTAGCATTGATATTTATTTCTTCTAAATTTCTAAATATTCGATTAATTAAAGCGCCCTCACCTGTTGCTAGGGTGTATTTTCCATCAGGAGTAACACTAAAAATGGTTTGGCGTAAATCTGGTTCTTTGTTTAGTGCTAACGATGGGGAGATTGCTGTTTTAATTTCTAAATTTTTATTTACTTGATGTTTTGAACTCAACAATACATTGGAAATACTTCGTTGGTTGTAGTATAAAATGGTTTTATCAAGAGTTACATAGTTGTCTGAAAATTCTGTGTTTTCTTGTAATAATCTTGTTGCTGTTTTAATTCCGTTTTGAGTATGAAACATGGTTAACGAATATTTAGCTTTTTCACGTTTTACAGAAAAACTAGCTAGTCCATTCCACATGGTTTCTTCTCTTCCAACAGCACCAGTATTAAGTTCTACGGGCTGTAATTTTGATATAGAGGTAGAATCGCTTTTTTGGAAGGTGTTGAACTCAAAATCATCATAATAAGTATATCGCATACTATACCCCAAAGCCATTACATAACCATACGTAGTTTTTTCTCTTTCGTGTTGATTACCATAGCTGATACTATAATTTTGATTTAAATAGCTATTGCCTTTAATAGTAGCCATTTCTTTATCAAACGATTTTGTAACAGCCTCTAAAACCGCATTGTTTTTTGGTGTTATCAAAGGTCTTGGTATAACTTGTTTAGGATGTAATGGGTTTGATCTAGGTGCTGCTCCATCTGCCCATAAATCAGAAGTTACACCTTCATAAGTCAAGAAATTTGACTTAAAGTGCATATCAGGATTGTAATTAAACGAAGCGCTCAATGCAAACATTTTGCTTTCTGGAAAGTCTTTAGTAACAATGTCAACCATACCACCAGTAAAATCTCCAGGTAAATCAGGTGTAAAGGTTTTGTAAACCACAATATTGTCGATAATTTGTGTGGGGAAAATATCTACTTGTACAGAGTTTCTATCTGGGTCTAACCCAGGAATGGTTATGCCATTTAAGATGGTTTTAGTATATCTATCTCCTAAGCCTCTAACATAAACATCTTTTCCACCTTGAATAGAAACTCCTGTAACTCTTTTTAATGCTCCTGCTGCAGAATTATCGCCAGTTTTTGCAAAAGTTTGAGCCGAAATACCATCAACAAGGTTGACTGATTTTTGTTTTATGGTTGATATTGCAGCTTCATTGTTTCTAATTTGTTTTGCTGTTAATTCAAAAGTTTCTCCAGTAATCGATTGGTCTTTCATTCGGATAGCAACAACAGTTACTCCTCCAGGTTTAACCACAACATCGCTAATTTTTTGAGTTGCAAACGATATGTAAGAAGAAATCAAGGTGTATGTTCCTGGTTCTACCGAAATGGAGTAATTTCCATCAAAATCAGTAATTCCTCCAATTGTTGTTCCTTCTATTACTACACTACAGCCAATAAGTGGCAACCCTGTTCCGTCTTCAATAATTGTTCCTCTAATTTTTCCTTTTTGTGCACTTACTCCAAGTGTTATCATTATCATTAATCCGGAAAAAATTGTCTTTTTTAAATTCATGTTGTTTGTTTTTAAAATAGAAATTGCCACAGCTAATTCCTGTGGCAATTTTACGACCTTAAGATAGTCTGAATATTAGGCGAATATTAACTAATTGTTAATTAGCCATACGAGCCAATCCTGTTCTTCCAGCCAATGTCCATCCAACAAATTGTGAAGGATCAAATCCATTTGTTAAACCTGTATTAACCGTATTGTTATTTAAAAAATTGGTAGCATCAGCACCTGGTTGGTCGCTACCGAAAACACCTGTTAATGATGATAGGTTAAATGTGTTACCAGTTATTATTAACGGATAAGCACCCGCACCAGAATAATTTGCATAAGCTTCAGAGCCATTTACCGAAACTTTAGCTCCTGCCATAAAGTTGGTGAAATAAACATTTTGTAATGTCCCTTGAGCATTTGATTTAAACACGGCAAACTTTGCATCATTACTTGGATGTCCCACCACATAAGCTTTATTAACAGTAAACACTCCTGCGTTATTTGCTGAGCCTTCTGGACCATCAATTTCAAACGCATCACCATCTTGGTTTTCTCCAATAATTGCCATCACATTGGTTATTGTTCCTGAATATGCTTGATCAATATCGTAACAATCGTCATCAATTTTTACCACTATAGCATGATTAAGATTTACTGTTCCACCAAAAAATTCAATGCCATCATCTAAGTTTGCGTAAATTTCTATGTGGTCAATAGTAGTTCCGCTACCTACTCCACCAAGTGTTAATCCATTAATTTCGTTATTAGAACCTATAATAACTCCGCTATGTCTAATCGAAACATATTGTAATTCTCCCGAGTTATCTGTAGCATCAGAACCACCGTAGGTTGTACCAACAGTTCCCGCTGGAATACCTTCAATTTCAGCAGTAGTTCCAGAGCTTGGAGAAATTGGAGCATCTCCCAAAATAATAACACCTCCCCACAAACCTTTATTTGCAATGGTTAAGTTTGGACTAGTAATTTGTCCTGGTAAAATTTGGTCGTCAGTTGATGTAAAAATAATTGGCTCTGCAACAGTTCCTGTTGCATGAATTTTAGCTCCAACACCAATAATTAATGCCGAAGCACTTGCGTCAGAACCTGGCTTTGCTTTAATTACTGTTCCCGCTTGTATGGTTAATTCTTTACCTGGCTCCACAATAACTCTACCATCTAATACTATTATTCTATCTTTTGTCCAAATGGTATTTGTTGTTATGTTTCCTGATACGGTCAACGTTGGGAAAGAAGCATCAGGAGTGTTTTCAACCGGTACATCTATCGGGTCAGGAGTTTTTTCTTTAGAGCAAGAAGTGAAGAAAGTAGTTGCACCTATCAATAATATCGATGCAAGTAATACATTTTTTGTTTTCATTTTATTTGTTTTAGTTATTATCACATTTATTTTCGATGCAAAATAACGGCAAGCAAATTATCTGAACTTAACCCTAATTTTATTGTTGTTTTATGATGCTGTTAACAGAATGTTACCAGATGAATCTAAAAAGCCTATTTTTATTGTTTAAAGCTCTTTTTATAATGCACCTACAATTTAATGTTTACTTAACACGTGAAATAAATTTAGGGCGTAACTTCGTAGAAACAAACAAGTAATCTGATTATGGAAAAAATACTTTTGGTTGATGATGAAAGTGATATACTAGAATTCGTTAGTTATAACTTAACTAAAGAAGGTTTTCAGGTGTTAACTTGCAGCAATGGCAAGGAAGCTATTAAAATTGCTCAACAAGAAAACCCTGATTTAATTATTTTAGATGTAATGATGCCAGAAATGGATGGCATAGAAACCTGTCATGAATTAAGAAGTATAGACAAATTAAAAGATACCCTTATTATATTTTTAAGTGCACGTGGCGAGGATTATTCCCAAGTTGCAGGATTTGATGCTGGTGCTGATGATTATGTTTCTAAACCAATAAAACCAAGGCTTTTAGTAAGTAGGGTAAAAGCTATTTTAAGAAGAAAAGGAGGGAAAGCGGAGGAAGAAGAAGTACATGGTAACATTAAAATTAACCGTGAAAAATATTTAGTCTATAAAGAAAATGAAGAATTCTCTCTTCCAAAAAAAGAATTTGAACTGCTCGCCTTATTGTTTTCAAAACCAGGAAAAGTATTTACTCGAGAGGTTATTCTTGAAACGGTTTGGGGCGGAGAAGTTATTGTTGGCGACAGAACCATAGATGTTCATATTCGTAAATTACGCGAAAAATTGGGCGATGAGTTAATCAAAACCATTAAAGGTGTTGGTTATAAGTTTGAAATCTAATTAGATAACTATTTTCTAATTAAGTTTGTAGCATGAACAATCTAACCCCAAAAGGTATTGCTCTCAGAATATCATTATTTGTAGCTACTACAGTAACTATCATTGTATTTTTTGCTGAATATTTCTCCGAGTCTATTCACTTTTTAACCCTATTTCTTGTTTTCGTATCATCACTTATCATTTCCTATTTTGGTTTTTTAATGGCTATCGAAAAGTTTATTTACAAAAAAATTAAACTTATTTATCGTACCATTCACAACCTAAAACTAAAAAAAGAAACTGCTTTATCTGATTTTAGCCTAGATAAAGATATTATCAGCCAAGTTCGTGAAGAGGTAATTGATTGGGATAAAAAAAACCAACTGGAAATAGAGCGTTTAAAAGAAATGGAATCGTACCGTCGAGAATTTGTTGGGAACGTTTCGCACGAATTAAAAACCCCTATTTTTAGTATTCAAGGCTACCTACTTACTCTTTTAGAGGGTGGTATTTATGATGAAAAAATCAATGTCGATTACTTAACACGTGCCAACAAAAGTGTTGACAGAATGATTGCTTTGGTTGAAGATTTAGATGTAATCAGTAAATTAGAATCAGGCAATTTGGCCATGAATTTTACAAAAATTAACATATTGGATTTAACCAAAGAAGTGATTTCATCGTTGGAGTTTAAAGCTCAAGAAAAAAACATTAAAACAACCATAGAAAACAGCCTTAACAAACCTATTTGGGTGATGGCTGATGAAGAAAAGATTAGTCAGGTTTTAACCAATTTATTAGTAAACGCTATTAAATATGGTAAAGAAAATGGCGAAGTAAAAATCAAATTTTTTGACCTAGACGAAAATATTTTGATTGAAGTAGAAGATGATGGACAAGGGATTGAAGAAAAACACCACAAACGATTGTTTGAACGCTTTTATAGAACAGATCGAGGTAGGGCAAGAGATTCGGGTGGAACAGGTTTAGGGTTGGCTATTGTTAAACATATCATTGAAGCCCATAACCAAACCATTAATATAAGAAGCACTGTTGATGTTGGGTCAACATTTTCTTTTACACTCAAGAAAGCAAAACAATAAACCAAGTATTTTTTGGCTATATTTGATTATATAAGTTTTTAGTTTTTACTTAGTACATTTACTTGAATCTAAATATTTTTAATAGTGGCGATAAAAGTTCTTTTGCAAAAAAAAGCAGAAGTATGGCTAAATTCTTAGCCATTGGAGCAGGCTCTCTAGCTATCGTATTTAGTTTATTTATATGGTTCTACTTTTCGTCTTCTATTTCCATTCGTGCTATATCCATTTTTTTACCCATAACTTATTTTATTGTTTACTTACTAAGTTTTACTAAACGTACTAATCAACAGCTATATAAAATCATTTTTTACAACTTTATTTTAACCTCCTATTGTCTATTATATATTGCTTATCAATTTGATTTTAATAGTGAATATGTTATTATAATGTTGGTAATTTATAACATTACCTTAATTGCTTTACCAACTCCAAAACAGGTGCTGCTTTATTTTGGATTAGTGTTTATCCCTTTAGAAGTTTTGTTATTATTCTCTTCTATTTCTATTGGGTTTGCATTATTAATTACTGTTTTCTTTGGATACGCTTTTGCTTTGAGTTATTTTATTTCACTCCAAAAAAAGAAGCTTAATAAAAGAAGTCATCAAAATGGAGAAATTCTAAAGACCTTAGCAAATAACACAAAAGGGGCAATTTTTTTAGTCGATTATTTTTCTAAAGAAATCTGGGATGCTAACGAAAAATCGAAAGATATTTTTGGATTAACTGATATTGATGAATTGCTCAATAAACAATACTATACCATATTTTCTGATGAAAATTATACTCGTTTAAATAAAAATGAAATAAGTCAGCATATTTCAGCACTTGGTCATTTTCAATCGGAGGTTTTATTAAAAAAATTAGATGGTACTGAATTTATGGGTGATGTTATGATCTCTCCATTTAAAGCTGCTAAAAACAACTATTATTTAATTCAAATCCACTCCCTATCAGCAAAAAAATAAAGAAGAACCAATATCTATTGATATTGACTGTTTTAAATTTATTTTAATAATCAGTAATCCTATATTTGTATCATGCAAATCCAATTATCAGTGGTCATTATCACATTTAATGAAGAAAAAAACATTAAACGATGTTTAAACTCTGTTAAGAATGTTGCAGATGAAATTGTTGTGATTGATTCATTTTCAACCGACCAAACAAAGGAGATTTGCTTAAAACATGGAGTAACATTCATTGAAAAAGAATGGGAGGGTTATTCTGGCTCTAAAAACTTTGGCAACCAAAAAGCAAGTTACAACTGGATATTGTCTTTAGATGCCGATGAAGCACTTTCGGAAAAACTGATTCAATCCATTATAAGTTTTAAAAACAACCCAATAGGTTCGTGTGGTAAATTTAATCGATTAACCAACTATTGTGGAAGCTGGATTAAACATGGGGGCTGGTATCCCGATGCAAAAATTAGAATATTTGATAAAACCTTAGCAAAATGGGATGGGTCAATACACGAAGAATTGGTTTTTTCAACTCCTACAGCTGTTAATTATTTAAGTGGCGATTGTTTACACTATAGTTACTATAGCCTCGAACAACATTATGCTCAAGCTGAAAAATTTACTAGCATTGCTGCACAAGATTTGTTTGAAAAAGGTAAAAAGCTTTCTTTTATCAAACTTTATTTTAGCCCTATCATAAAATTTTTGCGTGATTATATTTTCAAATTAGGGTTTCTTGATGGAGCAGCAGGATTTACAGTTGCAAGAATTTCTGCTTATGCCACCTATTTAAAGTACGCCAAACTAAAAAAATTACACTCAACACATGGAGTATAAAACCATAATGATAAGCCGAACCGATAGTATTGGCGATGTGGTGCTTACATTGCCAATGGCTGGTGTAATAAAAAAGTTTTATCCCAACTCAAAAATTATTTTTTTAGGAAAAACGTACACTAAACCTGTTGTAGCATTAAGTGAACACATTGATGAATTTATAAATTGGGACGAATTACAAAAAACATCAAATCCAGTTGATGAATTGAAAAAGTTTAATGCTGATGTTTTTATTCATGTCTTTCCAAATAAAGAAATAGCCAAAATGGTAAAAGCTGCAAACATTCCGCTACGAATTGGAACATTTGGAAGGCTACACCATATACTTACTTGTAATAAAAAAATACTTTTTACACGTAAAAAATCCGATTTACACGAAAGTCAACTTAATTTAAAACTCTTATCTCCTTTGGGTATAACTCAACACGTTGAGTTAGATGAATTAGCCACTTTTTACGGTTTTTCTAAATTACCAACACTTCAAGCTGAATTAAAAAATAGCATTGACAGTAATCGAAAGAACATTATTCTTCATCCAAAATCGAAAGGAAGTGCTAAAGAATGGGGCTTAGACAACTATTTACAATTAGCCGAGTTATTACCAAAAGACCAATTTAAAGTGTTTATTTCAGGGACAGAAGAAGAGGGTAAACTAATTGGCAACACTTTTAAGTTTGACGAAAATATTGTTTCGCTTATCGGTAAATTAAGCTTAACTGATTTTATAGCTTTTATTGCAAACACAGATGGATTAGTTGCTGCAAGCACAGGTCCATTGCATATTGCTGCAGCTTTAAATAAAAAAGCAATTGGTTTATATTCGCCAAAACGACCCATTCATCCTGGAAGATGGAAACCTGTCGGGCAACATGCTCAAGCCGTGGTTTTTGAGCCAACTTGCGAAAAATGTTCGAAAGGATTGGATTGTGATTGCATCAGTAAAATTGAGCCAAAAACCGTTATAAAATTGCTTTCAAAATAATCAGTAATTTTTCTTTCATTCAGTATTCAATAATTTCCGAACTTTATAAGTTATATTAGTACCAAGTGTTTATAAATGAATAATTACCAAATACTCATCAACAAACTCGATGCTTTTATCAGAAAGTATTACAAAAACCAGCTTTTAAAAGGTGGTATTTATGCTGTTTCGTTGGTATTGGCTTCGTTTGTTTTATTTACTTCGGTAGAATATTTTGCCCAATTTAATATACTGGGTAGAACCATTTTGTTTTATTGCTTTTTTATTATTGTAGCTTATGTAATGGCTTATTACATTATTTTACCCATTAGTAAACTGTATAAGTTTGGAAAAATAATTAATCACCAACAAGCTGCCGATATCATTGGAAAACATTTTACAGAAGTAAAAGATAAATTAACCAATGTGCTTCAACTCAACGAATTGGCTTTTAACAATCCTAATCAATTGGTTTTAGCGAGTATCGATCAAAAATCTGCCGAACTTAAGCCTGTTCCATTTGCTAATGCCGTAGATTTTGCTGAAAACAAACGCTATTGGAAAATTGCTCTATTTCCATTGTTGTTTTTATTGTTTATTTCTATTTTTTCACCCGAAATTTTTAAAGTCGGAACAGAACGATTGGTTAATCATAACAGCATTATCAAGCCCATTGCTCCATTCGAATTTAATATTAAAAACACCGCTCTAAGTGTTTTAAAAAACAAGGATTTTCATTTAGAAGTTGTAATAAGCGGAAACCAACTTCCCGATAAGGTTTTTCTTGTTCAAAATGGCATGAAAACAGTGTTAACGAAAACCGACAAAAGAAATTTTTCATACACGTTTAAAAATGTAACCGAACCGATAACATTTAAATTACTGGCTTCTGGTTTCGAATCGGAAGAGTTTATGTTGAACGTGCTGCCAAATCCGTTGTTAACCAATTTTAAAGTTCATTTAGATTATCCTAAATACATAGGTAAACAAAACGAAACCTTAGAAAATGTTGGCGATTTTACCATCCCAGAAGGAACAAAAATTAAATGGGAGTTTTTTACCGAAGATGCTGATAATTTGTTGTTTAGTATATTAGATACTTCTTTTAAATTACCATCGACAAACAAACAAGTTACTTTTAATACCATAGCGAAAAAAAGCACCAATTATGCAGTTTTACCAACCAACAATCTTGCTTCTGCACCCGATACGCTTAAATATGCTTTTCAAGTTATTAAAGACCAGTTTCCTACTATTGATGTGGAAGAAACAAGAGATTCGACCAACAACAAAAGGGTTTATTTTAAAGGGTTAATCAACGACGATTATGGTTTTTCAGGATTGTCGTTTCATGTTAAAATTGTTACCATAATTGATTCTTTACCAAAACGAAACGAACCACAACAAGTGTTTTTGCCTTTTAATAAAGCCAATAATGCTGATGAATTTTTTCATTTTTGGAACTTGGAAACACTTAATATATTACCTGGTGATGAGGTGGTTTATTATTTTGAGGTGTTTGACAATGATGGGGTTAATGGTCGTAAATCAGCAAAATCAGCTATAAAAACATTTAAAGCAAAAACAGAAAAAGAGCTTGATGAAAACATTAACAAAAGCAACGAAAGCATTAAAAGTTTGCTTACCGAGAGTATTAATGATGCAAAGAAGCTCCAGAAAGAGCTAAACGATTTAAAGAAAAAACTAACCGATAAGAAAGAATTAGGCTGGGAGGAAAAGAAAAAAATTAAAGATTTGTTAGAAAAACAAAAAGAGCTGGAGCAAAAAATCAATGAATTAACTCAAGAAAATCAAAAGAACAACAACCAGCAAAACGAGTTTAAACCGCAAAATGAGGAATTGTTGAAAAAGCAAGAGCAGCTTCAAAAACTTTTTGATGAGTTAATGACCGATGAGATGAAGGAGATGATGAAGAAATTGGAAGAAATGATGCAAAAACTGGATAAAAACATGTTGGGCAACGAACTCGAAAAAATGGATTTATCGAACAAAGATTTAGAAAAAGAATTAGACCGTTCATTAGAGCTTTTTAAACAATTAGAGTTTGAACAAAAACTAGAGGACGTTAAAAACAAACTCGAAAAATTAGCTGATAAACAAGATAAACTTGCTGAACAAACCGAACAAAAAAAAGCACCGAACGAAGAGTTGAATAAAAAGCAAGACGAATTAAACAAAGAATTTGATGAGCTAAAAAAGGATTTAGACGAGTTGAAAAAGAAAGACGAAGCGTTGGAAAGACCAAAAGGAATGGGAGATACGAAAGAAAAGCAGCAAAATATTTCTGAAGAAATGAAAAAAGGGTCTGAACAAATTCAGAACAATAAAAACAAAAAAGCTGCTGAAAGCCAAAAAAGTGCTGCTGAAATGATGGATGAATTAGCAGATGATATGAAAGCCATGCAATCAAGTTCATCAGAATCGGCAGAAGACATGGAATCGCTGCGTCAGTTACTCGATAATCTACTTTACATATCTTTCCAACAAGAAGACTTAATGGAGCAGTTTAAAGCCGTTAAAAATGAAAGTCCAGAATATGTAAAACTAGTTCAAAAACAAAAAAAACTGAAAGATGATGCAAAAATGGTTGAAGATTCATTGTTTGCATTAAGCAAACGAGTGGTTCAATTAGAATCAGCCATCAACAAAGAAATTAGTGCTGTTAATTTTAACATGCAAAAAGCCATTGAATTTATGGCAGAGCGTTTAAAGCCAATGGCTACATCAAAACAACAATATGTAATGACTTCAATAAACAATTTAGCCCTATTGTTTGACGAAGCATTACAACAAATGCAACAACAAGCTAAACAAAAACCAGGCGAAGGTAGTTGTGATAAACCAGGAAGTAATGGAAAACCAAAACCTGGAGCTGCTTCAATGAAAAAACTTCAAGAGCAATTGAACAAACAATTAGAAGATTTAAAGAAAGCTTTAGAAAATGGTAAAAAACCAGGTTCTAAACCGGGAGAGAAACCTGGTGGAGAAAATCCAATGAATATGCCAGGAGGTCAAGGTGGATCAAGCGAATCGTTTGCTAAAATGGCTGCCGAACAAGCTAAAATTAGAGAGCAATTACAGAAAATGAGAGAGTCGATGGATCAAAATGGTAAAAACGGAATCAATCAATTATCAAAATTAATGGAAGAAACTGAAACCGATTTAGTTAATAAACGTATTACACAACAAACGATTAATAGACAAAAAGAAATTTTAACACGATTATTAGAGTCAGAAAAAGCAGAACGGGAGCGAGAGCTAGATGATAAAAGAGAGTCAAAACAAGGCTTAGACAAACTGACCAATAATCCTGAAAATTATTTTAAATACAACATGAAAAAAGAAACAGAGGTAGAATTACTAAAAACAACTCCACTGAATTTCAATAATTTTTATAAAAATAAAGTTTCGATGTATTTCCAAAATTTATCAAAATGAGTGTTTTAGAAAGAATTGCAGATAACTTAGAGTTTGAATCCCAACTCAACAACATCAACCAAATAGAACAATTAATCGACGAGGTGTGCGACAAACTAGCTATCCACGAAGATTATTATGGAAACATGTTAATTGCATTAACAGAAGCTGTAAACAATGCAATTGTACATGGCAACAAACAAGACCCAAATAAACATGTAAAACTCCAATACGAAACAAAAAACAATCAAGTATTTTTTACCGTTCAAGATCAAGGTTTTGGTTTCGACTTAGCTAAAGTACCAGACCCTACTAAACCAGAAAACATCCATAAACTAAGTGGAAGAGGAGTTTATTTAATGAAAAATTTAGCCGACGAAGTTATCTTTGAAAATAACGGTTCAAAAGTTTGTCTAAAGTTCACCATATCAAACAATTAAGCCTTGCCACAAAACATTACTTTTCATTCTGAAGACGTTGATTTTCATTTAGTTAACGAAAAACAAATCATTAAATGGCTACAAAACACCATAAAAAACGAAGGTAGAACTGTGTCAGAACTTTCGTATATATTTTGTTCTGATGATTATCTTCATAAAATGAATTTAGAATACTTAAATCATGATACCTATACCGACATTATTACCTTTGATTACACTGAGGGAAGTGTTGTTGGAGGAGATATATTTATCAGTATTGACAGAGTTAAAGAAAATGCTTTAAAATTTAAAACAGAATTCGTAAATGAACTGTCTAGGGTAATCGTTCATGGCGTGCTGCATTTAGTTGGTTATAAAGACAAAACCAACAAAGAGAAGGAGTTAATGAGAAGTAAGGAAGATTTTTATCTAATTTTGCTTTCTTAATGTGTTCCACGTGAAACAATAATTAATATTTATGGAAAAAACATACGACGTAATAGTTGTAGGAGCAGGTCATGCAGGTTGTGAAGCTGCTGCTGCTGCTGCAAACTTAGGTTCAAAAACATTGTTGATTACAATGAATATGAATTCAATTGCTCAAATGTCATGTAATCCAGCCATGGGTGGTGTAGCTAAAGGACAAATTGTTAGAGAAATAGACGCACTTGGAGGTTACTCTGGGATTGTAAGCGATAAAAGTGCTATACAATTTAAAATGCTAAACAAGTCTAAGGGTCCAGCCATGTGGAGTCCAAGAACACAAAACGACCGCATGATGTTCTCTAATATTTGGAGGTTAAAATTAGAGCAAACCAAAAATTTAGATTTTTGGCAAGATATGGTTACGGAATTGATTATAGAAAAGAATACTTGTACAGGTATAAAAACACAAATAGGAATAGAATTTAAAGCTAAATCTGTAATACTTACCAATGGCACATTTTTAAATGGATTAATACATATTGGTGAAAAACAATTTGGAGGCGGTAGAGCTGGAGATAGAGCGTCAACTGGCCTAACAGAACAACTAATCTCAGCAGGATTTACATCTGGAAGAATGAAAACGGGAACACCACCAAGGGTGGATGGTAGATCATTAAATTATTCTAAAATGGAAGAACAACCTGGAGACGAAAAACCATCTAAATTTTCTTTTTCTTCAGAAACAACTCCATTATTGAAACAAAGAAGCTGCTACATAACATATACCAACGATGATGTTCATGATATATTAAGAACAGGCTTTGAACAATCTCCTATGTTTACAGGTAGAATTCAAGGTTTAGGACCAAGGTATTGTCCTTCAATTGAGGATAAAATTGTTCGTTTTTCGGAACGAGAAAGACATCAATTGTTTATAGAACCAGAGGGTTGGGATACCGTAGAAATATATGTAAATGGATTTTCAACTTCTTTACCAGAAGATGTCCAATACAAAGCCATGCGATTAATTCCTGGTTTTGAAAACGCCAAAATGTTCCGCCCAGGATATGCCATTGAATATGATTTCTTTCAACCCACACAATTAAAAAACACACTTGAAACAAAGGGTGTGGATAACCTATATTTTGCAGGACAAATAAACGGAACAACAGGTTATGAGGAGGCAGCTGGACAAGGAATGATGGCTGGAATAAATGCTCATTTAAAATCCACTGAAAATGAACCATTTATACTTAAAAGAGACGAAGCTTATATAGGAGTATTAATCGATGATTTAATTACCAAAGGGACAACTGAGCCTTATCGTATGTTTACATCAAGAGCTGAATATAGAATACTTTTACGACAAGATAATGCAGATGTAAGGCTTACCCCGTTATCAAATAAAATAGGTTTAGCTACTGATGATATGCTTAAAAAGGTAGAACAAAAAAACAGCAATATAAATTCAATAATTTCAAAATTTGAAGAGACTAGTTTATTGCCTGAAGAAGTAAACGATTATTTAGACTCACAAAACTCATCAATTTTAAAACAAAAAGTTAAGGCAAATACTGTAATCACACGTCCTAATATAGAAATTACCAACATCATCAATTCAAGTGTTAAGCTAAAAGAAACCCTTAAAGCATATTCGAATGAAGAATTGGAAGGAGCAGAAATATTGATGAAATACGATGGCTACATTTCTAGAGAAAAAGAAATTGCAGACAAAATGATGCGATTAGAAAATATTAAACTTTACGACAATATCGATTACAAATCGTTATCTTCTCTTTCTGCAGAAGCAGTTGAAAAACTAACCAAGATAAAACCAAATACTCTAGGGCAAGCTTCGAGAATAAGTGGAATTTCTGCTTCTGATATTTCTGTGTTAATGGTACACATGAATAAGTAATTGTTTCACGTGGAACAAAAAAGAAACATAAAACAATAATTATTATTAACTATTTGTTTTACAGGTGTTTAACAATATATGATTGTTTCGAATTAAAAAGAATAGTCCATTTTAAATAAGTACAATCAATTATAAGTTCTCCAAAGTATTATGTATTGATTTTCAGGAAATAATTCGTTAAAACAAAACACCATGTAAAATACTGACTATCAAAGGGAAAGCCTAGTCTTGAGATAATCCACTTGCAGTAATCGTAGACTTTTCTTGGTAATCCTCATAATCTGTATTAATATCCCACAAATTATGATTAGAGCCATTAACAATGTTTTCCGCAGCTAAATAACCCATGAGTATAGAGTGATCTTGATTGTTGTATTTAAAAGCACCATACCGTCCAATAATGCTTAGGTTATTGATTGAAGTTAAATATTCTTCAATTGGCTTTAATCTCTCTTTATATCCTTTTGAATAAACAGGGTAACAACTGTTGATTTTGTGTACATAACCTTCAGAAATATTCTCATTTTTAACCAAGCCAGTAATTTTTATCTCTTTTTTTGCTCTTTCAATTAATGAAACATCAGAATCATTCCATAAATCATCCTCGTTATAACACCAATACTCTAAAACAACAATAGTTTCTTTCTGATTACCGTTAATTTCAGGAACCCAATTACTAAAATTGGTAATTCTACCAGTAAGTACTTCTGTTGAATGAATATATAACCAATTATCAGGAAACAAATTTTCCCCATCAATTTTTAAATAAACCAATATTGTATTGCGGAATTTTAAAGAAAATGCTAACTGTTTAATATCATTTGGAACTTCTGGCAAACGAGTAACCATTTGTGTAAAGGGCATAGAAGAAATAATATGATCGTATGCCTCAATTTTTCCACCCTCAAATTCAATACTTTTAGCTATATTATTTTCGGCAATTATACGTTCTACAGGAGTGTTTAAGAAAACTGACCCATTATTTTCTGAAACATATTTTGCCATTCGTTCATAAACCATTCCTGTACCCTCTAATGGATAAGCAAATTGATCAACCAACGTTTTGTGTTTATTACTTTTGTTTCCCTTAAAAGCTCCAATTACAGCCTCCCATAATGATAATTTTTTTATTCGTTGCGCGGCAAAATCAGCATCTAACTCTTTACAAGAAATACCCCATAATTTTTCTGAATATGTTTTAAAAAAAATTGAAAACAGCTTGTAACCAAATCTATTTGTTACCCAGTTTTCAAAAGTTCCATCAAGTTTTGTTGGTGATACTTTTTCTTTAAAAAATGATAGCAAACAAAGAGTAGCAGTCCCTACACCTAATTTAAATAAAGCATCAAAGGGTTTTAGTGGATAATAGTAGAATTTATTTTTATAATAAATTCTAGTTAGTCGATCAACCATTTTATAATCATCCCCAACAACCTCCAGCCACAATTTATTTATTCGGGTATCATTACTAAAAAAACGATGGGGGCCCAAATCAATTTTTTGTTCCCACAAATCAATGGTTTTTGCCATACCGCCCACTTGATTTGAAGCTTCATATAAATCAACTTTTACACCCATCTTGGTCAGTTGATATGCTGCTGTTACCCCTGCGGGCCCAGCTCCGATAATTGCAATTTTTTTAGTACTCATAGTTTTATAAAGATGTAAAAGTATTAAATTTTGTGTTTAAATATAGGTTCTTAGTTAAGAAACAAAATTTTAGCGTAAAATTGCTAAAAATTAATTATGCGAATATTTGTAATTTTTCTCTTTTTCTCCGTTACATTTCTTTCTTGTGAGACAAAAAACGACTCAACTCAAAAAAGTCAATCTATTGAGCATTTTAAGAATGAGATAAAGTCAAATGCAAATTGGTATAATAGTATCTCAAAAAAAGCAAAAGAACGAAATATTTCCATAGAAGAAATGTTAGCTTTAGATGCTCAATTTATGTATGAAAATCAAGTTTTTGTAACAGAGAAAACAACAGAAGAAGCTTCTCCTTTTAAAAGAGAATACACATTATTTTCTTTTAACCAATTAATTCCTTTAATACTTGGGCTTATATCAATAATTATAAGTTTATCACTGTTTTTTAACAATAAAAATTATACTTGGTCATTAATTTACTTAACTATCGGAGGGGTATTTTTGCGTGTTTTTGTTTTATTATTAAATAACTATATCAATGGTTGGGATGAGATTTTTCATGCGTTGGTTGCAAAAAACATGTCTTCAAACCCATTTCATCCAATGCTATATAAAAACCCCATACTAAATTTTGATGAGTTTAGTTGGGTTTCTGGACAAACATGGTTACACAAACAACCTTTGTTTTTATGGCAAATAGCATTGTCTATAAAATTATTTGGTGCAAATGTTATTGCGCTACGAATTCCTAGTATAATTATGTCTGGATTACTCGTGTTAATAATCTATGATATTGGCAAAACAACAATAAACTATAAAGTTGGGTATTACGCCGCACTACTTTTTGTTTTTTCAAGTTATAGTATCGATTTAGCAAACGGGGCTGTCCATACAGACCATAATGATATGGCTTTCTTATTTTATGTTAGTGCAAGTATATGGGCTTGGACAAGGTATGAAAACACAAACTCAAAACACAAACAATTATTTTTAATTTTAATCGGAGTGTTTTCTGGTTGTGCTGTATTAAATAAATGGTTAGTCGGCTTATTGGTGTATTTTGGATGGGGGCTTTCAATACTATTAATAAAAGAAAGAAGAGTTGAATTTATTAACTATAAAAACATAATTATAAGTTTTGCTATATCTCTAATCATATTTATTCCTTGGCAAATTTATATTTTTTTTACATTTAAAGAATTAGCATTACACGAATACAAATTAAATACACGACATCTATTTGAGGTGATAGAAGATCACGGAGGTGATTTTTGGTATCATTTTTTTGAAACAACAAACCTATATGGTATTAATAAGTTTTACGTGTTATTAAGCCTAATTTTTTATATTTTTTATGTTAGAAAATCTACTTATAAAGTCGCATTTTTAAGTCTTATTACATGTATTTTTCTTTTTTATACTATAGCATCAACCAAAATGCCAACATTCACTTTTGTATTATTAAGCATTGGATATGTAGTTTTGGGGTTGGTTTTTGAAAGATTAATGTCTTTTTTTATTGAAAATGTTAAGGTTAAATATAAGGGTGTAAAAACTTTTATAACTATAACTTTTATAGCTCTTATAATGATACCCATATTCAATTTAAATAAAATTGAAGAGCAACATGTAAAATGGTATTATAAAAAAGAAAAAACGCATCCATTATATATAAATAAAAACAACACCAAGATAATTAATAGTCTTAATAATGAATTTGATAATTTAAAGGGATATGTTGTTTTTAATTGTTGGGGTTTAGACAATATATCTGTTATGTATTTTACAGATGCCGTTGCAGCTTATTCATTTATTCCAAATGAACAAGATTACAATAAAATTAAAGAACAAAACCTCAAGATTTTCGTGTTTGATAATGGAATACTTCCTGATTTTTTAATTAACAATCCTGAAGTAATTAAATACAAAGGAAATTATATGTGGTAATTAAAAAACATATTTTATTTTTAATTAAAATTGCACAAATAAATAACTATGAAAAAAATATTGTTACCTGTTTTTGTGTTTGGTTTTACCATCACATCATGTTTAACAGAAAACCCAACTACTGATAATCAAATCAATAATAATGAAACAGTTTCTCTTCCTTTAAGAGAAGTACAAACATTAGAGTTTTTTATTAACAGAGTAAAATCAGACTCTACCTGGATGTATTTAACTGAAGAGAAGGCAAAAAAACAAGGTATAACCCTAGATGAAATGTTAAAATTAGAAGGGCAATTTTTGTTAGACCAAGATGCTGCTATTGTTAAAATTGAAAATGAGATTATTAAAAACCCCGAATGGTTAGAGTTTGTTAGTAAAAAAGCTGAAGAGCAAGGTACTACATTAGATTCAATGATTAGAAATGATGCAAACTATATGTATTTAGAAAACCTGAATAAAGTAAAATAACTAATTAACTTTAAAAACAGTACAATTAGACCCCTGATAAACTTTTTCATATTTATACAGGATGTTTGTTTGAACGCATGCATCATAAATTGTACTAAGGTCGCCTAATACAAAAACATAATCGATACTTTTTGGGTTATTCTCTGAATCAGTTTTCCACCACAAACACTCTATTTCATCTGGGGTTTTTCCTGATAATAGAAAGTTTGGGAACTTTTCTTCATTCCATAACAAAGGAAAATAACCTTTACTACACTCGTAATTTTCTAATATAACTAACGATTTATCGGCACCAAGATAATTAGAAAAATGTCCTTGTAGCCAGTGATTAGAATAATCTAAAGGCAAAACAACACTGTTTTCTGGTATAAATTCAGCAGCTTTATAACATTCTTGTGCCTGAAAATCCAACTCTTTGATAACAGTTGAATAATAATTATTTAATTTAAAATGAAAGAAGATGACTATTGAAACCGCTACAATATTCATCCACTTAGATACTTTTAGGGTTGAAATCCAAATAATGAGCAATATAAAAAACAACAACCCTAGTCTAACTTTGAAAAAACCACCAGCATCTGCATCATCTGCTATATTCAGGTAAAAATACATGATAAGTACGATAGAGAAGATAAAAAACCATGGGTTATTTACAGATAAAATAGTTGACACCAACGTTTTTTTACTGAATTTAGTAGAAAATAACTTGTTTAATTCAAGATAAACACCTATTGCAACTAGTGTTGCGATTACGTAAAATATTTTTGTTGTAAAAGCTTCCTCAAGAGGGGGATTATAGGCAATTATTGGTCTAATATTTTTAATCCAAGAAATAAGCTCCTCAATTGGAACTACGCTATTGTTTTGAAGCGAATCTCTTGAAATCACATAAAATAGAAAAAGGGAAAGGGGTATGGTTGAAGCTGCAACAACGGCAAATGTTGCTTTTAGAAAACTACTAAATATTCTTTTGAATTCTTTAGGACTATTAATGTATTCTGATAGTCTTGAAATAATAACATAGAGGGCAATTGACATTAATAAGAGTGCAAACATAAAAATATGGGAAAAGTATGTTGCAGTAACCAACAAAAATAGAATGACCATTTTTTTGATAGTTATTTTTTTTCTTTCTATAATAATCCAATAATTTAATGTGATTATAAAAAATATAATAGCAATTGAAAAGTTATAAAACCCAAATAAGAAAACCGCAGAATAGGTAAAAGGGAAAATAAAATAACTGTAAATTATATTTTTGGGAGAAATGGTTTTAATGAGCGCTCTAAAAGCAATAGGCAGTCCAATAAAGTAAATTAACAATAATGCCTTTTCTGCAAGATATGATGGTAAAAACAATTTAAAAAACACTAATAAAAAATGTCCTATCCAGTTTGGAACTGGTTCTGGATTAAAAACAAAAAAATCATTTAAAAAATTATTAGAGCCAAATAAAAGCTCTTTTATTATGTGTGAGTTATTGAGGTGGGATGCCCCATCCATCGATGGAAAAAATTTACCAGAAAATACTGGAATAAGATTTAATCCAATTATAATAAAGAAGATCAATCTCTCAATATTTTGGTTAAGTTTTTGTTTAAAACCACTCATCATCTTTTGATTTTATTATTCTATTTCTATTTCTAATATTTCTCCCGTTATTTCTTTTGAAGGAAATGGAATAAAATTTTGATTAAAAGGAGCTTCTGGCCACCAATTTTCTAAATGCCACTCTTGAGTTACAATTAATAACATTTGATTGTTTGGGATTGAAGAAACAGATGAATTTACATATCCTATGTCTATCATTTTATCTTTTTCTGCTCCTATTCTCCAAATAATTTCATCTGGTTTCCACTCTATTTCAAACCAGTAATATGGGCCATTAAATAGTACATCGTTTAACTCACCATACTTTCCCGTAATTGCCTGATACCAATTATCCCATCTATGCAATGAGTAAGAAGTATTTCCTCGCTTTAAATCAAAAACACCCCGATTAAAGTTTTCAGGATCCTGACAAGCTAAATCCCAATTAGTATATGTGACCATAACTTTGTTAGAGTCTGTTATTGGGTCTTTTGGTTTTTTCGTCACATCACCACCATAAGAAGAAAGCGGCCAGTTTCTTGATCCTTTAACAATTTCAATATCTATTTCGGAATAAATATCGTTTGGTACATAACTAATTTCACCTGTTCCTGGATAAGATCTAGGCACATAACCACCGTTAGCATTACAAGTTCGTCTTTTATTCCAGTCACCTTGCTGATAAATTAACCAAATAGCATTTGTCAATCCATTCCATAAATTATCTTTATTTAATAGTGATGGTAATTTTGCTTTAACTCTATACTTACCATAAGATAATCCGTGTCGAGTAATTACCCCAACATTTTCTTTTTTCCATTCTCCTGGTTTTGTAGCTGGGTTTTTAAGTATTATTTTATTGTTATCTAAAGAAACCGTCTTACAAGGACAATCGCTTACCGCTATAGGTGTTTTAATTGCATCGTATTTTTTATTTAATGATGAATAATAGTCGGATTTTACATATTCTCCCCCAGTAACATCGGCCACTACAGGTATGTTGTTAAATTTAAAATCGGCCACATGTGTGCTTATAAATTGTTCAAAACAAGCATTGTGGAGTAAATCTTTGGAAGCATTACAAGAAAGAGAGTAGTGTGAAGTATCAACATTCGGCTTTGTAAAGCTTGACATGTTTACGTAAATTCCATTTTTAATTTTGGGCCTTAAAACTACCTTAAGGTCGTCTTCAGTATAAAACGTTTTAATTTTGTTATCGTTTAACTCTTTGAAGTATTTAAATGGGTTTAAAAAAGTATCGTCTGAATTTTTTAATGAAATATTCTGAATGTGCATAGGTATTGACCGCAGCGAACTACTATCGTCAACCATAACTAACAAGAACTTATACTGACCAACCCTAGGGTTTCTTTTCCAACGATTATTATAATCACCTTCATTTCTTTTATTTTTAGCAACATACAAACCATCCATATAAAGTTGTGTGTTAATGTCTATTTTGTTGTTTTTTGCCTTCTCCACAACACCTGCATACCATTCGGGAGAGTTTTTTATGGCAATAACTATTGACTCTATTTCTTCTTGAGTAATCGGTCCTGTAAGATTTGATCCATAATAAATTTTTTCATTCCTTGGGTTTCCAACAATTCTAAATTTGGTTTTTATAGTATGAAACTCTCCATCTGAAGGAATTACATCTGTTTGTTTAAATGTGATTTCTGTATCTTCCCAGCTACCATAAAAATTTTCATTCGAATAGGGGTGTTCTTCAGGAAATTTATAAGATTCATTTTGATAATAAATCTTATAAAAGTAAACTCCGTCTTTATTTGTGTTGTTTTTAATATCAAATTTGAATTCAAAAAATCCATCTTTTGATTGATTGATAGAAGGTATAACAAACCCATTCTCAAAAGACCCTTGATAATCCATTTCTAGAGTCTTGTTATTTTCTGTTGTGTTAAGGTTGTTGATTGCAAAAATATTCTCAATTTCAAATGCTTCTTGTTTTTTTGTGCAGGAAACCAAAATCGAAATTAAAAGCAATATATTTATTATTCTTTTCATATTAAAATTAAATCTTTACGAAATTAACATTAAAATAATACAAACTCATACTAATTTCTTCTGTTCTAAATCCAATTTTTATTTTATAATAATTAGGTGGTAATTCTCCTTTAAGATATAGATTAGATTCTCCTTGATATATTTCATTGTAAAAATATTGTTGTTCAATTCCAGTAAAAACAAATTGTTCGTGCCAAAAAATACTATTACCATCAGCATCAAAAACATTTATATACATTTTTTGATTGCCTTTATTTAAATCTACATTGGTTTTAATGTGTATTAAATTAAAGTTGTCAACTAAACTGTCTTTTTTAATATCAATGAATTCAGACCAACGGTAACTAGGTAGTTCTGCAAAGGTGTTAAGCTCAATTTTTTTAACAACTTGTTTGGATGTATAATCATAATTCTCTTTCCATAGGATTCCCCTATATTTTTCATCAGTTTTAAGAAATATTTTCCAAAAAGATGTTTTACTCATTGCTTCCCAACTCATAATATACCTACTGTATTGATCTACTTGAATAAAACAAAGAACAATAAGAATAACAAATAAGCCGCTCCATAAGACCTTTTTAAGTAGACAAATATTGTTAAACAAATAACCGCCCATTATGGCAAAAATAACATAGAAATCGACAAAAGCTCGTTGACCGAAAGAGGCTCCATACCACCAGCTCCACCAGCTAGACAAAACATAAATAACCATAAAAAATAGAAAAGCTAGTACCAATCCTTGATAATATTTTTTTTGTAGAATAAGCCTTGTTAAGCCTCCAACAGACAACACAAAAAGTGCTGGGGAATAAATAAATAATCCCTTTTTGTAACTAAATAAAATGTTTAAAATTTGAGGGTTTAAAAAGTTAAATGTTTCGTTGTTGTATGAATCAATAAATAAATGACCTGTTTGAATGTTCCAAATTATAAACTGTAAAAATGAAATAGCGACAAAAATTAAAAGAGCAAAAATAGTATGTATAGTGTTTAATTTTATGTACTCCCCCATAAATTTGAAACACTCTTTAAGAGAAGAAAAAAACAACGGAAAGATAAAGATTATCGTCAAATTAGTGGGTCTAATTAAAAACACCAACCCTAATAGCAACATCGATATCAACAAGTAACGAAACTGTGAAGTGTATGAAAATTTGTATAAAAAAAAACTAAACACACTAATTGTTGAAAACGAATAAATGTGAGAATATGCTGATTGAAAATAAGCATAATGTACTATCGGGGTAGCAAAAACAAGTATAGTTTGAGTGAGTAATATCGCAAAACGGTTAATTTTAAAAGCAACCAAAAGTTTTCTAATAAAAAGCAACCCAACCCACAAATAAAATAAAGCACTATAAAAAATAAAATCTTGAAATATTTGTGAATAGCCCGTAATTTTAAGATCATTAATGCTTTCGTAAAGACAGGCTAAACCAAAAAAGGGGCTCATTAAAATAGCTGTTCCAACAAAGTATTTATTTACCTTGTTGCCATTAATTTCATTATAAATACCTGGATAGTTTTTATGATTGTATCCATCTGTTTGTAGGGTATCTAAAAATTTCCAATTTAAATCCTGATATATAAATGTTGCTGGTAAATATTCATAGTAACCTTTTCCGTCGGAATTAATGTGTTGTGGCTCTGCTACAAAATACAATTTACAAAATAATAGCAACAATAAAACCAAAATAATCTCTTGTACTATATTAAGGGTATTTTTAAAATTAGTATTCAATGTTTGATAGATTATATGTAAAAATAAATGATTTATTTTGTTCTTTTCTATGGTTTTATGGATTTAATCAACAAAAAAACAACTTTTGAACATTGGGTTTTCTATGTTGGTGTGCTCTTTTTTATTTACATTGGTTTTTTATCTTTATATTTTTATCTAGAAAGAACCACTTCGTTTGATTCTGCTGCTTTTGCTTTTGAGCTAATCCAAACAAAAAAATTTGTTACTCCATTAAATAGGTGGGGGTCAATATTTTCTCAAATCATCCCCTTGTGGCTTATAAAAAAAGGAGTGTCATTAAGTTTGTTTTTAAAAGCCTACTCTTTTAGTTTTGTGTTAATCAATTTTATTATATTTCTTATTATAAATCTTGGTTTAAAAAATAAAAATGCTTCTATTGTATTTTTACTGACAAATTGTTTGTCTTTTAGAAATACTTTTTATTTTTCAGTAAGTGAATATGCTCAAGCATTATCTTTAGCTATATTAGTTTATGCATTATTAGAACAATTAGTTAACCAACAAGATAGATTAAAACAAATATTATATTTATTTATCTCGACACTTATTGCATGTATGTTGTTCTACTACAATCAATTAATTATCGTTCCACTTGTTTTTATCTATTCATACATAATTATTGAAAAAAACGCCTTTAAAAACCCTTTTATCTACGTTGGTTTTATCATTACAATTACTTGGTTTGGTATTAATTTAATGATGTTGCCTAAAGATGGATACGAAAAAACAAAAATGGTTGGTATAGATGTTTTTATTGAACAAATTCCAGGTTTTTTTTACTTACCTAGCTGGGAATATCTAATTTTTTTTTGGGAGAGAGAGTTCTATATTTTACCTACAATTATATTGGTCTTATTAATAACTCTATTTGTTAATAAAAAGATTCTATCTTTTTTTTTGTTTATTGGTTTTATTGTTGGATATCTTATTTTAATTACCATAACATATTACAAAGGAGCGTCTGAAAACATGTATGAACAATATTTCATCGTTTTAGGTTTTATCATTGCTTTTATGTTAAACTCTACCGTGTTAAAAACAACAAAAATCAAATCAATTACTACAACCATTCTGCTTTTAATTTATGGTGGATATTTTATTTACAATGCTCACATTTACCCCACCAAGAGGGTCAATTATTTAACCCTTTTAAGTAAAAATGGCAATAAATACACCAATAAAAAATTTATAATACATCCTGATGATTTCCCTTGGGGCTACTCATGGGTAAGGTGGGCTTTACCAGCTGAAACACTGTTAGTATCATCTATAAAAGGTCCAAATAATTCTATAACTTGTTATTTAGCTGAATATGGAGAGAAAATAGATGTTTCAAGCAATAATGGTCAACTTTTGGGCGCTAACTGGATGAAGCATTTACTCAATGCCAATAATTTAGATAGTAATTATTTTAAAATACCAAAAAATAGTAATTATTTAATAACCAATAGAATTGATAAAAACATATTTTTTGTAAAAGAAACTATACGACACAATAGACAGTGGTTGAATGAAGTACAAAAACAAGCTAACGAGAATAATCAAACCCTTGAAAAACAAATCCATAATAATGCACAATATAATATTGAAACACGACCACCTAGTCAAAAGATTGACTTTATTATTGGAAAAAAAGACCTTAGATTAACTAAAATTGAAAATGAAATTAAATCTAACTCTGATTGGATGGAAACAATAAAACTAAAAGCAAAAGAAAGGGGTGTTTCTGTAGAAAGCATGGTTACATTAGATGCACAATATCTTTTGTCTCAACAAAAAGAATAATCTTATTTACTTCCCTTTTCCAACTTTTAAAGGATTCTCATTTATTTCTGTGTCCATTTGTCGGTTTCTAAACACATCTATGGCTTGGTAAACTGCCGAACGAAACGATTGCTCGTTCGCTATATTTTTTCCAGCAATATCGTAAGCAACTCCATGGTCTGGAGAGGTTCTAATAACGTTTAATCCTGCTGTAAAATTAACTCCCTCGCCAAACGATAAGGTCTTAAATGGCACCAACCCTTGATCATGGTACATAGCAAGTATGGCATCAAATTTTCTGTAACTGCCCGAACCAAAAAACCCATCAGCAGGGTAGGGACCAAAAACTTGTAAACCGATACTTTTTGCACTATTAATTGCAGGAGTAATTATTTCTTGTTCTTCTTTACCTATCAAACCATTATCACCAGCGTGTGGATTTAATCCTAAAACAGCTATACGCGGACTATTAATAGCAAAATCTTGAACCAAGCTTTTACTTAAAATTTTTAGTTTGGTAAAAATTTTATCAACTGTAATGTTTTTTGCTATTTCTTTAACAGGAATATGGTTTGTTGCTATTCCAACTCGTAACGAATCATTGTTTAATAACATCAATGATTCTCCTTCAAATTTCTCTGTTAAATACTCTGTGTGTCCAGCAAAATTAAATTCCTCTGATTGAATATTATCTTTGTTTATTGGTGCAGTTACTAAAGCATCTATTTTGCCATCGAACAAGTCCTTACACGCTGCTTCCAACGATAAAAAAGCATATTTTCCAGCACTTTCAGTTGATGTGCCCAAGTTTAATTCAACTTCTTCACTCCAACAACTAACCATATTCGCTTTTTTAGGACTAGCTTCATCTGCATTATTTATTTTATTGAAGCTAAATTCACCAACATCCAACGTTTTTCTATAATTGTTTGCCAGTTTGGTTGAGCCATAAACTATTGGTGTACACAATTCCAATATCTGCTGATCCATAAAGGTTTTAATTATTACCTCTAAGCCAACACCATTGTGGTCGCCAATACTTACGCCAATTCGGATTTTATCGTTTGTTCGTTTCGACATGTTTTTCTAGTTGCTAGTTTCTTGTTTACTTCCGACTTCGGTCTTCCAACTTCAATCTTAATTAATAATTTTTAATAAAATCATAGAATAATCTAACACCAACACCTGTTCCACCTTGTGAAATATAATCAACTGGCTTTTTGATAAAAGCTGGACCAGCAATATCTAAATGGATGTATGGATAATCGGTAAATTTCTCTAAAAACTTCCCTGCTGTTATTGCTCCTCCTGCACCATTTCCAAGGTTGGTCATGTCAGCAATACTTGATTTTAATTGCTCGCTATATTCGTCCCAAAATGGGAATTCAACAATTCTTTCGTAAACTTTATTTCCACTGTCTTTTAGTTTTTTCATGATTTTTTCATCAGCATTTCCCATTGCAACAACGCCATAATGACCAATTGCATTTGCTGCCGCACCAGTAAGTGTTGCTGCATCTAAAACCAATTCGGGCTTATATTTTTGTGCATAACTCAACGCATCAGCTAAAATCATACGTCCCTCAGCGTCGGTATTTAATACTTCAACAGTTTTTTTATTGTGCATAGTTATAACATCTCCTGGAGCATAAGCATTGCCTCCTGGTCTATTATCTGTTGCTGGAACCAAGCCTATTACATGATAAGGCAGTTTGTTTTTGGAGACAGCATATAAAGCACCAATAACAGCTGCTGCTCCACCCATATCGCACTTCATCATATCCATCGAATTTGGGGTTGGTTTTAAACTCAAACCACCTGTGTCATAAACAACTCCTTTTCCAACCAAAATAATTGGTTTTTTATTTTTTGCCTTAGCAGGTTTCCATTCTAAAATTGAAAATGTTGGTGGGTCAATACTTCCTTTATTCACCGCTAACAACCCTCCCATTTTAAGTGCTTCAATTTTTGATTTACTTAAAACTTCTATTTTATAACCAGCCTCTTTGCTAAGCTTTTTTGCTTCGTTAGCAAGTTGATTCGCATTTAAAAAGGATACTGGTTCGTTTACCAAATCTTTTGCGTGGTTAGTTGCTTTTGAAACATTAATAATCTCTTCTAACTCTGTATTGGTTATTTTAGAAAGTAGATTAACCTTTTGAAGACTGTTAACTTTTTTCTCGGAATAGTATTTTAAAAATTGATAGTTGCTTAATAACATTGCTTCAACAAAAGCAGGAGTAATCTCTAAATTTGAATTTACTGTTAGCTCTTTAACCTTTAATTCATTCGCTTTTTCTACCAACTTATTAGCCGATTTTCTAGCATTTTGGTGTGCTTTATAATCATCTCCTTTTTCAACAAAGACAACAAAAACAACTTGTGAAAACCTGTTTATTACAACAAGCTTAACATCTTCTTTTAGCTGACTTTTAGCGTAATTTAATTCGTTTTTTGTAAAGAAACTTTGGTCTATTTCTTTTTCAGTATTTACAACAAAAGCAATGTTGCTATTCGTATTTGCTTTGGCAATTTTTTTTATTTCCATTAACGATGATTTTTGTAGTAACTTTGAGTTGTTCAAAAGTAGGAATAATTAAAGATTTTACAACTATTTGAACTGTTTAATAGATACCACATGCAAGTACATTTGTTATTAGAAAGGGCTTTAAATTTTGAGTTTTTAAGTGCTGAAGAAGGTGAATTTTTGTTTAAAAATGCACCAACATCGGAGTTGATGTATGTAGCTAACGAGCTTCGAAAAATTAAAAAAAACAACAGCAAAAAGGTTACTTGGATAATTGACCGAAACCTAAATACAACAAATGTTTGTATAGCCAACTGTAAATTTTGCAATTTTTTTCGTGTTCCCGGTCATCCGGAGTCTTACATTACTTCAATGGATCAATATAAAATTAAAATTGAAGAAACCATCAAGTATGGAGGAGAGCAATTGTTGCTTCAAGGGGGTCATCACCCTGATTTAGGTTTGAAATTTTATATTGATACTTTTTCTGGGATTAAAAAAATGTTTCCAAACATTAAGCTTCATGCTTTAGGGCCGCCAGAAATTGCACACATCAGTAAATTAGAGGGTTTAACCCATATCGAAGTGTTGTCTGAATTAAAAAAAGCTGGATTAAATTCATTGCCTGGTGCTGGTGCTGAAATATTAAACGACAGGGTTCGACGATTGATTTCTAAAGGAAAATGTACTGGTAGGGAATGGCTAGATGTAATGCGAGCAGCACATCAGCTTAACTTAACCACCAGCGCAACCATGATGTTTGGACACATCGAAACCATTTCAGAGCGTTTTGAACATTTGGTGTGGCTAAGGGAGGTTCAAGCAGAAAAACCCAAAGAATCGAAAGGATTTATTGCGTTTATTCCTTGGCCGTTTATGGATGATGGCACTCTTTTAAAAAGAGTAAAGGGTGTTTCTAACAATGTAACTGATGACGAATACATTCGAATGATTGCTTTAAGCAGAATTATGCTTCCCAATATTGAAAACATTCAAGCTTCGTGGTTAACAGTTGGAGAAAAAACAGCTCAAATTTGTTTACATGCGGGAGCGAACGATTTTGGCTCAATAATGATTGAAGAAAATGTAGTTTCTGCTGCAGGAGCTCCACATCGATTTACTGCTGATGGCATTCAAAAAGCAATAAAAGAAGCCGGTTTTGAGCCACAACTTAGAACTCAAGAATATGAGGATAGAGCGCTTCCTGAAAACATGGAACAACAAGTAATTAATTATTAAAGAAAGTATAGAAGGTTAGGAGTTTATAAGTTTAAGCGACCAGTAAACAAATATTTAAACAACTAAAAAAGGTTTAATTTTAAATTTGGATTTGAAAAAACTGCTCTACATATTATTAATCTTTGTTTCAACAAATACCTTTGCTACCCACAACAGGGCGGGAGAAATCACTTATAGGCACATATCTGGGTTTACGTATGAAATTACAGTAACCACTTACGTAAAAGAGTCTAGCCCAGCAGACAGGCCAAATTTAGAGGTTTTTTGGGGGGATGGAACATCGGTTGATTCTATTCCAAGAACATCTTCTGTTTCACTTGGAAACGATATTGCTAAAAACATTTACATTCAAAACCATACTTACCCAGGGTCAAACCCTGTTCCTTATGTGATTAGGATAGAGGACCCTAACAGAAATGCGGATATTGCAAACATCCCAAACTCGGTTAATGTGGTGTTTTATATTGAGTCTTCATTAATTATTAATCCATTTGTTGGAATCAACAACTCGCCAATATTACTTAACCCACCTATTGACAATGCTTGTGTTGGTAAAATATTTGTTCACAATCCTGGTGCGTGGGATGTAGATGGGGATAGTTTATATTACACCATCCAAGATAGCAAACAGGCTGGTGGTAACCCAATTCCTGGCTACACTTTACCGCCAGCATCAAACTCTCTTACCATTAACAGCCATACTGGTGATTTGATTTGGGATTCGCCATTAATGGCAAGAGAGTTTAATGTAGCAATCCGCATAGATGAATACCGTAATGGCATAAAAATAGGAAGCATCCTTAGAGATATGCAAATAACGGTTGCACCGTGTAGCAATAACCCGCCTACAATTTCTGGTTCTATCGACACGTGTATTGTTGTTGGAGACACCTTAAACTTGTTGTATAATGCCTTAGATGTTGATGGAAACAGTATTACATTCACAGCTACAGGTGGACCTCTTTTTACATCGTCAAGCCCCGCAAGTTTTTACCCGTCATCATCTTCAAGCAATATGAATGGAAATTTTATTTGGGTTCCTGGTTGTTTAAACATTAGAAAAAGTAGCCACATTGTTTCTTTTAAAGCAATTGATAATGGCAACCCAAACCTTGTGGATTTTCATTCTTTATCGGTAAAAGTTATAGCGCCTGCCCCAAAAAGCTTAAACGCAACAGTACTAAGCAATGCCATAGCGTTAAATTGGGACAAAACCCCTTGTAGTCAGGCAGTTAAATATAAAATTTATAGAAAACAGGGTTCTTCTGGTTGGTCTCCAGCGTACTGCGAAACTGGCGTGCCTGCCTACACAGGTTTTCAATTGGTTGGAGAAACAGCAAATATTAATGACACCAATTACATTGACAACAACAATGGTCTTGGGCTAATTGCTGGTGTAACTTATTGTTATCGAGTAATCGCTATTTATCCTGATGGAAGCGAAAGCAAGGCTTCGGATGAGGTTTGTGAACAATTAATAAAAGATGTGCCAATCATCACCAATGTAAGTGTTAACAACACATCGCCTACAAACGGGTCAATGTATGTTGCCTGGTCAAAACCTACCGAATTTGATTTGGTTTTGTATCCTGGTCCTTATAGATATTTAATTTATAGAAGCCAGCAGTCTTCGTCAGCTTTTACTTTAATTGATTCAACAGCAACAATAAACGATACCATTTATACCGATACATTAATCAACACACAAAACTTTCAGTTTTATTACCGTGTTGATATGTATAACCTTACATCAGGAGCGAGAGAGTTAATGGGAAAATCAACTGTTGCTTCATCAAGCTTTCTTAATATTGTTCCATCTGACAATAGAATTACGCTGGTTTGGAATGAAGCGGTGCCTTGGACCAATACCGAGCATGTTATTTATAAACTAAACACAACAACATTAAACTACGACTCTATAGCCATTACCTCAAATATAAATTATGTAGATACGGGTTTGGTTAACGGGCAAACATATTGTTATCAGGTAAAAAGCATTGGTACATACTCATCACCAGGCTTGATAGACCCTATCATTAATTACTCTCAACAAAACTGTGCAGAACCTGTTGATAATGTAAAACCGTGTGCTCCATCGTTACAAGTAGAAGCGCTTTGTGAACAACAACAAAATAATATTACTTGGTCGAACCAATTTAGTAGTGTTTGTGATGACGATATTTTAGGATATAAAATTTACAAAAAAGACACCATGAATGGTGATTACTATTTGGTAACAACATTAAATGGAGGTTCCACACTATCTTTTGCCCACGAAAATTTAAAATCAGTTGCAGGTTGTTATATTATTACAGCTTTAGATTCTGTTGGAAACGAAAGTATATACAGCGACTCTGTTTGTGTAGACAATTGCCCAAAGTACGAACTACCAAATGTATTTACGCCTGGAACTGACGGAATGAATGATTATTTTAAACCATTTCCTTATCGATTTGTTGAGTCTGTTGAGATAAAAATATACAGCCGTTGGGGTAATTTGGTTTTTGAAACAACTAACCCTGATGTAATGTGGGATGGTAAAAATCAGAAAGGTGGAAAACTAAGTTCTGATGGGGTTTATTTTTACACCTGTAAGGTAAACGAAATATACTTAGATGGTATAAAGCCTCGTGTAATAAAAGGTTTTGTTCATTTAATGAGTAATAAGTAGGAAGACCGAAGCGGGAAGACAGAGGTGAGAGGCAAACAAGAAACAGATAATTGGAAAAATATGTTTACAGGAATAATTGAGGGTTTAGGCATCTTAAAGAATATTAAAAACGAAGGTGATAACATTCATTTTACTTTTGAGTGTGATTTTACAAACGAATTAAAGATTGACCAAAGTTTGGCGCACAACGGTGTTTGTTTAACTATTGTTGATATTAACAATAAACAATATACTGTTACTGCAATTAAAGAAACTCTAGATAAAACCAATTTGGGGTTGTTAACCGTTGGTGATGAGGTTAATTTAGAAAGAGCTATGTCGGCATGTGGTAGATTTGATGGGCATGTGGTTCAGGGGCATGTTGACCAAACAGCAACGTGTAAAAGTGTTGTTGCTAACAATGGTAGTTGGGCCTTTACCTTTGAATATCAGCCTAAAGAAAAAACATTTGTTACCGTAGAAAAGGGCTCTATAACTATAAATGGGGTTAGTTTAACTGTTGTTGATTCGAAACCGAATGAATTTTCTGTTTGTATTATTCCTTATACTTTCGAAAACACTGTTTTTAAATCAATTAAAAGGGGTAGTGTAATAAACCTAGAGTTTGATATAGTTGGGAAATACGTTGCACGACTGATGAATCTTAACTAAACAAAAAAGGTGCTTAACAAATATTAAACATCCTTTTTGTTTAGCTTATATTTCTTACTGAATACCTTTTACACCTTCAGAAACATTTATAATATGATCACCCACTTTTTCTAGTGCATTAAACAATTCGCTATAAGCTGTTGCGCTCTTAAAGTCGTACTCGCCTTTTTCAACATTTTTAAAGTGTTCTTTTCGTAACATCGTTCTAAGATTGTTAATGGCTTCTTCCAATTCTTTGGCTTTTTCTATATTAACTTCATCGTAGTTATTGTTAAGATTCAAACACATGTTTTTAAGTGCCTCTTCAACAACATCAAACATGTCTAAAATGTTTTTACGTTGCTCTGGTGTAAACCAAACTTTGTTTTCATGTTTTCTTTCTACTGTTTTCGACATTTGATAATAGATGTCTCCAACACGCTCCAAGTTCGTTATTATTCTTAACATTCCTCTAATTTTAAGAGAAAGCTCCTCGCTCATTTCACCTTGAGAAATTTTGGTTAAATAATCAGCTACTTCAGTCTCTATCTTATCTGTAATGTCTTCATACTTTTTAATTCTAGCTAATGAAGTACTTAGTTTTTTTGAGTCTTGCTCCATTAACAACTCACGAACAAAGCCGTTCATTCTTCTAGTTATTTCACCAAACTTTGCAATTTCTTTTTGGGCTTCAAATATGGATAAATCAGGAGTTGTGGTTATTCCTGTATTAATGTGTTCCAGGTGATACTCTTCGTCAAACTCCCCTTTAGATTTAACTGTTTTGGTGGCAACTTTAACTAACCAACCTAAAAACCAAATCATAATTGTAACATTTAATAAGTTGAAAGTGGTGTGGAATATTGCTAATCCCATTGGCGTTCCTTCAATGTTTAATCTTGGATCAACACTTCCTAACACATCAACAGCAAACCAGCTTACTAAATCTAAAAATGGGGTAAAAGAAATAACAAACACCATCCAAGTAACTCCTATTACATTAAACAATGAATGGATGCGTGCCGAACGTTTTGCGTGAACGTTTGCTGGAAGCGACGCTAGTTCTGCGGTAATGGTTGTCCCGATGTTTTCACCCAAAACCATTGCTATTGCTGCCTCGTAAGGAATAATTCCTGTAAAACAAAGCGTTTGTGTTAAAGCCATTGTTGCAGAAGACGATTGAACTACAATGGTTAATAATGTTCCAACTAACACAAACAGCACATTACTTAAGAAATTTGTATCGGCATATCTCCCTAAAAAATGTAACATTTCTGGGTTACTTTTAATATCAGGCACAGCATCTTTTAGTTCTGCCAATCCCCAAAATAAAATAGCAAACCCTAAAAGAAATTCACCGGCATATTTTATCTTCGATTTTTTTACAAAAAGCATTGGTACTGCAATTGCCAATAAAGGAAGAGAAAGTGCCGACATTGACACCTTAAATCCTAATAAAGCTACCAACCAAGAGGTAATGGTAGTTCCAATGTTTGCTCCAAGCATAACGCCCGCAGACTCTACTAATGTTAATAAACCTGCATTAACAAAACTTACGGTCATTACGGTTGTAGCAGATGATGATTGAACTATACAGGTTACAATGAAACCAGTAAACAACCCCATAAATCGGTTTTGAGTCATCATGCTCAACATTTTTCTTAAACCACTACCAGCGGCTTTTTGAATACCCTCGCTCATTATTTTCATTCCATAAATGAAAAAACCAAGAGCACCTATAAGTGTTAATACTTGTACAAAACCAAATTCCATGTGTTGTTTTTTTAATTATTATACAAATTTAGTAGCTTAATTTTTAACGATGTTAAGTTAATGTTAAGTTTTAAAAATACAGGTCAATTTGTAGTCTATACATCAACTCATTATCATTGCTTCCTTGAACATCTAAATAGCTAAAGTCTGATTGTACTTTTAATTTATGCCCCACAATATATTTAGAAACACCAAGGGTATATTGTCTAACAATATCTTCTTTGGTAATTTTTTTATCCATTTCAATGTAGGTAAAACGAGTTGCTACTTCCCAGTTGTTTTTAAATAAATAACCCATTTGAGTATTTAATCCTTTACCAACATTTACTACGGCTCCAGTTTTTGAGCCATCACTGTTTTTAGCAATGGCTTGTTCTGCTTCACGGTTGGCATATTCTGCCATAACAGAAAAACCCTTGTATTTAAACATCATGTCAACAAAAAGAGTGTGAATATCTGTTTCAAAAAAACCTTTATCTGTAACCATGTAATTACCCATGTTGCTTCGTGTTTTTACAGCTTTGTTATTAACATCGTAGCTTACTGCAACTGATAGTTTTGGTTTTTTTTCTCTACTTAAATCACTACCTGAATAATCACCATCTTTTTCGAAAGAACCAAAAGGTAATATTTCAACTTTGCTTGACCATTGGTAGCCTCCTAAATTATCTGCGGTAACATTTCTTCCTTCGCCTTGAGAAACCGCAACAATTTCTCGCACTTCAAACTTTTCTCCTATTTTAAAATTATGTCTCAATTGCGCGCCCATATCTCTATCAATATTAAATGCACTATTTAATAACGATCTATCAACAAACTGCATATTACCTGAAGAGATAATCCTTTCTCTGTTTCCTGGTAGTTTGGTTTGACCTACCCATAAAGTAAATTTTTTATAAAAATTCCATTTTAAAACAGCGTCATAAATATAATTTGGAGCATTACTTGTTTGTGGGCTTGCTCCAGAAATATCTCTATTACTTAAACCAAGTTCAATCTTGTATTGAAGTTTAGGCGAATAGGCAAATCCATTAAATTTTAAACGAGCTCTTCTTATCGAAAAATTAGAGTTTCCATTTGTAAAACCAGCTGTATCGTTTAAATTCCATTCACCTATAAATAAGGTTTGAAATCTTGCACCAAAATTCATGCTCCATGAACTGTCGGCAGCAATTACATTAACAATACCTTTTCCAAATTTTTGGTTGGTTACTTCTTGTGCTATTGCTGTGCTAGAAATTAATGTTATTAATACTAATTTGATTTTATACATCTTATTAATTTATCTTTAATTTTTAGTTTACTGAGTTTATAACAATAAACCTTTAATTGCGACAAATGTATAACTATAGGTTTAGTAACCTATTAAGCAATAATTAAATGAGTGTTAACTTAATGTTAAGGTATTATATACAAGCTATTTTATTAACTCTATCTGCATGTCTGCCTCCTTCAAAATCAGTTTTAAAAAAAACATCAACACATTTTAAAGCTTCTTCTATAGAAATATAGCGGGCAGGTAAAACTAAAATATTAGCGTTATTGTGTAAACGAGCCAATTCTGCAATTTCGGGCATCCAACACAAAGCACTTCTTATTGCTTGATGTTTGTTTGCAGTCATGTTAATACCATTTCCACTTCCACAAATTAAAATGCCAAAAACATCTTGGTTATTTTCAACATAAGTAGCAACCGGGTGTGCATAATCTGGATAATCTGCTCTTGCATCAGAGTTTGGACCAAAATCTTTAACTTTAATATTGTTTTTTAATAAGTGTTTTTTTACTGTTTCTTTTAAATCAAAACCTGCATGATCGCTACCTATTGCTATTTCTTTTACATTCATATTGTTCGGTTTTTGTACTTATTAACAGCTTTGTTTATATTAATTTTAATAACCTGATTTTTAACACTGTAAAATTAACTACTTTGATGTTGATAATTAAATATTATGCTGGTAAATAAAAAAAAATTAATGTAGGAATATCCAAAATTTATTTTGATTGATATTAATTTTTAAAGTGGAAAATATTTAACCATTTTTTTAAATAGAAGTTACAAACAATCCTTTTAGGGTTATTAATGGTAACTTTTAATTAACTTTTATTAAAAACAAAAAAACTAACATTTGTTAATTAAAACCTTAATAATCACAAAATCAAAAAACTAAAATTAAAAAAGCTGTTAGTTAATTCTTATAAATTACATCATTTTAAAACTGCAAGAAAACTATTTGCTAATTTTAAACAGTTTTAACACACTAAATATAATAGTAGATTAAAATTTATATTTAAATACTTATATTATATATATGTTTCGATTACTTGTTGTCATTTTTATTAGTCTTCCAATTTTTTTAATTTCACAGAATAGGATTAGTGATGGTGTAAAAAAGTTTTATTACGAAAATGGTAATGTATCAAGTGAGGGTTTAATTAAAAATGGAAAACCAGAAGGTTATTGGTTTAATTACTATGAAAATGGTTTAATAAAATCGGAAGGAAACAGGTTAAATTATTTATTGGATAGCACTTGGATATTTTACAATGAAAAAGGTAATTTTTTATCTAAAATAAATTATAAAAATGGTTTAAAAGAGGGTTTAAAAATTCAGTATAGCGATAGTTGCAATGTAATTGTTGAAGAAAATTTTGAAAAAGACATTAAACAAGGTTTAACTGTTTATTATTTTGATACCATTGGAAAAATAAAATGGAAAGAACAACTATTTGTTGATGGTTTAGAAGATGGAGTTGGTTATGAATATGCTCTAGACAACAGAATAATAACTATATTTAATTACAAAAAAGGAACATTTATAAGTAAAGAATCCATTAATAGAATGGATAAAAACAATTTAAAACAAGGTGTTTGGAAAACATTTCATGAAAACGGAAAAACTAAAATTGAATCAACTTATAAAAATGATTTGTTAAATGGTTATTACAAAGAGTACGACAACAAAGGAAAGTTATTAAATGCAATATTGTATATTAATGGTGTTGCTCAAAGTTTTGCTGACGAATTGCAGGTTTTAAACATTAAAAAAGAGTATTACAGTAGCGGACAAATTAAAAAAGAAGGTCCTTTTGATATTAATGGTAAAGAACACGGAACATTCAAGTATTATAACGAAGTTGGAGAAATAACATTTTCAGAACAATATTTTCATGGAATATTATTAGCAAAAGGCATAATTGATGAAATGGAAAGAAGACAAGGAATGTGGGAAGAATATTATGTAGATGGGCAATTAAAATCGAAAGGAAAATACATTGATGGAAAAAAAATAGACGATTGGGAATATTTTTTTAATAACGGTAAATTAGAACAAAAAGGAAAATATGTTAATGATGAAAAATTTTCTGGTTTGTGGATTTGGTATCACCCAAATGGTGCTGTATTAAGAGAAGAAAATTTTAGAAAAGGCTTAGAAGATGGTTTATTACAAGAATTTGACGAAAATGGTGTGTTAATAACCAAAGGAGAATATATTGATGGACTAAAGGATGGATTTTGGTACTTTGAATACGGAGATCATAAAGAAGAAGGAGAATATAGAAACGGAGAAAGAAATGGAATGTGGCATTATACTTATCCAAACAACAAACCAAATTTTGAAGGAAAATTTGTGGATGGATCTCCTGATGGTAAACACAAATATTATTATGAAAATGGTAAGCTTAAAAGAGAAGAATATTATTTAATGGGAACAAAAACAGATTCTTGGAAATCGTACAATGAACTAGGAGAATTAATTGTAACCATACACCATAAAAACGGAGAAGAAGTTAAGTTAGATGGAACAAAATTAAAGTAACTGACGAGTGGATTATTCAAAAAAAACGAAAGAAGAATTAATACAAGAAATTTCACTTCTTAAACAAAAAGAAGATAATTTTTCGTTGATTTTGAATAAAATTAATGAGATGTTTTATAAAATATCTATTGATAAAAATGAGAAAAAAACGATAGAATATTTAAGTCCTCAAGTAGAAGAAATTTTTGGACTATCCATAAGAGAGTACATCAATCATCAACACAAACTTTTCGAGCATTTTCATCCAGAAGAACTGGAAAAATTAAAAAAGGAAGTAGAGCTTCAAAAAAACTGCCATGCACCAAAATCGCTAACATATAGATTTTATAACAAGAAGAAAAAAAAATATGTTTGGATAGAAGAAACATTGGTTAACATTTTTAATAGTAAAAATGAGCGTATTGGAGTTTTTGGAACAGCCAAAGATGTTTCTGAAAAAAAAGAAGCAGAACAAAATTTAAACTTTATTTTAGAAAACATTAACGAATGTATTTACAATGTAAAGTTTACCGAAAAAGAAAAAAAACTTACCTATATAAGCCCACAGATAGAACAATTGCTTGGCTTAACTATCAATGAATTTAATAACGAAGGTAAAACAGGCAAAATTTTAAAAAGAATACATCCTGACGACATAGAATTAATTAATGACAATGTTAAAAAGGGTATGTATGTAGATAAACTACCACAAATAAATACGGTATTTAGGTTTAAACCCAAAGGAAAAAAAGAATACATCTGGGTTGATGAAACAATACACATTAAGTACAACAAACAAGGCGAGGCTTTAGAAACCACAACAGTTATTAGAGATATTACTGAAAAAAAGAAACTAGAAGAAAATCTTTATGATTCGGAAAGAAGTTACAAAGAACTTTTTGAAAGTAGTCCAGATCTTTTATATATTCAAAACGGAAAGGGAGAATTTATAGATGTTAATGAAACAGTAATAAAAAAATATGGCTACAAAAAAGAAGAAATTATTGGAAAAACACCAGAATTTTTAAGTGATAAAAAGAGTAATAGCGGCTTTAATTTAGAGCCTATTTTTAAAAAAGCTTGGGCAGGAAAAGTTCAAAAATTTGAATGGTGGGGATTAAAAAAGAACAATGAACGATTTTTAAAAGAGGTTATTTTAACTAAAGCAACCTACCTGAACCAAGAGGTGTTAATAGCTAACGGAAGAGATATTACCGAAAAGAAAATAATAGAAGAACACCTTAAACAAAACGAAGAAAGATACCGACAGTTGTTTACTAAGAATATGGCGGGTGTTTTTATTACAGAAAACGGAATTATTGTAGAATGCAATAATGCTTTTGCTAAAATATTTGGATATAATTCAAGAGTTGAGCTTATTGGTAAAAAATCAATAGACCTTTATTTTAACAAAAAAGATAGAGAAAACTACATAAAAGACCTTAGAAAAAAAGGGTCTCTGTCTAACTATAAACTTCGTCACAAAAACAAAAGCGGTAATGAAATTTGGATTTCTACCAATGTAAACATTCACGATTTAACAGTTGGCAAGAAAAATATTACCAGGTTAGATGGTACGTTAATAGATATCACCAGTCAAGTTATAAAAGAAAAACAATTACAACAAAGCGAAGAAAACTATAAAAACCTTATTGAAAACTCACCATACGGAATTATTATACATGTAGATGGTAAGATAATTTTTGCCAATCAAAAAGCAGCACAAATTGCTGGATATAAAGATGCC